>JAFXTB010000128.1 GCA_017525225.1 Kiritimatiellia bacterium
ATCGAGGAGTCGAAGCGCAAGACCGAGCGGAGGCGCAAGGCTGACGCCGCTGGGCGCAGCCTGTCATAGGTCGGGCAGCCTCGACAGTTTCACCGTACCCATCCAGGAATGGATTGCGGTGAATTACGCAGATGCGCCCCCGTAATCCTTGTTCAATCGAGCGGGCTTGCCTGGCGGCCTGTTTTTTGGTAAAATCTAGCGCAACAGGCCTGTGCCGCAAGCGCACTGCGCCCTGCAAACGATGGAACTTGCGCTGCTAGTCAACAGATTCAACGTCAAGGGACGCCTCGTGACCCTGGTGCCGTTCGGCAACGGCAACATAAACGATACGTTCCTTGCGGTGTTTCGCAACACTTTCACGGAGACGCAGCTCGTGCTGCAGCGGATCAACCGCAATGTGTTCCCGTGTCCCGAGCAGATAATGGCGAACATGCACGCCATAACGCTGCACTGCCACGAGAAGCTCGAGCGCGACTCCGCCACCGACCGCGACGACCGCGTGTGGCAGATGCCGCGCATCATAAAGGCGAAGGACGGGGCTGACTTCACGGTGGACGACAAGGGCGAGGTGTGGCGCGTGATAACGCGCATACTCTCGGCCCACGGGTTCGACACGGCGCAAAGCCCCGAGCATGCGCTCGAATGCGGCGCGGCGCTGGGCCATTTCCACTACCTTGTATCGGACATGTCGCCCACGGCGATCGAGGACCCGCTGCCCGGCTTCCACATCACGAGCGGCTATCTCGCGCGCTACGACGAGACGCTCGAGGATCCGCACGCCCGCGAGCTGCTGGGGGCCTCGATGGAGGCGCGTCGGCTTGCCAAGTACATAGAGGAGCGGCGCATGTTCGCCGTGTCGCTGGAGCGCGCCGAGGCCGCGGGCGAGCTGAAGAAGCGGATGTTCCACGGCGATCCGAAGGTCAACAACATAATGATCGACGACTTCACCGGCAAGGGCACGGCGATGATAGATCTCGACACCGTGTCGCCCGGCCTCGTGCACATGGATCTCGGCGACGCCGTGCGCTCGATATGCAATCCGGCGGGCGAAGAGGAGCTGAACCTAGGCAAGGTCGCCTTCGACGAGACGCTCTTCCTGGCGTTCATGCGCGGCTACATGAAGGAGGCCGGCTCCTTCCTCACCGACGCCGACCGCGCCTACTTCTACGATGCGATCCGGCTCCTGCCGTTCGAGCTGGGGCTCAGGTTCTTCCAGGACTACCTTGCCGGCGACCGCTACTTCAAGGTGCGCCAGCCCGGCCAGAACCTCAACCGGGCGCGCGTGCAGTTCCGGCTGTGCGAGTCGATAGAGGCGCGCGAGCGCTCCATACGCGACATGCTGCGCCAGCTGTGACCGGATAAATCGATACCATGCCATTCATGAACACGAAAGGAAAAAAGATGAAAAGACTGCTATTACCGCTCGCCGCCGCGCTCGTCGTCGGCTGCGCCACCACCCCGCCCGCTGACTGCGGGTGCAACCCATGCGCATGCAAGCCCTGCGAATGCAAGCCCAGTGCATGCAAGTCCGGTGCTTGCAAGCCCTGCGAGTGCGCGCCCAACACGCTTTCCGCCGCCGAGAAGGCCGAAGGCTGGCAGCTGCTGTGGGACGGCAGCACGACCGCCAACTGGGTCGGCGAGAAGGAGGGCTTCAAGGCATTCCCGAAGAAGGGCTGGGAGATGAAGGACGGCGTGCTGACGGTGCTGCCGCGCGCGCGCATCACGCCGGAGGGCAAGTGGGAGAAGCTGCCCGACGACCAGTGCCGGGGCGGCGGCGGATCGATCGTGACGGTGAAGAAGTACCGCGACTTCATGTTCAAGTGCGATTTCCGCCTCACCAAGGCCGCCAACAGCGGCATCAAGTATTTCTACGACGAGAAGATCAACGGCGGCACGACGCTCGAGTACCAGATCCTCGACGGCGCCCACCCCGACGCCACCAAGGGCGTTGACGGCAACCGTCGCGTGGCCTCGCTCTACGACATGATGCCCTCGCACGCCGACAAGCTCCTCAAGCCGCTCGGCGAATGGAACACGGCGATGGTCGTGTCCAAGGGAACGCATGTGGAGCACTGGCTCAACGGCGTGAAGGTGCTGGAGTTCGAGCGCGGCGGCAAGGCGTTCATGGATGCCTTCGCGAAGAGCAAGTACGCCTCGCCCAAGATCAACCAGAACGGCAGGTGGGGTCTGACGCCCGAGGGTCGCATCCACATCCAGGATCATAGCGATTCGACGGTGTCCTACCGCAACATCAAGATCAGGGAGCTCTAGCGTCGTCTTCGGCAGGAAGAAATCCTCTAGGCAACAACAAAAAAAGAAAGGAATGAGACGATGAAGGAAATGGTTTTCGGCAGGATTGGCGCCATGGCGCTGGCGGCAGCGCTTGCGGTCGCGGCGGGGTGCGGCACGACCGCCCCGGCATGGAAGGAGTCGGGCACGTCGTTCGCGAAGGACGCGCTGCAGAAGTACGTCGACTCCGGCGAGCTGCCGGGAGCGGTCAGCGTGTTCTACAGCGACGGCGTGCAGGAGACGGCCTGCCTCGGCTATGCCGACGCCGAGAAGAAGCGCCCGATCACCCTGGACAACGCGTACATGCAGTGCTCGCAGACGAAGGGGTTCTGCGGGGTGACGATCGCCATCCTCGTGGAAGAGGGCAAGATCAGCCTCGACGATCCCGTGTCCAAGTACCTGCCGGAGTTCAAGACCCTCTGGGTCGAGCTGCCGGCGACGAACGGCGTGCGCAGGCTCGCGAAGGCGAAGAACGTGCTCACCGTCCGCAACGTGATGAACCACACGGGCGGCTTCTCGTTCGAGCTGCCGAACTACCAGTCGATGGGCGGCTGGTCGCGCCGCATGCCGCTGAGGTCCGTGGCGGCGACGGCGGCGGCGCTGCCGATCAAGTTCGAGCCCGGCACGAAGGCGAGCTATTCGAACGTGGGCATCGACATCGGCGCGGCGGTCGTGGAGGTTGTTACCGGCAAGCGCTGGGAGGATTTCCTCAAGGAGCGCGTGCTGGATCCGCTCGGCATGAAGGATTCCGGCTTCTGGCCCACCGAAGGGCAGCAGAGGCACAAGATCGAGATGTACGACGTCAAGGGCGGCACGCAGGCGAAGTGGCGCAAGGACAACCCGTCGATGCAGCGTCCGTACGGTGACGACCGCGTGTTCGCCTCGGCCGGCGCCGGGCTTTGGACCACGGCGGCGGACCAGCTCAAGTTCTACAAGATGCTGATGAACCTCGGCACGGGCGAGAACGGCGTGCGCATCCTCAAGCCCGAGACGGTGAAGTCCATCCTCGCCACATCCACGCGGCCTGAGGGGCTGGGCGGCTATTCGCTCGGCCTCCATGTCGCCGGCGACGGCTGGTTCGGCCATGGTGGTGCTTGGGGCACGAACTGCATGGTCAACCCTGAGAAGAAGCAGCTCAAGCTGTGGGCGGTGCAGTTCTGCGGCGGTCCGCGTCCGTGGGACAGAGCGCGCAGCAAGGCCGCCGAGCAGTTCTTCAACGCGAAGATCGACAGCAAGGCCGCGGAGGCCTACACGGGACGCATGAAATAGCATGGGTGCACGGCCGCACATCAGGAAGGTCGTGTTCCATGTAAACCGCGACAAGCCGGGGGCGGACGCTGTCCGCGCCCGGCTGTCGGCGTTTGCCCGCTCTGTCGGCATCGAGGTCGTCAAGGGGATCAAGGGCCTTGACGGCTCCGTGGATGCGGTGGTTGTGGTGCTGGGCGGCGACGGCACGATGCTTTCGGCCGTGCACCGCTACCCGGGCGTGCCGCTGCTGGGGTTCAACCTGGGTTCCCTGGGCTACCTGGCCGCGGTCGAGGAGCCGCATTTCGAGGATGCAATCCAGGCGCTCGCGCACGGCAGGTTCCTGATCTCCTGGCGTTCGATGCTGGAGGTGCGCTCAAGACGCGCGCTCAACGAGGTGGTCGTGGCGCATGCCTCGGCAGGGCATGCGCTCGATCTGACGCTGCTGGTGGACGGCACGCCTGCGACGCGCTTCGCGGCCGACGGGCTCATCGTCTCAACGCCCACAGGCTCCACGGCGTATTCGCTCTCGGCAGGGGGGCCTGTGCTTCTGCCCGACACGCGCTCCTTCGTGGTCACGCCCGTATGCCCGCACGCGCTCGCGACGCGTCCGCTCGTCGTCCGCGATTCCGCCCGGCTCACTGTGCGCCCTGCCTCGGCGGCGGCGGTCCATGTGGACGGCGCGGAGGCCTTTCGGGTAGCAGCCGGCGAATCCGTGGACATCGCGAAGGCGGAAGTGGCGGTGCCGCTTGTGGAGCTGCCGGGCTATGATCCGTGCGAGGTCCTTTCGCGCAAGCTCGGCTGGGGCGGATTCGCGCGCGCCATGCCGCAGGCATCGCGCGGAAAGGGGGCCTGAGGCATGGAGAAGTTCGAGCTTGAGGCGCCTCTGAGCGAGGAGATCCGCGCGCGTACGCTGGGCGACGGGTTCATGAAGCTCGTGCAGACGGTCCGGCGGGGCGGCAGGACGTTCCGCATCGCGCTTAGACCCGTTTCGATCGGCGGGGAGAAGAGATTCCAGGCAGAGATGACCGACGATGGCCAGGTGCGCGTGAAGAACCTCGATGCGAACGGCGCCGCCGAAGGCCTGGAGGAGATAATCTCGCAGAAGGGCGCGCGCGACCTGCATCTCATGACGGCCACGGGCGACCTGCATGTGCGCGTGACGAAGAAAGGGCGCGTGCTCACTTCGCGCTCGGCGGAGATGGCGCGTCCGGCGGAGGTGCTGCCGCACGACCGGGTGAAGAAGACGCCGCTCGCTTCCTTCGATTCCACCGCGCTGCTGCAGGTGGTCGGCATCGCCGACGCGGACGGGCGCATACGCGCCTCGATGCGCGGCAAGTACGACCAGGTGAACGAGTTCCTGAGGATCGTAGGCGATGCGCTCGCGGACGAGAAGGAGAGGTCCAGACCGTTCACGGTGGTGGACTGCGGCTGCGGCAAGTCCTACCTTACCTTCGCGCTCTACTTCCATCTCACGCAGGGGATGGGCTTCGGGGACGTTCGCGTGGTGGGCGTGGACCGCAGGGCGGACGTGATCGCCGCCTCGCGCAAGGCGGCCGCCGCGCTCGACGTGGCCGATCGTGTCGTCTTCATCGAGGCCGATCTCGGGGATCCCGCGGCCTTCAAGGGCGGCAAGGGCATCGAGGGCCTTGATGGAAGGGCGGACATGGTGGTGTCGCTACATGCCTGCGACACCGCCACGGACGAGGCCCTGGCGCGCGGCATCGAATGGAAAGCGCGCTACATCCTCTCCGCGCCATGTTGCCAGCACGAGCTGCAGAAGGCCGTTGGCAGAACCGGCGCCCAGGCTGAAAGATGCTTCGCCGGGCTGCTCCGGCACGGAATCCTGCGCGAGCGCCTCTGCGACCTGCTGACGGACTCCTTCCGCGCGCTGCTGCTGCGCATCCTGGGTTATCGAGTGCAGGTGGTGGAGTTCGTCTCGCCGGACGCCACGGCCCGCAACATCCTGCTTCGCGCCGAATACGGCGTGAAGGCCGGCCAGCCGCAGCCTGTCGCGGAGTATCTGGACCTGCGCGACGGCTGGGGCGTGACGCCCTGGCTCGAGACGCGCCTTGCCGACAGGCTCGCTCCAATCCTGTCGCGATTCGAGCGATGAAGAAGGCAGTCCGCAAGGGACGCAAAGCAAGAGACATCCAGGCTGAACGAACATGAACATCAACAACCGCATACATGCCATCAACGCCGTGGCCGCCCGCCTGCCGGAGTCGCCGGCGGCGGAAATCAAGCCGGATGCGTCCATCAGGACGTACGGCATTGACGCCTTCGGGGAGAAGGCGATAGCCCGCTATCTCACCAAGCCTACTGCCGCCAAGCTGCTGGCCGTGGCGAGGGACCACGCGCCGCTCGACGCCTCCATCGCCGACGAGGTGGCGGACGGCATGCGGCGCTGGGCGATGGAGATGGGCGCCACGCACTTCACCCACTGGTTCCAGCCTCTCACCGGCGGCACAGCCGAGAAGCACAACAGCTTCCTGGAGCCTGCAGGCCCCGCGCGAGCCATCCAGGCCTTCAGCGGCAAGAACCTCATAGGCGGCGAGGCGGATGCGTCGTCGCTGCCGTCTGGCGGACTTAGATCCACCTTCGAGGCGCGCGGCTATACGGCGTGGGACCCCACCTCGCCGGCGTTCATCAAGCGTCACGCCAACGGGGCGACCCTGTGCATACCCACTGCGTTCTGCTCGCACACCGGCGACGCGCTCGACTCCAAGACCCCGCTTCTGAGATCCATGCAGGCGCTGTCGAAGGCGCTGAAGAGGCTGATGGCGCACTTCGGCCAGCCGGACGCCCCGGTATCCGTGACGCTTGGCGCGGAGCAGGAATATTTCCTGGTGGACCGCTGCTTCTACATGCAGCGGCCCGATCTGCTGCAGACGGGCCGGACGGTGTTCGGCGCGGCCCCGGCGAAGCACCAGCAGCTTGACGACCACTACTACGGCGCGATCCGTCCGCGCGTGCTCAAGTTCATGACCGAGGTGGAGGAGCAGCTGTGGCGGCTGGGCATCCCCGCCAAGACGCGCCACAACGAGGCCGCCCCGGCGCAGTTCGAGTTGGCGCCGATCTTCGAGGATCTAAACCTCGCGGTGGACCACAACATGCTCATAATGGAGACGTTGCACCGCACGGCCGAGCGCAACGGGTTCGAGTGCCTGCTGCACGAGAAGCCGTTCGCGGGGGTGAACGGCAGCGGCAAGCACTGCAACTGGTCCATTGCGTACGGCGGACGCAACCTGCTGGAGCCTGGCGCAAACCCGAAGGAGAACGCGATATTCCTCACGATCCTCCTGGCCGTCATACGCGCCATCGACCTGCATGCCGACATGCTCCGGGCGTCGACCGCCGGCGCTGGCAACGACCACCGCCTCGGGGGCAACGAGGCGCCGCCCGCGATACTCTCGATATTCCTCGGCGACGAGCTTGGCGCGGTGATGAAGGCGATAGAGACGGGCACCTCGTGGGCGGCGAGCGGACGCACTAGGCTCAAGATCGGCGTGGACACCCTGCCGCCGCTGCCGCGCGACACCACCGACCGCAACCGCACCTCGCCGTTCGCGTTCACGGGCAACAAGTTCGAGTTCCGCGCCCCGGGCGCATCGCAGAACTGCGCCCAGAACCAGATGGTGCTCAACACGATCGTGGCGGAGTCGCTGGATGCGCTATCGGACAAGCTGGACGCCATGCCCGGCGACTTCAATGCAAACCTGCAGAAGCTCCTGCAGCGGCTCATCCGCGCCCACAAGCGGGTGCTTTTCGCCGGCGACGGCTATTCCGCGGCCTGGCAGAAGGAGGCCGCCGCGCGCGGGCTGCCGAATCTGCCCGACACGCTATCGGCCATAGCGCCGCTGAAGAACCCAGCCAACCAGGCGCTCTTCGAGAAATACGGCGTGCTGACCGGCGCCGAGATGGAGAGCCGCTACGAGATAGCGCTCGGGGCATACGAGCGGCGGGTCCGAATCGAGGGCGGCGTGTCGCTGGAGATGGCGCGCGCCATGATACGGCCGGTGGTGGCGGACGAGTTCTCGAAGCTTGCCACGGCCATCTCCATCGCGAAGAAGGACGGCCTGAAGGTGGGTGTGACCGGCCTGAGGGCGCTATCGCTGAAGCTTGGCGCGGGTCTGGACGACCTGCACGTGAAGTGCGAACGGCTGGAGCGCGCGCTCGCCAAGGGCGGCCCGAGGGCCCAGATCGCCGCGATGGCCGCGCTGCGGCACACCGTGGACGCGCTCGAGCATCTCGTGGACGATGCGCGCTGGCCGCTTCCCAAATACCGCGAAATGCTCTTCATCTACTGATTGTTCAAATAGGGGGTAGATTTTCCTGTGAAGTTTCGGTAAAATATCACGCATTCATCCATTGAAGGAAGAAGGAACCAGGAAGGAAACAAGAGAGCTGGAAATGAAGAAGCTGCTGATAGTGGAGTCGCCGGCGAAGGCGAAGACGATAGAGAAGTTTCTTGGAGGGGATTATGTAGTCAAGTCGTCGGTGGGCCATGTGCGGGACCTCCCCAAGAAGGGGCTGTCGATCCGCGTGGCGCCGGTCGCAGGCAAGGAGAACAGCTGGACGTTCACGCCGACATACGAGATCAGCGCGGACAAGAAGAAGGTGGTGGACGAGCTTCGCGCCGCCGCCAGGGCGTCCGACGAAGTGCTGCTCGCGCCCGATCCCGACCGCGAGGGCGAGGCCATAGCCTGGCATCTCAGCGAGGTGCTGAAGGACGCGGCCAAGGGCAAGCCCGTGCGCCGCGTGACCTACAACGAGATCACCCCGCGCGCCGTACGCAACGCGGTCGACAATCCCGGCGACATCGACTACCGCCGGGTCGATGCCCAGCAGGCGCGCAGGATTCTGGACCGTCTCGTGGGCTTCAAGGTGTCGCCGCTTCTCTGGAAGAACCTCAGCTACGGATACTCGCTCTCGGCCGGGCGCGTGCAGTCGGTTGCGCTGCGCCTGCTGGTGGAGCGCGAGCGCGAGATAAAGGACTTCGTGCCGGTCGCCTACTGGGTGCTCGGCGTGGAGGCCATGAAGGGGAACGACAAGTCAACGAAGTTTACGGCGAAGCTCTCGCGGCTCGACGGCGAGAAGCCCGATGTGAAGAGCCAGGAGCACGCGGCGACGCTCGTCGACGATCTCGACGGCGCCTCGCTGCGCGTCGCGTCGGTGAAGGATGTGCCCCGCACCCGCCATCCGTACCCGCCTTTCACCACGTCCACGCTCCAGCAGGCGGCCTCCAGCGTGTGCGGATTCTCCCCGCATCGCACGATGTCGCTGGCGCAGAAGCTGTACGAGCAGGGGCTCATCACCTACATGCGTACCGACAGCGTGAACATCGCCCAGGAGGCCCGCGCTGCGGTGAAGGGCCTCATCGTGCAGGATTTCGGGCCGGAGTTCCATGCGGACAACTACTACCGCTCCAAGGCAGGCGCGCAGCAGGCGCACGAGGCGATCCGTCCGACGGATGTGTCGAGCAGGCCGGGTACGCTTGGGCTGGACGGCCCGATGCAGAAGCTCTACGATCTCATCTGGCGCCGGTTCGTGGCCTCCCAGATGTCGGACGCGAGGCTCTCCCAGAAGACGGTCGGCATCGAGGCCGAGAAGGACGGCCTGCGCCATGAGTACCTGTTCACGGCCACCACCACGTCCGTGGTGTTCGAAGGCTGGCTCAAGGTGATGGGATCGGCCCCCGCGAAGAAGGGAGCGGTAGCCGAGGAGGAGGAGGGCGACGAGGTGAAGTCGCTGCCGCCGCTCGCGGAAGGCGAGGCGCTCACGGCGGCGCGCTGGCTTTCCGACCGCAAGGAGACCAAGCCGCCGCCGCGCTATTCGGAGGCGTCGCTCGTCAAGGCGCTCGAGGAGAATGGCGTCGGCCGGCCCTCGACCTATGCGCAGACGATCGAGGTGCTGGTGGACCGCCAGTACGCCACCCGCGAATCACGTCAGCTCGTGCCCACGCAGCGCGGCATAGACGTGAGCGACTGGCTCGTGAAGAAGCTGGAGCCGCTCTTCTGCGTGGGCTACACCGCGCAGATGGAGGAGGCTCTCGACAAGGTGGAGGCCGGGCAGGAGAAGGGCGATGGGATGCTCTCGGACTTCTTCGTGAAGTTCGCGGCCTGGCTGCAGGGCGCGCAGGAGCCGCCGCCGCCCACGGAGAAGTTCACCGACCTCTTCAAGCTGCTGGACGACGTGGGCAATTGGCGCGCGCCCGTGAGGGCTGGGAAGCGCGTGTATTCCGACGAGGCTTTCGTGAAGTCCGTGAAGGACCAGCTGGCGGAGGGCAAGAAACCCCTTTCGGAGAAGCAGCTGCAGGCGCTCGTGAAGATCGCCGTGGCATACCGCGACCAGATCCCCGACGGGGAGAACAGGCTGGTGGACCTCGGCTACGGGCCGGAGATAGACCGCCTGAAGAACGCACCGTCCGTGGATCTTGTGAAGTGGTGCTTCCTAACCATCGACCGCATCGGCGGCCTTACGAAGAACCCGTTCCTCAACTCGCTGCGCGAGCAGGTCGACCGCGGCAAGGTGCTTTCGGAGAAGCAGTTCTCCATCCTGGCGCGTTCAATAGGCGAGAACTCCGGCGCCCTGCCGGACGCCGAACAGGTCCGCGCCAGGCTGGCGCCGTACGTGCCGGGCGGCTTCGAGGTGGCGCCCGTGGATCCAGCCGTGCCGGAGCTGCTGCAGCTTGCCGACACGGTCAAGGAATGGAAGGAGCCGGCGCGTCGCGGGCGGCGGGTGTACGACGACCACGGGTTCGTGAAGTCACTGCAGGACCAGTACGCCAGGCGCAGCTCGCTCTCGCCGCGGCAGGTGGCCGCGCTGCGCCGCATACTCGTGAACTACCGCGAACAGATCCCGGGCTTCGCCGAGAACGCGGAACGTCTGGGGCTTGTGGATATTCCCGATGCCGTCAAGGCAGGCGCCGCCGAGGCCGATGCCAAGGCGGACGCCCGGGCGGAGCGCGCCGTGCAGCGGCGCAGGAGGAAGTCACGGCGCGCGTGACGACCCTCCCGGCGACGGCCGACGATCCGACGGTGCGTGGATTCAACCTGCATCTCGTATCGGAACGGAACGCATCGCCGCATACCGCTGCCGGGTACCTGCAGGACCTGGCGCAGTTCGCCGCATTCCGCTGGGGCGTAGACGCCACGCTGCCGCTACCCTGGATGCGCGTCACACCGGAGGACGCACGGGCCTTTCTCGCGGAGCTTGCCAGGGCCAGTGCCCGCGCCACCACCATCCGCCGCAAGATCGCTTCGCTGCGTACGTTCTTCCGATTCCTTCTGCGCGAGGGCCTGCTGCTCGACAATCCTTTCGCGGGCCTTCGCGGACCGAGGCCGGCCAAGCCGCTGCCGAGGGTACTCACCGTGGAGGAGATGCGCAGGTTCCTTGAGGCGCCCGGCGAGGAACTGCGCAGCCTTCGCCGTACCGGCGCCGACACCCCCGTACAGGTGCACGCCATCCTGCGCGACAAGGCCGTGTTCGAGACACTCTACTCCACCGGCTGCCGCATATCCGAAGTGACGCCGCTGGAATGGGGAGAGGTCAACCTGGACAACGGCAGCGTGATCGTGACCGGCAAGGGACGGAAGCAGCGGCTCTGCATCCTTGGTTCGGCCGCATGCGCGGCGCTCAGGGAGCTTCGCGAGCGGATGGCTGCGGACGGCTTGCCGACGGACGGCAAGGCGAGGATATTCCTCAATTCGCGCGGCCGACCGCTTGTCCCGCGCGACGTCGAACGCCGGATGAAGCACTGGCTCGCGGCTGCCGACCTGCCCGCCGACCTCACGCCGCACAAGCTGAGGCACAGCTTCGCCACGCATCTGCTGGATGGCGGCGCGGACCTCCGCAGCGTGCAGGAGATGCTCGGACATTCATCGCTCGCCACCACGCAGATATACACGCATGTGTCGGTCGAGCGGCTCAAGGATGAATATATGAAGGCGCACCCGCGCGCGTGAAGGTTGGGAAGGTTGTGAGGGTTGAACTAGATTGAACTAGGGTGGACCAGATTGAACAAAGTTATGAAGGTTGGGAAGGTTGAGAAGGTTTGGAAGGTTTGGAAAACAAAGGGGCAAGCGAATGACGACAAGGACGATCTGGCGTAAAATCTACATTGCATTGAGCATTGCCGCCATTCTGGTGGTGGGGCCGTACTTCGAGGAGGGTCTGACCCCAGTGGTGGAGTAAGAGTGGTGGAGTAGAACCGTGTATTCTATCGCGGTGAAGACAAGCGAAAGGAAAACGAAAATGGACCAGACAACAGGAAAAACATTCGATGCAAAGTTTTCAAGGCGTTTCTTCCTCGGTGGATGCGCCTCGTTCGCCGCATTGGCGGGACGGCGGATCTTCGCGGCACCGAATGCGACGTTGCCTAAGGTGAACCTTCGGTTCGGCGTGGTGAGCGACGTGCATGTGCGCGACGCCAAGGACCACGACGACAAGGCGTTCAAGCAGGCGCTGGCCTATTTTCGCGACAACGGCGTGGATGCGGTACTGATCGCGGGCGACATCGCCGACCGTGGGCGCATCAGCCAGCTGCAGTACGCCGCCGACGCCTGGTACGCGATATTCCCAGACGACAAGGCGCCGGATGGACGGCACGTGGAGAAGCTGTTCGTTTACGGTAACCATGATGTGCTTGGGTGGAAATGGGGACGCAAGGGAGAGGGGTTGAAGGATCCGGCGCTCATCGCCGAAGCGATCGGCTATTCCCCTGAAAGCATCGCCGCGACATGGGAGAAGTGTTTCCGTGAGAAGTACGAGCCGATCTGGATCAAGGATGTGAAAGGGTACAAGTTCATCGGGCGGCATTGGGGGCACAACGACAAGCTGGAGGCCTTCGTTGCCGCGCACGCCGGCGAACTGAAGGGATCACGTCCGTTCTTCTACACGCAGCACGACCACCCGCGCAACACCTGCATTGGCGCGTGGGCCTGGGGATATGACGACGGCACCTCGACGCGTGTGTTCTCCGCGTTCCCGAACTGCGTGGCGTTCTCCGGCCATTCGCATTACACGCTGACCGACGAACGTACCGTCTGGCAGGGCGCGTTCACCTCGATCAACACGAGCTCCCTGCGCTACACGAGCCTCGACTATGCCTTCCGGGAGAATGCATCGGGCAATTCCTACGGCTACAAGGGCTGGAAGCCGGATGGCACGAACGCACGTGTCCCGACCTCCGACGGCAAGCAGGGGATGCTGGTCGAAGTCGGCGACGAGGCGATTGTCATCCACCGTCGGGAGTTCACGTGGGGCGAGAGTCTGGGCGATGACTGGGTGCTGCCGATCCTCGCGCGGGACGATGGCCCGTTCAATTTTGCGAAGCGTGCCGCGAAGCGCAAGTCGCCGGCCTTCGCGCCGGAGGCGTGCGCCAAGGCCAAGGCTGTCGCCGGCAAGGGCGGCGAGAAGCTTGTCGAGGTTTCGTTCCCGGCCGCATGCGCGGTGGACAAGTGTCGCGTGTTCGAATACGAGGTGGCGGCCACTGTCGTCGATGACGATGTGGAGATGGCCGTTCTCACGCGCCGTGTGATGGCACCGGACTTCTTCCTGCCCGAATCGAAGTGCGGCAAGCCCGGGACCTGCCGTTTCCGTCTAGCCGATCTGCCGCCGAAGGCGCACCTGCGATTCGTGGTCACGCCCATCGAATGCTTCGGGAAGAAGGGCGCGCCCATCGCCTCCGGCATCTTCGAGACCTGATGGGCGGGACCACATAGTATCGGATTTAACCTGGAATGGCGATGCGTTCGCCGCAGCGTACCAGGGTTTCAAGGCCTGCGGCGGAGTTTGCCGCCAGGTCGGCATCGAACTCAAGCGCTCCGGACGGGACTACGAGTATCACCGTGGAGCCGCCGAACTTGAAGAATCCCTTTTCATCCCCCTTGGCATGTTCCACGCCTGAGAAGGTCTGCACCACCGTGCCCACGCCGAACGCGCCCACGTCCACGAGCCAGAAGCGTCCGAAGGAGGCGTCGCAGGCGACGATCTGGCGCTCGTTGACGGCGTAGACGTCGGGTTGGCGCAGAAGGGCGATGGGGTTCACGGAATGGTAGCGTCCAGGTCTTGTGATCACGGGCTCGGGCGTGCGGCAGTCGCACGGGAAGTGGAAGCGGTGGTAGTCGACGGGCGCGAGGCGCACCACCGCGATGTCGTAGCGTCCGGCGGGGACGTCCGGCCCGAACACCTCGCGCAGGCTGCGCCTTGCGCCCTTGAGCGGGAACGGGCTGTCGGCGTCGGCGGAAGGATACAGCATGAGCCGTCCATCGGCGGGGTTGACCACCCCGTCGCCCACGGGCCGCATGCCGTCCTTCAGGCGGCGGGTGAAGAAGTCGTTGAAGCTGCGGTATTCGCCGATGGGCCTTTCGGCCTCCTCGGGGCGGCATCCCGGCAGCTCCGCCAGCGACCGTATGGCGCGGCGCGAACGCGGCGAATCGTAGTAGCGGCCCATGAGCGCGGAGACGAGGCGCGAGCCGAACAGCACCGGCCAGAGGGTGCGCCCGAGCATCGTCTCGTAGGCGAAGCGCAGCGCCCCGTCGCCCATCACGGTCTCTGCGACCCGCTTCCCGGTGGAGCGGTCGACGTATTCGATCTGTTGCATGGGGGCATTATACCATAACGGAGGCGTTTTGACACCCTGCTGCGGTTATGCTATAATCACGGCGAATCGCGAATCCACAGCAAGAGGCACCAGTCCATGGCCGGAGAATACCAGTTTTCACTCATAGACGTCACCAAGCAGGCGGGCACGAAGACGATCCTCAAGGACGTCAACCTCTCGTTCTTCTACGGCGCGCACATAGGTGTCATCGGCGCGAACGGTGCGGGCAAGAGCTCGCTCCTGAAGATCCTCGCCGGGCTGGACACCGACCTCATGGGGACGGTCCAGGTGGCGAAGGGTACCAAGGTGGGCTATCTGCCGCAGGAGCCGCAGCTCGACGACTCCAAAACCGTGATGGAGGTGGTGGAGGAGGGTGTGTCGGACGCCAAGGCGATGGTGGAGCGCTACGAGGACCTCTGCTGCAACCTCGACGATCCCAAGGCCGCCGCCGAGATGGAGAGGCTGCAGGAGATCATCGACGCGAAGGACTACTGGAACATCGACAACCTGGTGGAGCGGGCGATGGTGTCCATGCACTGCCCGCCCGGCGACAGGAAGGTGGAGGTGTTGTCGGGTGGCGAGCGCCGCCGCGTGGCGATCGCGCGCCTCCTGCTGTCGCAGCCCGACGTGATGCTCCTGGACGAGCCGACCAACCATCTCGACGCCGAGACCGTGCAGTGGCTGGAGGACAACCTCAAGTCGTTCAAGGGCACGCTGATAGTGGTCACGCACGACCGCTACTTCCTCAACGACGTCACCGAATGGATACTTGAGCTCGACCACGGCATCTGCTATCCGTACAAGGGCAACTACGAGGAGTGGCTGAAGCAGAAGCAGGAGCAGATGGCGCGCGACCAGAAGGCGGAGAAGAGCCGCCAGAAGCTGCTGGCGAACGAGCTCGAGTGGATCCATACCAACCCGTCGGGCCGGCACTCCAAGAGCCAGGCGCGCGTGAAGCGCTACGAGGAGCTGCAGAAGCAGGAAGTGAACGTGCGGGAGGACGACCTCGTCATCCGCATCCCCGCCGGGCCGCGCCTCGGCAACCTGGTGGTCAAGGCGGAGCACGTGAAGATGGGCTTCGACGGGCGCATCCTCTACGATGACCTCAACTTCGACCTGCCGCGCGGCGGCATAGTGGGCGTGATCGGTGCGAACGGCGCCGGAAAGACCACGCTCTTCAAGCTGATGACTGGCCAGCTCAAGCCGCTGGCGGGCGAGCTCAGGATCGGCGAGACGGTGAAGATGAGCTATGTCGATCAGACGCGCAGCGAGCTTCAACCGGACCAGACGGTCTATGAGGCCATCACGGGCGGCGGCGAATTCGTGCGCCTCGCGGGGACGGCGATGATGAACGGCCGCGCCTACTGTAGCCGCTTCAACTTCCGCGGGCCCGAGCAGCAGAAGAAGGTCGGCGTCCTCTCCGGCGGCGAGCGGAACCGCGTCCACCTCGCG
>JAFXTB010000129.1 GCA_017525225.1 Kiritimatiellia bacterium
AGTTTCCTGCGTACGACGCTGACAAAGGATGGCATGCCGTGCATGCTCTTTCTCGGCAACCATTCCGCCGGCAAGTCATCTCTCATCAACTGGCTTGTCGGCGGCGATGCCGTGCAGGATACGGGGCTTGCACCGACGGACGATGGATTCACGATGCTTGTATACGGAGAGATCGAAGAGGACATCTGCGGACCGGCCGTGGTGGCGCGTCTGCCCGCGGAATTCGCCGAACTCGGGCATTTTGGCGGCAACCTCCTTCAGCATCTGCGCATCAAGGTGCGCAACCGCCCCCTGCTCAAGTCGGTAACGCTCATCGACAGTCCCGGCATGATAGATGCGGCCGAGCACACCGTGAACCGTTCCTACGACTTCAACGGTGTGGTGGGCTTTCTTGCGAAACTCTGCGACATGGTGTTCTTCCTCTTCGATCCGGACAAGCCAGGTACGACGGGCGAGACGGTGAATGTCTTCTCGAAGTGTCTCGGCGGCATGGAGTCCAAGCTACATGTCCTGCTCAACAAGTGCGATGCCTTCACGAGCCCCTACGATTTCGCCCGGACCTACGGCACAGTCTGCTGGAACCTGGCGCGGGTGCTCAAGACGAAGGACCTTCCGAAGATATGGACGGTCTATTCAGGGGAGGAGCGCAGGCAGTCGGGATCGGAGTTCATCCTGACAGACTTCAACACCCATCGCCGGGAGTTCCGGAACATCGTGGACGACGCCGCCGCACGTCGCCGCGACAACGTGTTCTCGCAGTCGCAGCATGACTTCCTCGGTCTTTCCATCCGCATGCGAATCGTCAACGCCTTTGCGCGGGCGCTCGTCATGTACAAGGCGTTCGTCATCCTCTGCGCGGCGCTCCTCGCCCCGATCTGCTACTTCGGTACCAGCCTGCTGCTGCCGAAGATATCCAGCATGGGCTCCGTGTCCGCCCACATCTGCGGTGGTGCCGCCGCCGCGCTCGTCGTGTTGGCAGCCTGCGCATTCCTGAAGTTCGGTTCGCGGTCCGTGCGCAACGCCTTTGCGCAGAACGTGGACGACACCTTCGAGTCGAAGTACAGGGGCGATCTGGTGGTCGGGCCGCATGATGACCTTCGGCAGATATGGGCGGGCATCCGCGAGGAGACGTCCAAGATCATCCGCGACGCGCCTCTCGGGAAGCTGCCGTTCTTCGGCGAGTTCCACCGCTGGCGGCTTGATGTGGCGGCAAGGAAGGTCTTTGCGGCCTTCCACCGCGATGCATGATGCCGCAAGTGACAAGGCGAACTCTAATTGGTATAATATGGCGCATCGGCAGATGGAGAATGCATCGGTCAATCTCTACAAGATGGCATTCATAATCACGGAGTGAAGCAAGATGAAACAAATGGAATCCATGAAACTGGCATTGGGTACGGCCTGCTGCATCATGGCGGCAGTCTGCAGCGGCGACGAGACGGTGTTCCGCGACGATTTCGAGGGCGCCCGCAAGCCCGGCTGGACGACCTCCTCCAAGCGCTTCTCGTACGCGCCCGGCGAAGGTGTGGGCGGCAGCCAGGCGCTGGTGTGGGACGGTCCTGGGCCGGTTGAGTCGAGAGAGCTGTACTCCTACACCTTCCCCGCGGAGTGCGGCCGGAGCTACAGCTACACCATCAAGGCCCGTTCGGCGGAGGACATCGTCGGGCGCGTATATGTGCGCATCGCGGGCGTGAAGGCCAACGGGAGGCGCGCGTTCACGCTCAACGGCATGCCCATCATCAACAACCACTGGCGGCGCGGCCGCAAGTGGACCGAGATAACGGGCTGCACCCCGCCCATGCCCCCCGACATCAAGAATGGCATCGTGGAGGTGAGCTTGCTGGACCGCACAACTGGCAAGGTATATTTCGACGACCTCGTCGTCACCGCCGGCGGGCGCACTATAATCCGCTATCTGCAGTCCTCGGCCTATCGAGACGAGGCTGTCGACGGCACCGTGAAGTTCGCCGCCTACTATGGCATCGATCCCGTGCAGCATCCTCTTGCGAGCCGCCGCGCATTCTTTGTCTACAAGGGCGTGGACGGAAAGGAGCGCCGGATCAAGGCGCAGGAGCAGGGGGAGATGTTCTTCACGGCCACGATTCCCGTCTCCGACATGGCGGAGGGCCGGAACCCGGTCAAGGCCATCCTGACCGACGCGGCCGGTACCGAGCTTGATCTCGCAAGCCTTCCTTTCACGCGTGTCTCCACGTTGCCGCCCCGCCGCGTCCGCTTCGACGAACACCAGCGCCTGATCGTCGACGGCAAGCTCTTCTTCCCGCTCGGCTGCTATGGCGGCGGCATCGATGACGCCAAGGCCGACCTGTACGCGTCGTTCCCGTTCAACTGTACCCTCGTATCCAATCCGGAGGCGGTCGAACGCGCCAGGAAGCGTGGTCTCAAGGTGATATTCGGCACCGGCAGCTCCGCCGAATCCGTGAAGCGCGCCATCTCGAAATGGCGGAACGATCCCACCATCATCGCCTGGTACACCGCCGACGAGATCCCGATCGGCTTCGCGAAGCGCCAGGAGAAGGTGAGGGAGCTTGCGCACGCGGCCGACCCCGACAGACCCGCCTTCACGGTGCTCGACAAGCCTATGGACACCCGTGACCTCCTTGCGACCTTCGATGTCATCGGCACGGATCCCTACCCGATCTGCAACCCGCGTCCGATCGACATCTGTACCGGCTGGCCGTTGACGACGCGCAAGATGACGTTCGGCATGCGGCCGATCTGGCAGGTGCCGCAGGCCTTCGACTGGCACTGGCACCGCCGCAACTTCCGTCACGGCATGGACCAGCACCACTTCCCGACGCGCGAAGAGTTCATGTCGATGGCATGGCAGCCGCTGGCCGTCGGGGTGAAGGGGCTTATCTGGTACAGCTTCAACTGGTTCATCAAGGACATCCCCCAGGACGAGTACGAGGCCACTCTCGCCTACTTCCGCCAGACGGTCACGGACATCGCACGCTATACGGATGTGTTCCTCTCGGTCGAACCGATAGAGCCGCCAACGACTTCCGCAAAGGGCGTAACCGTGCGTTCCTGGCGGCTTGGCGAGAAGCGTTACCTGCTGGCCGTGAACACGAAAACGTCGCCCGTACGTGCCGAGGTGTCGGCAGGCGAGGTGAAGGATGTGCACGTGGAGGTCGGCGAGAAGGCGTCCGTCGCCGACGGGCGGCTCGTGTTCGATCTGCCGTCCCTAGGCTTCTCGTTTGTAAGGTACTAGGTGGTTCTAGGTTGAACAAGGTTGAACAAGATTGAAAAGGTTGAGAGGGTTGTGAAGGTGGAGAAGGTTGTGAATGGCAAAGAAATGGTAGGGTCGCCTCGCCGAGGCGACCGCCATAGACCGCGAATGGCGAACTAGTGGCGAACTACTGCGGCCCGCTCGGCGAGCGGGCCCTACCAGGTAGGCACCTCACAACCTTCCCAAAACCCGACCCCCGCCCCCCGAAACCCGAAACCCGAAACTAGAAACTCTCAAACTCTCAAACTCTCAAACTCTCAAACTTTCAAACTTTCAAACTTCTCTCTAACAGTAAAAGGAAAAGACAATAAAAATGAAAAAGCTCCAAGGACTCATTCCGCCGATGGTGACGCCGCTGGATGCGAAGCGGCGCCTCGATCGTGCAGGCGTTCGGAGGATGGTGAAGCATCTTGTCGACGGCGGGGTCGATGGATTGTTCCTGCTGGGGACGACGGGCGAGGGCCCGCATCTGGGCTATGGCGTACGCGAGGAGCTCGTGGAGCTTGCATGCGCCGAGGTCGCCGGACGCGTACCGGTGCTGGTGGGCATAACGGAGACCGATCTCGAGGATGCTCTTGCCTTCGCGAAGCGCTGCCGCGCGCATGGCGCGGCGGCAGTGGTGGCGGCCCCGCCCTACTATTTCAAGCTCACGCAGGCGGAATGCCTTGCATGGTTCACCGAGATGGCCGACAGGTGCACGCTGCCGCTGGTCATATACGACATGCCCGCGCACACCGATACCGTGATCGAGCCGGCCACGATCGCCCGTCTGGCGAAGCACCGCAACATCGTGGCGATGAAGGATTCGTCCTCGATCATCGCGCTGTTCAACAAGTTCCGTTTGGCGCTGGAGCCGGAGCGCGAGAGATTCTCGCTCTTCATGGGGCCGGACGAGGCCATGGGCGAGGCCGTCATGCTCGGCGCGGATGGCGGCGTGTGCACGGGCGCAAACCTCTGGCCGCGCGAATTCAAGGCGATGTACCTGGCCGCCAGGGCGGGGGATGTGGAAAGGGTGCGCGCCCTGCAGCGCTTCACCACGATGTCGTCCTACCTGCTCTACGGTCTCGGCCAGGGCCAGATCGGCTTTCTCAAGGGCGTGAAGGCGGCGCTTTCCGAGATGGGGCTCATCCAGAACGTACTGGCCGCGCCGTTCACGCCGTTCGAGGGACGCGACCTTGGGCGCGTGCGTTCCGCGCTAAGGACCCTTCGCCGCGAGGCGGCCGCGCTCGCCTAAGTCCTCCACCGACATTCCACAGACGAGAAAAGGATACAACGATATGAAAGCCATGACCGCAGGCAGAATGCTGGCCGCGATCGCCTCGGCGCTCCTCGGCTCGGCCGCGTTCGGCGCACCGGCCTCCTACGCGAAGCCGATCGAGCGCGAATACATCTGGCCCGACGGCAAGATGCCCGACGCCCAGCCACAGCAGGTCGCCGCCACGGTGGCGGAGGCAGAGAGCGAGGGGTTCAAGGCGGACGACTTCCGCAGACCGTACCTTGACTGGTTCGAACTGCCGCCTGCGGATGTCAGGACGGATGTGTGCATGATCCTCATATCAGGCGGCGGGTACATCCACTGCTGCGACATGCACATCGTCGAGGACTGGCGGCGCAAGCTCACGGACATCGGCGTCATCTGCGTGTCGCTCACATACCGCACGCCGCGTCCAAAGGGGCTGCCGATCTACCAGAGCGCGTGGGAGGATGGCCAGCGCGCCGTGCGCGTGGTGCGTTCGCAGGCGGCGAAGCGCGGATATTCGCCGGAAAAGATCGGCGTCATAGCCATGTCCGCCGGCTCCCACCTCGCCACGATGCTGGCCACCAGCTCGCAGACGCCCGCGTATGCGCCGGTGGACGAGCTCGACGCCACAGTTCCCTGCCACATCAACTGGGCCACCCCGTGCGCCATCGCGTACGCGCTCTCCGACGGCATCGGCATACCCAACACGCGTAACGGCCAGGCCATCGACGTGCAGTTCGACACCTGCTTCCGGTTCGATGCGAAGACCTGCCCCATGTGCATGTTCCACGGCGGTGCCGATGCCTATTCGCCAATCGCCTCTACGGAGGTGTACCGCAGGCTCCGGCGCATGAAGGTGCCTGCCGAGCTACACCTTTATCCGGACCGCCCGCACCGTTTCTTCGGCGAGGACGGCAAGGGCGACGCGGCGGCCGGCCACGACAGCTGGTTCGGGCGCGCCGCCGAGTTCATCCGCCAGATGGGCTACGACGGTCGGCTCGGCGCCGAGGAGAAGCTCATGGACCGCTTTGCCGACGATTCCGCGCGTAGTGAATGCATCAAGGAGGAGATCTGGCCGGCGGGCAAGATGCCGTCCGGCTGCACCAACCAGTGCGCTCCCTACATCGAATGGCACATGCCGCGCGAGCGCAGGACCAAGGCCATACAGATCATCTACTCCGGCGGCGGATACCACTGGAACAAGCCGTGGAACGTGGAGGTCGTGCCGGCGCGCCGCTACCTGAACGCGAAGGGGATGACCGTCGTGACGCTCAGATACCGCGAGCCGCGCCCTGCAGGCGGTCTGGCGAAGCATACCTCCGCCTGGCAGGACCTCCAGCGCGCGATAAGGGTCGTCAGGTCCAAGGCCGCCGCCAAGGGCCTTGATCCGGACCGCATCGGCATCATGGGCAGCTCCGCCGGCGGCCATCTCACGATGATGGGCGCGACATCGTCGCGCAGCCGCTCGTACTGGGACGTGGACGCGGTCGACAAGCTGCCGTGCAACGCGCAGTGGGGCATCGCGATATATCCCGCGTACTTGCTGACGGACGGACTCGACGGCACCAACAAGCGCGGCGGCAACGACGACGACGCCCGCCTGGCGCCGGAGTTCGTGTTCGATCCGGACACATGCCCCGTGCTCTTCGTACACGGCGATGCGGACGGCTATTCGTCAATGGGTTCCGTCAAGGCGTGGGAGCACATGCGGCGCATGGGCGTGCAGAGCGAGCTGCACACGCTCGCCAGGCGCGGGCACGTGTTCCAGAACAAGGCAGCGCCCGGCACGGGCAGCTACACGTATCTCGACAGGATCTGGGAGTTCATGAACTCCAAGGGCTTCAACCGCTAGACAGGAGTAATGTGCAATGAAGAGAATGATAGTCGCGGCCGTGCTATCCGCCGGCATCGCATGCATCGCCGGTGTCGGCGACATAGTGCTTGAGAACCAGCGCTTCAGGCTCGTGCTGGGCGCCGACGCGCGCGCGAAATCGCTCGTGGTCAAGGCCACAGGCGAGGAATGCCTGGATCCACGCGAGTGCGTTGCGCTCTTCGAGACCGTCCAGGACCGCCCGTTCAACAACGAGACCAAGCTGCTATGGCCCAACAAGCAGACCTCGTACCCGGCCGAGAGACTGCGCCGGGAAGGGGATCTGCTGGTGGTGGGCTTCAGGACGGCGCCGTACGAGGCGGTCCTGCGCGTGCGCACGGGCGGAGGATACATGGCCTTCACCCTGGAGAGGTTCAACTGCGTGCACGAACTTGCCTACGGCGGCCTGCACATGAACGTTCCGCCGGTCGCCACGTTCCGCCTGCTGCAGCTTCCGGTGGCGAACCGCGCCAAGTTCGGCGACTGGCTCAACGTGAGCTGGGACGACCGTGCCGCCGTGGCCGTCGTGGGCGTGGATCCGCATGTCGCGATCGACCATGCCGACCGCGCCTCGTTCCGTCTGCTCAACGCCGACCTTTCGCGCGGCATGAAGCTCGTAGGCGGCACGGCGGCGATCGTCGCCGGCGCGGGCGAGAAGGATTTCATGGATGCGATGGACGGCCTGGAGGCCGACTTCAACCTTCCGCGCGGCGTGAAGAGCAGGCAATCCCCGATGCTCAACCGCTCCATATACTGGACGAGCGGCATCACGCCCGCGAACGTGGATGAGCACATCGCCGTGGCCAGGCAGGGCGGATTCACGATGATGCTCATATACTATCCGGCCATGACGCGCAGCCGAGGCTACCGCTTCCTTGGCGACTACGACTGGAACGACGCCTACCCCAACGGCGAGAAGGATCTCAGGGCTGTGCTCGCCAAGCTCAAGACCGCAGGCATCACGCCCGGACTCCATACCCTGCAGACCCACATCGGCGTGGAAAGCCGCTATGTGACGCCCGCGCTCGATCCGCGACTGAACAAGACGCGCCGATTCACGCTGGCGCGCCCGCTGCCGGCGGAAGGGCCCGTGGGCGAGATATTCGTCGAGGAGAACCCTGTGGACTCCATGCTGTATCCCGACTGCCGCGTGCTTGGGTTCGGGCCCGAGGCGTTCTCGTACGAGAGCTACACCACCGAGCCTCCATACAGGTTCACGGGCGTTGTGCGTGGACACTACAAGACGCGCCCTGCCGCGCATCCGCGCGGCGAGGTCGGCGGTACGCTGGATGTGAGCGAGTACGGGGCGACAAGCATCTACATCGACCAGGGCACGTCGCTGCAGGACGAGATTGCCCTCAAGATCAAGCGCATCTACGACTGCGGCTTCGAGTTCTGCTATTTCGACGGCTCCGAGGGCGTCAATCCGCCATGCGGCGTGAACGTGTCGCTTTCGCAGTACCGGGTCGTCAAGACCTTCGAACGCGCGCCGATCTTCACTGAGGGTGCGGCCAAGAGCCATTTCGGATGGCATCTGCAGGCAGGCGCCAACGCCTTCGACGTGTTCCCGCCGGAGATCTTCAAGGCGATGATCGTACGCTTCCCGCAGGCGGAGGCGCCCATCATGCGCCAGAACATGACGCGCGTCGATTTCGGCTGGTGGAGCATCTATCGTCCAGGCACGAAGGTCAAGAACAGGATGAAGGTGCCGTACGAGACGCTGGAGACCGTAGGCACGCAGCCTGACATGGTTGAATTCGGCACGAGCCGCGCCGCCGCCTGGAACTGCCCGGCGGCCATACAGATGAGTCTGACGTACGCCAAGACCATCCCGCGCTTCGCCGATCTGATGGAGGTGATGCGGCGCTGGGAGGATGTGCGCGCGAAAGGGTGGCTCACCGATGCGCAGAAGGACGCGCTCAAGTCGTCCACGCAGGAACACCATCTCTACCTTGACGGCAAGGGCGGGTACGAGCTGCATGCGATCGAGATGCTGCCGACGCCGCCGGCGGCGCCCCAGCTGCGCGGCTTCGTGTTCGAGCGCAATGGCAGGCAGGTCATCGCCTACTGGCACACGTGTGGCGCCGCGCGCGCCGTTCTGGCCGTGGGTCCGGGCGGCTCCGATGTGGCCGTGGATGCGCAGGGGATGCGCTATCTGGAAAGCGACCTCCCGCGCGAAACCGTGCGCAACGCCTTCCAAAAGGCAAAATTCCTGTTTGCCTTTCACGCTGAAAAATGGTAAGATGGCATGGTAGCCGGTGGAGCGGGTGCTCTTCCGGCCACATCCAGGAATCAGAAGCTAGGACACGAAATGAAACGTTTGCAAGTGGTATTCGCGGCTGCTGTCGCGGTCTTGACCGCATCCGCCATAGTTACAGATACGCAACTGTTCGAGGAGGACATCGCCGGCTATTTCCGGGAAAGCGTGCCCGATGAAGACTCATCCGGGCTGGTGGACCATGGAACCGCTCCTGCCATCGCGGCGCCATATCCCTGTTCCGGTTTCGGCTCGAAGTACCTTTCGCTCGACACCGGCGACGCGACGCTCTGGCGTACCAACGTCATCGAAGGGGATGTCTACTTCGACATGGCCATGAAGTTCACGCCTACCGCCGCCGGCGACGAGCCGGAGTCCACCGGCAAGATCGTGGTCTACATGGATTCGGACACCAACGTTGTCGTCATTTCCGGCACGAGCGCGTCGGACCAGACGCCCGTGACCAACACCGTGCCCGTCGTCGGTCTCGCCGCCAACGCCTGGGTCCGCCTCACGATCTCGGCGGTGCAGAGCAACAACTCGCTCCTGTTCGATGTGCTCATAAACGGCGCATCCCTGAACAGCGGCGTCGGCTACTACTCTCTTGAAGCAGATACCACTGTAAAGGAAATCGGTTTCCGCGGCTCCGGCGCAATCGACGACTTCGTCGCCCGTACGACCGATCCGTACTATTCCGGCGCGTATGCCGCACGGATCGGCGAAGGGCTTGACTGCGAAAGATATGCTAATTACAGCGATGCCTTGGCCGATGCCCTGGCGACTACAACTACAAATGCATCTGTTGCCATCACTCTCGCTAATGACACGACGATCAATGGTTCGTCTAGCGTACCGTATGTGATTGAAGACCTCGCCTGCCTTCTGGCATTCCAGAAGGCCATGCTCGACAATCCTGCGGTGAGGTCGCTCTGCTATGTCCAGACGGCCGACATTGACATGTCGAGCGTCGATGAATTCGTGGGTATCGGCACGACCGATACCGGCGGACCAGCGAAAGGTGTGCCGTTTGCCGGCACGTACGATGGCCAGGGGCACAAGATCGCGAATGTAAAGCTCAGCTGGCGCAAGTATGCCGGTGTCTTCAACCAGGTGAACGGTGCGACGATCAAGAACCTGATCGGCGAAAACATCGGTTTCGCCGCGACAGGTAGCGGTGAGCATGGCTGCGCCATGGTCGGTAACGGCATTGCCACGCTGGAGAATCTGTTGTCTAGGTACACGGGCGGCTTCTCGGTGACGAACACCCACAATTCCGGTGGCATCATGGTGCGTGCTGAAGGCGACTCGGCGTTCATCAACTGCACAAACGAAGCCGACCTCGTCTGCTGCCGCGACAAGATGGGTGGCATCTGCTGCTTCATCGCGCCTGCGTCGAATTGTACGGTCACATTCACCGGCTGCGTCAACACCGGTAGCTACACTCTTGTGACGCCGCCGGCGGAGTCCACATACAAGCCCGGTTCCAACGGCTTTGCGGGTATCCTCGGCTACGCGCAGGGGGCTGGTGACATCTCGATGCAGAACTGCGAGAATACGGGGGCTTTTGTAAACAATCTGGATACGACGCAGTACAACAATGTTGTTCGCAATGCCGAGCTTCTGGGTTTCAACCATTGCTCCGGCACGGTCAACGACCTGGGCGGCAACAAGTTCAATGCGGCCAACAAGGCTGTCCACTCCAAGGATACGGGGACCATTGGCTTCAAGTATGCCACTGTTGACAACAATGTAGCGACAACGACGACAACGCTGGCGAAAGACACGACGTATCTTCTGCTGTGGGACGTCGCCGCTTCCGAGACGCCTGTATTCACGCTGCAGGCAGCAGGCGACTACATCGCGTTTGATACGAGCGGCGGCTACACCTTCGCCGGCACGGTTGCGGTCGCCGATCCCAACATGGTGGATGTCTCGGCGGCGACCGTTGGCACCGTGACAACCTACACCGCCGTTGGAGGCGTGGCTGTGGCGTCGATCACGAAGGGTGGTGCGACCACCTCGTACAGCACCGTCGCCAAGGCCCTGGAAGCGGCAGAATCTGGCGATACGGTCGTGCTGCTTGCAGCCAATGCGGACGCCCTCCCGATCCCCGAAGGGGTGACGGTCGACTGCGGCACGTTCGCCAACACGGGAACGATCGGCGGCTCTGGCACGATCAAGGTCAATGCAGCCCCAGCAAGCGCCCCGGTCTTTGCGAACGACTGGACCGGTACGTTCCAGATCTTCTGGCAGCTTGCCGGCGCCACCGACATCACGATCTATGGTAACGCCAACTCGACCATCGAGATCGCGGTGGCGACCAGCACTGCTACGGACGGCGCTGACAGGTTCTACTTTGCGACCGCCGGCGCCGCCTCGACGATCAGCTCCACCCTCAAGCTTTCAGCCACTGTCACGCAGAACGAAGGCTGGGACAACCAGACGACCTCGATCGCGAAGCTGACCGGCACGGGTGATTTCACCCTCCACACCTACTCCACCGGCACAGCCATTCCTTTCTCGATCGGAAGCGTGGAAAGCTATTCCGGCACTCTCGGCGGCAACCGCGACGGATTCACCATCGGCAACATCGTCCAGTCCGGGGCCACCTTCGGCGACTGCCTCGTGAAATACGGCGGCACGAAGGGTATCGACGTGTCGGCGACCACCCTCAATGGCGAGACGGCGAATCTCGCCCTCGACACGCTTGACGGACAGCGGGGTGTCTACCTTGCGGCGGCATCGGTCACGACCAACGGCGTTACCGTCGGCTACGCATCCATCGACAACGCTCTCGCGGCGGCCGATGCGGCGTATGCCGACAGCGTCACGGTCTACGACACCGACGGCGCTACGAACGACAAGCCCAACTGGTCCTACGAGAACGGCGTATACACCTCGACCCGCGAGATCGCCACGGTCGACGGCACGCCCTACACCTCGCTCGCAAACGCCATCGCAGCGGCTGTCGCGGGCGACAAGAGCGACGTCGTGCTTGTCGCGGCGACATCCGAGGCGGTCACGATCCCGGCGGGCGTCACCGTCAGTGTCACGGATGACATCGTGTTCTCCGGAAGGCTTTCCGGCGCCGGCGCGATCCGCTACACCAAGGCTCCCGCCTCGTTCGTCAAGGCAGATCTCCTCGCCGTGGACTGGACGGGTACCTATGTCGCAGACTATGCCATCGACGGCAACTGGAACGTCAACGCCTACGGCACGACCGATTCTGTCGTGGAAGTGGCAGACACCTGGACAGGCTGGTATATCGCCGAGCAGTGGGGTACCACGCTCAAGGTGACCGGTCGGGTTGAAATGAGCGATGGTACGACGAACACGAGAATCACAATCCCGAAAGTGACGGGTAGCGGCGTATTCGTGTTCAGCAGCTACAAGAACTACACCATCGATCAGCTTGAGGGCTGGGACGGCATAATGACAAACTTCTACAACTCCTGCTTTGTCACAAACATCGTCTCCGGCGCGGGAACGGTCGTGTTCACCTCGCAGAATCCCGCCGATGGAGCCAGCATCGCCGTCGGTTCCGGATTCAGCGGTAGGCTGGAGTACCTGCAGGACAGGTGGGACGGAACCCCGTACAACATCCAGGTAGCGGAGGGATCCGCCTGTACCGTCGCCTTGAAATTCAACAAGAGCAACTGGACGGGTAGCCTTGCCGCATACGGCAGTTCGACCTCGGCTATCGAGATTGGCGGCAGCGTCGCGGGGTATCTGTCCGATGGCAACGGCAACGGGACAGGACGCATAGACTCCAAGGTCTCTGTAGCCGGTAGTCTGTCCATCAACAACTGCTGGCCCACTTCCGCAATCCCCAGCGAAACCTGGACGAGCGCCAGATGCGTGCAGTTCGCCAACCTCACGGTCGATGGTTCGGTGACGCTCGCCTATGGCAACGATGGCGGCTGGAACGGTGCCGGCTACGGCCTTTACAGTGTCGCAAGGCTCGATGGCGACGGCGCAGGGGCGATCACCGTCGGCAACGACTTCGCGTTGAAGATCGACTCCGTCGACTTCGCGGAACTGCCGTCCGGAACGGATGCGTTCGTGGCGTTGACGCTTGCGGGCGAAGATGTCGATGAGTACCACAAGCAGGGCAGGCTCTACGGCCCGAACGGCGAAGTCGGCGAGAACATCCCTGTCACCACGAACGGCGTGGCGACAGGCCAGTACCTCGTGTACGACGCTGGAAAGGGTGGTCTCGTGCTCTATGTCGAAAGCCCGTCTGTCGAGGTGCCCGTCGTTTCGCCCGGCACGAACACGGTGTACGACTGCGGCAGTGCGGCCAACGCGGCCCTCGTCGCCGACGAGATGAACGCTGACAAGTCCACCTACATTCAGGCGCCGGCTGCCGCCGGGCTCACCGGGGAAGACGCGGAGGCGTATGCCAACCTCTTCACGGCCAGGGCGGACGGCAGCAACGTCATCCTCGAGCTGAACGATGCGGGCACGAACGCGCTTGAAACCGCCAGCACGAACGTCGCCGCGCAGATCGTCGCGCCGGCCAACCTCGCGCTGATCCTGTCTGATTCGGGGTCCGTCAGCATCACCGGCGCACGGCCCGGGTTCTACTACACGGTCGTGTACGCCGCCAACCTGGCTACGCTGGACTCCGCCGGCACCGAAGGCGCGGCTTCGCTGGCCAGTGCCAGCGGCGCGATGACGCTTGCGGTGCCTGCAAGGACGGCGAACGCCACGTCCGGGTTCTACCGTGTGAAGGTATATGCCACGGAGCCATCGGCACCTGCTGGCAACTAGGGCGAAACGTTCGCAGTCCAGATAGACAGGGCGGCGCATCCTCCGATGCGCCGCCTTGCTTTACCCTCGCAAGTCCTCTAACCCCGTACAACCATCAAATATTTTCATTTGATCCAACACAATCCCCTTGAAGTCTGATAAAATGAACCGTGCCAGAATGGAGTATAGAATGCAGCACATTGAATTCAAGCGTTGTTCCATGTTCATCGCGGCAGTGGCGGTGGCGGCCTCCGCCTATGCGGTCATGCTCACACAGGAGGGTTTCGAGACGTCTCGAGCCGCTTTCGTCGCCGACGACCGCCGATGGCACGCAGTGGGCGGATGTCGAAGTCACGCAGGATGCGACGCTGACGCTGGACGTCGCCACGAACTTCAGGCTTCTCACCTTGAACGTTGCGGAGGGCAGGACGCTTACGCTCGCAGGCGCGAACGCGTTGACCGCGGCCAAGATCAGGGTCTCCGGTCTTGGCACGGTAGTGTCGCCGGCTTCTGCGCTCTCGGGGATGCTCGTGGGCGGCGGAACCGTTGCCTATACAGCCCTCCCCAGCGGTGCCACCGTAGGCTGCGACTGGTACGGTACGCTTGCGTTCAGGGGCTTCTCGATCACCGGCCCCAACTTCAACACCTATGGCAACGTGGCCTCGAGGGTGGTGCTGTCGGGCATTCAGGGATGGGTCAACACGGGTACGGAGTATGTGGTCCCGATAGTCCTTGACAACGGTGGCTACAGTTTCGCGCTCAATGTGGACAACGGCAATTCTCCGCAAAGCCCAGATTATGCCGAAGGAGCCAATGTCAACCGCTGTTCCGTGTTCCGCAAGATCTCCGGCGGCGGCAGTCTGGTGGACAGTGGCCTCGCTGCCGCAGGGAGGACCGCCTGGCCCGTCTTCAAGGTGTACGACATGGGTTCCTTCAGCGGCAGCCTGTCTCTTGACAGGACGAGCATCGTCGTCTGCGATCCAACGACATCCTACCACGACCCTTTTCAGCATGTTCTATGACTACCCGGGATCGCTCCGCATTGAAGGCGGCAAGACCATGACTCTGGCCGAAGGCCGTACATGGTCTGTGAAGCGGATCAACTCCTGGGGCGATTTCACGAACAACGGCACGCTCAGCGGAACCGGTTTCATCTCTTTTGCGGGCAGGCTTCCCGGCGGCGTATATACCAACGATACATGGACTGGAACCGTTGCCATTTCCAACGTGGCCACAGCGACGCCGCTCAACCTGCATCTGTACAGCGGCACCAATTCCACGGTGCAGCTGACAGCCGTCGGCGGCACCTCCGCATATCTTCCGAGTGGCAACGTGACCGCCGGCAGGATCGTGCTCGAATCCAGCGAAGCCGCATCCGCCCTTGCCCTGACCGACGGCTACTCGACCGGTAGTACGATGATCAGGGAGCTTGCAGGGTCCGGAGCCTTCTCGCAAGGCAATAACTCCGTATACCCCGGCCTGACGATCAATGTGATGACGAACTTCACGGGAACCTTCAATCCGGCCAACATGGTAGTGACTTTCGGAACCACGCGGCGTGCCGGCAACGAAGGAGGCGCCGCATACAACGCGGAAACCATGCGCCGGCTCTACATCGATCCGGATGCCAACGTATCTGTCCCGGCAGGCTTCGCGCTCTGGTCGCCGACGAAGGTCTTTTTCAACGGCCCAGTGAACTTCACGACGGACAATCCCAACGCGAAGAATATAATCCTTTTCTCAGGCATAGGGTCGGATGTCCAGTTCGATGCAAATGCCGCCATAAGGATCAACGGGACCCCGGTTGAATTTGGCGCAGGTTCTCGCCGCATACTTATGATCAAGGATGGAAACCTTGTCCTGCAGAACCGGAAGAACGTCATAATCTCGATCAGAGGCCTCTGAGAGGGGGCGCTTCGCAGTCAGGACCGCGCATGCCATGAAAAAATCCTGTGTCTCGGTTGCGCCGCCCTGGCGGCGATGGTATTCGGCCGTTCTGTGTCGCTTGACTGGCGGAAGGGCGGCGATCAACCCGTCGAGGTGATCGACTTCGGACCGCAGACCGTGGGTGGCTACGCCGTCTTCGAAGTGGCGGATTTCATATCCGCTGCCGATGGCGCTCTTCCCGTGCTGCGGCTCTCCTACGCGACCCACCCGGACGGTCTCTCGCCCACCGGCGACTTCTCTCGCGAGACCCACGCGACCTACCTACACGTGGACAACCCGGTCCTGCCCGCGAATATCAACCGCCACGAGCTCTACACGATTCCGCGCATACCTAGGGCATACCTAGGGGACAGTCCCCGCGGGGAACGCCCGCCGACGGGCTTCACGCTGCCGGATGGCGAGATGGTGCGCCGTCTTTCGGCGCTATACGGCGCCCGGCGTGCGGATGCGTTCCGCCGCCGGTGGGAGGAGCTGCGCGAACACGGGCAGGACGCCGTCGTGGAGGCGGAGAAGGAGCGGTTCTGCCGCCGGATGTACAGCCTCTCGCCGTTCGTGAAGAC
>JAFXTB010000130.1 GCA_017525225.1 Kiritimatiellia bacterium
CATTCAATCCGCGCGAGGACATGTGGCTTTCGCAGGCGCTCGTGGTCGGCGGCGGCGGCGCAGGCGGCTGGGCGAGTGGCGGCGGCGGCGGCGGTGGCGGCGTGTACGCGCTTACCAACGGCATGGTGCTGGAGGCAGGCGTGCCGGTCTCCATCACCGTGGGCCGTGGCGGCAACAACTACTTCAGCGTGTTGGACGCCTCCACGATGGCGCAACGCGGCGACTGCGGCGAGGCGTCGTACCTCGTGATCGGCGACGATGAGTACGTAGCGTACGGCGGCGGCGGCGGCGGATCGTACAACGGCAACCTCTACTCCGGCTACGGCAACAACAACTACAGCGGCAGGCTTGCGACGGGCGGCGGCAACGGCGGCGATACGACCGGCGTACGGACGTCCTCTACAGGCAAGCCCGATGCGAGCAACGGCTGGGGTGGCTACGGTCGCGGCGGCGGCGGCAACGGCGGTGACAGCCGCTTCTACGTGTCCGGCGGCGGCGGCGGCGCTGGCGGGCCCGGCGTAGGCGGCACCACGAACAACCTGGAAGAGCTTGATGCCACGCACATCCTGATGGACGTCGTCGCCGGCGCGGGCGGCATCGGCTGGCTCAGCGACATCACCGGCACCCCGACCTACTACGGCGGCGGTGGTGGCGCTGGCGAGGGCCGCGCGTTCACGAGCACCCTCACCTTCAATTCGCACATCTACCACTACCTGAGCGCGAGCAGCAAGTACTGGATGGTGCGCAACAGCACCGGCTCCGGCGCCGAGGGCAACCGCTGGCCCGGCGAGGGCGGCCTTGGCGGCGGCGGTAGGGGCCTTTCGGCGCGTTCGTCTTCGCCGGCCAAGGGCGAGAACGGCGAGAACGGCCTTGGCGGCGGCGGCGGCGGCGGCTCGATGTGGAACGGCGCGCCGTACCGTCCAGGTGGCCGTGGCGGCGATGGTGCGGTGATCCTGCGAATCTCTGGGCTCGCGAAGCACCAGTGCGTGATACAGCCTGCGCGCGGACGCGGCGATTCGCCGATCGGTGTCCGCTCGCCGTGGCTTGCGAACGGGCTTTCAATGCTCAACTTCTCCTACACGGCGGCGAATTCCAACGCCGTGCTGCTGCTGCAGGTGGCCACGAACCTCACCGGCACCGGACAGATCTACAACCAGACGCGGCAGATGTATTCGGGATGGACGACCATCACGAACTTCACCTTCTCGGAGACCGACACGAAGGGCGTCAAGGCGTGCTACATGAGCCTGCGTTCGCCGGTGAAGGGCCTGATGCGCCTCATCGCCGATCCCGAGGTGGTGGATCGCGCGAGATACCAGGACGATCCCGACTACGGCAGAGTAACGCTCACCAAGCTCATCTGCTACGACGAGCCCGCGCTCGATGCGCGCAGCTGGACTGGCTGGAACATGTGGACGACCGGCTGGGACGGCGAGAAGCCAAACGAGTTCGCGTTCCTCTACGACGGCCTCTACGGGCGTTCATGCTCGCTGAACTGGTCTGCCACCAAGGCCGACAACCTCACCGGCATCACCGGCTTCAGCAACGACCTCGCCGAACCCGACAAGGCCGAGGGCGACAACGAGTACTCCAAGAGCTACCCGTATGTGCAGGGGCCTGCGATGACGAACGGGATCGGCTACGTGAAGTTCAGGGCGCGCAAGATGACGACCGACCAGGAGGCGCCATCGGTGGTGACGCTCTTCGGTCTGACGCGTCCGGACGATGCATCCTCGGCCGAGGAGCTGACCAACATCGTCGTCAGTGCCGGGCGCTGGACGCAGTACACGTGGAAGTCGACGGTCGACAAGAGCGGATACTTGGCGGTGCGCCTGGCGGTGAAGGGTGCCGAGGGTAGCGGTGGACGCAACTTCCCCACCCCGACGACGTACATGGACGGCACGCCCATCGGCAAGCTGCGGCGCGTGATGATCGACGAGGTTGCGTTCTCCGAACCGATCGCGCCGCGCCTTGCGCTGCTGAACGCGCGGCCGTTCCGTTCGCCGCTTTCCGAGGACGTGATGGTGTCGAACATCCTCGAGACCGCCCAGCAGCCGCTCACGCGAGAGTCGTTCGGCTTCCAGGTACAGCTGCAGCCGCAGCAGCTCGCCGACGACATCGACATGTCCTCCATCCGCGTCATAGCGGCGTACTACGTGGGTGTGGACAAGTGGGGCTGGAAAAACTGGACCAACGAACCCACCGCCGTGTGGTCGGAGCTGAAGCGCATGAAGGGTGGCGGCGTGACGAACATGATCTGGCGCTCCACGTTCGACAACCCATCCTCCATCGCCGCCGCGCAGCAAGTGCCGGGTACCGTGGTGCAGTATTTCCTGCAGGCGCTCTACAAGGACAACGCCGGCAAGTGGCACCACCACGAGATCGACTCGGTGGACTGGGACGGAGGGCCTTCCTGGTACTGGCCCATAGACTACAACGAGGAATACGGCGCGAATTCGCCCGACGACTTCTCCCCCTACACGATCATCGATTCCGTCTCGCCCAAGCGCGCGTGGCTCAACGAGGTGAACTACTACGATGGCTACAGCGGCGGCTGGCTTGCGACCACGAACCAGTTCATCGAGATCGCAATCCCGAGCGGCGCCGACATGACAGGCTGGTATCTGCGCGTGCGCGGACGCAACGCGCCGCTGAACACTTCGCCACACGTCCTCGCCATGATCGGCTACGGAGATGTTGACAAGACCACCACTGCCAACATGACGAACCACTATTCGTTCCTCACGATCGCAAGCCCCAAGACGTACCGTGCGGGCACGCTCGGCGGCGCGCCGTCCGGCCAGTGGAGCTCCAGCACGGCAGGATCCCACGCCATCAGCCAGGGCGAACTTGCCGGCGACATGCCGTACGCCATCGAACTCGTTCGCCCCGTGGGGATCGTGGAGCACCAGATCGTGGTGGAAGGATATGTCGATCCAAACGAGGGTCCTTGGGCATGGCTGGATTCCGGCACGAATTTCTGCGCGGAACTCAAGCGATGGGACAAGACTGGCAACACGTGGTTCTACGCCGGCGACGACAACGACCTGGGCACGCTCTCCGTATTCCGCAGCCATGGCGAGGATGCGAGCTGCTGGACCAACGGTGCAGTGGCGACGCCCGCGAAGATCAACTCCACCGTCGGCCAGACCATCGATCCCGACTGGTTCCTGCCGCCGAGCGACGAGTTCGTGTGGATCTACGCCACGATCCTCGGCGGGAACATGTATGTGATGGACGACACGAACAAGCTGTCCGAAGCGGTGTTCATGGTGGGCAAGAACACATCCACCAACATCACGTTCGTAACCGATCCATGGTACCAGATAGTCTCGCTCACGGAGGACGGCAAGCGCGTCGCGGAAGCGGAGAAGCGGAGCTCCTATTCTCTGTATCTCCAGAACGTCACCAACACCGTGGACATCTTCGCCAAGGCCGACATCGCCGACGACATCACAGCGCACATAAGCCCCACCGACCCCTACTACAACGCGGTCATATACTGGCTCAAGAACAAGTATGCCGACGTCGCCGGCGAGATCAAGCCCGCCCGCTACATCGGAATATCTAACACCGTCACCAACGAGATGTCGCTCAAACAGATGTACTGGCTTGATATCCCGCCCACGGAAGGCGACTGGGTCTTCCGTGCGGGCATGGTGGGTGCGCCGCCCGATTCCGGCGTCAACGCGAACCAGCCGGCCGTGCCCGTGGTGCACACGAACGCGCTTGACGGATCCGTGATGACGAACGATCGCGTGTGCGTGTTTCTGCAGCTTACGAACGAACATTCGAACGTATGCTATCCGCCCAGGTATCTGCAGGGGCTGGAGCCTGGCTCGACGAGCGAGAACTACACAGGCACGCCAAACTGGACGAGCGTGACGTTCAAGGTGACCGGCGCTCTGCAGAACGACATTGCAAACGATAAGTGGATACCCCTTAGATGGTTCGTGTTCGGGCCCGAATCCTTCGGTCAGCCCGGCGATCCCGACGAATACACCGCGGTGATCGAGATCACGGATCCCCACTCCAGGGCGTCGCCCGCGTATGTCGAAGGCTGGGCTGACTATCCGAACGCGAAGGTCTTCTACCGGTGGAATCTCGACGAGTCCCGCCGTCCGCAGACGATCGAGATGCTGAAGAAGGATTCCACCTACTAGCCATTCGTCCACCTTCACCACCAGAAACCAGAAACTAGAAACACGAAACGCTAACCATTATGGAATACGACCACTCGGCCATTGAAGGGAAATGGCAAAAATACTGGCTGGACAACAAGACGTTCAAGACGCCGTCGCCGACCGACCCATCCGTTGCAGGCAAGCCCAAGTTCTACTGCCTCGACATGTTCCCATACCCTAGCGGCGCAGGCCTGCACGTGGGCCATCCCGAAGGCTACACCGCTACCGACATCCTCTGCCGCTACAAGCGCATGAAGGGCTTCAACGTGCTGCATCCGATGGGATGGGACGCCTTCGGTCTCACCGCCGAGCAGTACGCAGTCGAGACGGGCACGCACCCTGCCGTAACCACGAAGAAGAACGTCGATCGTTTCCGCGAGCAGATCCGTTCCCTCGGCTTCTCCTATGATTGGGATCGCGAGGTGAACACCACCGATCCGAAGTACTACAAATGGACCCAGTGGATCTTCGAGCAGCTGTACAGGAAGGGGCTCGCGTACGTGGCCGAGGTGCCGGTGAACTGGTGTCCCGCGCTCGGTACGGTGCTCGCGAACGAAGAGGTGATCGACGGGCGTTCCGAGCGCGGCAACCACCCCGTGATCCGCCGCCCGATGCGCCAGTGGATGCTCAAGATCACGGAGTACGCGGAGCGTCTGCTCGCAGGTCTGGATACGCTCGACTGGCCAGAAGGCATCAAGGAGATGCAGCGAAACTGGATCGGCAGGTCCACGGGCGCGCTGGTGGATTTCGGGGTCGTCGCGGAGAGTGGGACAGCAAGCGTAAAACAGCAAGAGGAGAAGATCTCCGTATACACCACCCGCTGCGACACGCTCTTCGGCGCCACGTACATGGTGCTTTCGCCTGAACACGGGCTTGTGACGAAGTGGCTGGAGGAGGGCATCATCCGCAACGCCGACGCCGTGAAGGCCTACCAGGCAAAGGCCGCCGCCAAGAGCGACCTGGAGCGTACGGAGCTCAACAAGGAGAAGACCGGCGTGAAGCTCGAGGGTGTGCTCGGTGTCAACCCCGTGAACGATGAGCAGATCCCGATCTTCATCTCCGACTACGTGCTGGCGACCTACGGAACGGGCGCGATCATGGCCGTGCCCGCGCACGACGAGCGCGACTTCGACTTCGCGAAGGTCTTCGACCTTCCGATCTACCAGGTCGTCGCCAAAGGCGATAACGGCCTTAGTGGCTCTAATGGCGATAATGGCCTTAATGGCGATAGCGGCGCAAGGGTGCCTTATACCGCCGCCGAAGCCTATACCGACATTGCGGACGGCGTCATGGTCAATTCCGGCTTCATCACCGGTTTGTCGGTGAAGGATGCCCAGAAGAAGATGATCGCGTGGCTGGAGGAGAAGGGTGTCGGCAAGGCCAAGACGCAGTACAAGCTTCGCGACTGGCTCTTCAGCCGCCAGCGCTACTGGGGCGAGCCGTTCCCCGTGATCCACTGGGAGGACGGCACGCAGAGCCTCGTGGACGAGAATGACCTGCCGCTCACGCTGCCGGAACTCGCAGACTACAAACCCACCGGTACCGGGGAGCCGCCGCTCGCTAAGGCGACGGACTGGGTGAACGTGGTCGATCCGGCGACGGGTCGCAAGGGCGTGCGCGAGACGAACACCATGCCGCAGTGGGCTGGTTCCTGCTGGTACTACCTCCGCTACATCGATCCGCACAACGACAATGCGTTCGCCGATCCCGAGCTGCTGAAGGCATGGCTGCCGGTCGATCTCTACGTCGGCGGCGCGGAGCATGCAGTGCTGCACCTCCTCTATGCCCGCTTCTGGCACATGGTGCTGTTTGACCTCGGCCTCGTTCCCACGCCCGAGCCGTTCCAGCGGCTCGTCAACCAGGGCATGATCCTCGGCATGGCGTACAGGAATCCAAGAGGCGTTCTCGTTCCGATGGACAAGATCGTCTGGATAGACGGCAAGCCGTATGCGATTCCAGAAGGCCAGGAGTCAAATCCGGAATTCAAAGACCTTAACGCCCTTAATGGTTCTAATGGCCTTAATGGCTCTAACGCCCTTAATGGCCTTAAGGAGAAGCTCGAGCCGCTTGAAGAGTTCCCCGCGAAGATGTCGAAGTCGCTCAAGAACGTCATCAACCCCGACGATGTGATCCGTGACTACGGTGCGGACTCCCTGCGGCTCTACGAGATGTTCATGGGACCGCTGCAGGCCGTCAAGCCCTGGTCCACGAAGGGCGTGGAGGGTGTGTTCCGCTTCCTGAAGCGCGCCTTCCGCATGGTGACCGAGCAGAAGATCGTGGAACGTCCCCTCGCCCCTGCCGAGGCGAAGACCCTCAACGCCATGGTCAAGAAGGTAGGCGACGATCTTGAGGCCATGGGCTTCAACACGGCGATCTCCACCATGATGGTGTTCGTGAACGAGTTCTCGGGCAAGGCCGACCTTCCGCGCGAGGCGGCGGAGAAGTTCACGCTCTGTCTCGCGCCGTTCGCCCCGCATCTCGGCGAAGAGCTCTGGCAGTTCCTAGGCCACGCAGACACGCTTGCGTACGAGCCTTGGCCTGCGTACGATGCGGCGGCGCTTGTCGAAAGCGAGATCGAGATCCCGGTGCAGGTGCTGGGCAAGCTCCGCGGGCGCGTGAAGGTGCCTGCCGACGCCGATGCGGCCGCCATGCAGGCGGCGGCCCAGGCCGACCCCGGCATCGCCAGGTTCCTGGAAGGGCGGCAGATCGTGAAGGTGATCTGCATCCCCAAGAAGATGGTCAACTTCGTGGTACGCTGAACATGGAAACAGTCTATACCGTCCTCGCGATAGTCGCGTGCATACTCCTTTTCTCGTTCGCCATCTTCATCCATGAGTTCGGACATTTTCTCGCGGCCCGGAGGCTTGGCATGCGGGTGGACGTGTTCTCCATCGGTTTCGGTCCGGCCATCTGGAAGCGCAACATCAACGGCGTGGAATACCGCATCTCGTGGATTCCCTTCGGCGGATACGTGGCGCTGCCCGACCTCGATCCCGAAGGCACGAAGGCCCTTGAAGGCCGTACGGACGGCGAAGGAAAGCATGGCGCCCCCGATGGAGCTGCGCCCGCGGATGGCCCAGGTCCATCTCCAGAAGCGCCCCCCGAGATCGCGCCCTGGAAGAAGATTGTGGTGGCGTTCACGGGGCCTTTCGGCAACATCGTGCTGGCCGTCGCGCTGGCGCTCCTGCTGGCGGCGATACCGGGCGCTCAGTTCGGAGAGATGGGCACGGAGGTCGGAGAGGTCCTCCCCGACGGTCCCGCCGCCACGGCCGGGATGTTGGCCGGCGACAAGGTGCTTTCCGTGAACGGGCATGCCGTACGCACCTGGACGGACATGAAGACCGAGGTGCAGCTTGTCGGCGGCGCGTCCGTACCGTTCGTAGTGGAGCGCGGCGGCAGCAGCGTGACGCTCTCGATCGCGCCCGAGCGCGACGAGGTCACAGGTGTGTGGTTCATACTTGCCGGACCTGCTACGAACTGCATATCGCATGCCGCGGCATGGATGCCGGCGCGCAATCCCTTGCGCCAGCTGGAGTGGGACGCCATGTCCGTCGTGCGCGTGTTGCAGGCGCTCACCACCCCGCGCGAGGCCAAGGCCGCGGCTAAGGCGATAGGCGGTCCCGTGATGATCGCGGAAGGGCTCTACAACCAGGTGCGGCACAATGTGTGGGACGCGCTGGGGTTCCTTCGCTTCCTCTGCATCAACCTGGCCATGCTGAACCTGCTGCCGATACCGGTCCTGGATGGCGGACTCATCCTATTCGCGCTCTACGAGCTGCTGTCGCGCCGTCGGGCGCCGAAGTGGATGGTGGACGGCCTATCGAAGCTTTTCATGTACCTGTTCCTCGGCCTGATGGCGTTCCTGGTGTTTCGCGACATCAGGCGCAGCGCGCGCATCCACAGCGCCATCCATGAGATGGAGAAGGATGCCGCCGCCGAGAAGGCCGTTGGCGGCACGGAGAAACCCGCGCCGTGAACCGGCGGCGGACGAGGCCGATCATGGTCGGCCCGCTGCCTCTTGGCGGCGGTGCGCCGGTAAGCGTGCAGACGATGGCCACCGCCGATCCGCACGATGCCGTGGCACTTGCGGACGAGATCCGTCGTTGCGCCGAGGCAGGGGCGGACATCGTGCGCCTCGCCGTGCCTGATGCCGCCTCCGCCGAGACGTTCGCGGCCGTCCGCCGTTCATCCCCCGTCCCGCTCGTGGCCGACATCCATTTCGACCATCGCCTTGCGCTCGCCGCGCTTGCCGCCGGATGCGACGCGCTGCGTGTCAATCCGGGGAACATCGGCGGCCGTGCTAACGTACAGGCCGTGGCGCGCGCCGCGAAGGAGAGGGGCGTGCCCATCCGCATCGGCGTGAACGGAGGCTCGCTGGAAAGGGACCTCCTCGCGAAATGGGGCGATGCCACGGCTGATGCGCTGGTGGAATCGGCCATGCGGCATGTTGCGATGCTTGAGGGGGAAGGCTTCCGCGACATCGCGATCTCCGTGAAGGCGAGCGACGTACGGCGCACGCTCGCCGCGTACAGGATGCTTGCGGAACGCACGGACTGTCCGCTTCATCTTGGCGTGACCGAGGCGGGTACGCTGTTGCCCGGCACGGTACGCAGTTCGGTCGCGCTCGGCATCCTGCTTTCGGAGGGGATAGGCGATACGGTGCGCGTATCGCTTACCGACACCCCGGAGCGCGAGGTGCAGGTGGCGCTGGAGATCCTGCGCTCGCTGGGGCTGCGGCCTCCGGGCGCTTCCGTGACCAGCTGCCCGACATGCGGGCGCACGCAGGTGGACGTGGCACGCGTCGCCTCCGAGGTGGAGGAGGCCCTCTCCAGCAGGATGCGCGCCGGTGTGCCGCCGGTAAGGGTGGCAGTGATGGGCTGTGTGGTGAACGGTCCCGGCGAGGCCCGCGGGGCGGACGTGGCGCTCTGCGGCGGCAAGGGGGATTTCATCGTATACGTTCGCGGCGAGGTGGTGGGCAGGGTGCCGGCGGCGGAAGCGGCGGCGGCGGCGATGGAGCAGGTGGACCGACTTTCGGCATCCTCCGCCTGACGCTTCCATTCAGCCCGGTTTTTTGGTAGAATATCATCCCACGACAAATAATGAAGCCTACATTGGAGAAATACTGCAAGTGAAAAGTCCAGATCGACGCGTGGAGAATACCGTCCAGGGATTGAAGGAGGATTTTGCCTGGCATCTGCGCTATACCCTCGCGAAGGGCGACAATGTAACGCCTCGCGACCAGTTCAACGCCTTCGCATACGCCATTCGCGACCGGCTGGTGGAACGCTGGTTCCAGACCCAGGCGGAATACCGCCGCCAGAACACGAAGCGCGTGTACTACCTTTCGCTGGAGTTCCTGATAGGCCGGCTTCTCGGGAACAATGTGATCAACCTCAAGCTCGACAAGGAATGCTCCGTCGCACTGCGTGAATACGGCATCGACTGGAACTCGCTGCGCGATCTCGAGACCGATGCCGGGCTGGGCAACGGCGGCCTCGGGCGGCTTGCGGCATGCTTCCTCGATTCAATGTCGACCCTCGATCTCGCGGGCATGGGCTACGGACTCAGGTACGACTATGGCATATTCCGCCAGAAGATCGTGGATGGCCAGCAGGTCGAGGAGCCGGACCACTGGCTCAAGGACGGCTACCCCTGGGAGATGGCGCGTCCTGAATACGCGCAGATAGTGCAGTTCGGCGGACATGTGGAGTATGTCGACGGCGAGGGCGGACGTGGGCGCTTCCGCTGGATGGCGTCCGAGCAGGTGCAGGGCATCCCGTACGACCTGCCGATCGTGGGATACTCCAAGGCCGTCAACACGCTGCGCCTCTGGAGCGCGCGCGCTACGGACGAGTTCAACCTCGAGGATTTCAACCGTGGCTCCTACGTGGAGGCCGTGGAGCGCAAGGTCCTCGCAGAGAATCTCACGAAGGTGCTCTACCCGAACGACAACACCATGGCCGGCAAGGAGCTGCGCCTCAAGCAGCAGTACTTCTTCGTGTGCTGCTCGCTCGCGGACATCCTTCGCCGGTTCCGCGAGACGAATGCGGACTGGGCGGCACTGCCCGACAAGGCGTTCATCCATCTAAACGAGACGCACCCCGCGCTCGTCATTCCCGAGCTGATGCGGGTTCTCGTGGACCTGGAGGGGCTGGAGTGGGACGTCGCCTGGGACATCACCTGCCGTTCCACCGGGTACACCAACCACACCGTGCTGCCCGAGGCGCTCGAGAAATGGCCGCTTCCCATGCTGGAGCGCCTCCTGCCGCGCCATCTGCAGATCATCTACGAGATCAACGGCCGCTTCCTGCGCCAGATCTCCGCGATCTATCCCGGCGACACGGAACGGCTCGCGCGCATGTCGCTCATCGACGAGAGCGGCGAACGCTACATCCGCATGGCGAACCTCGCCATCGTGGGCTCGTCGAGCGTGAACGGCGTGGCGAAGCTGCACTCGCAGATATTGCGGGACAGCCTCTTCAAGGACTTCCACGACCTGATGCCGGACCATTTCCACAACGTCACGAACGGCATCACGCCGCGCCGGTGGCTCCTGAAGGCGAACCCGAACCTGGCCCAGCTGATCACCGAGCGCATCGGCGAAGGGTGGGTGACGAACCTCGACGAGCTGCGGCGGCTGGAGGAGTCGCGCGGCGATACGGCGTTCCTCGACTGCCTCGGGCGGATCAAGCTGTCCAACAAGCGCCTGCTGGCGCAGTGGACGACGACCAACCTGGGCGTGGCGCTGAATCCGGAGTCGATCTTCGACGTGCAGGTGAAGCGCCTCCACGAGTACAAGCGGCAGCTGCTGCTGGCGCTCTACATCATCATCTTCTACAACCGCCTCCTGTCGGATCCGTCGTACGACCCCGTGCCGCGCAGCTTCATCTTCGCGGCCAAGGCCGCGCCCGGCTACTACATGGCCAAGCTGATCATCCGCCTCATACACGGCATAGCGGGCGTGGTGAACGCCAACCCGCGCACGCGCGGCAGGTTGACGGTCGCCTTCCTGCCCGACTATCGCGTGTCGCTCGCCGAGAAGATCATGCCGGCGGCGGAGGTCTCCGAGCAGATATCGCTCGCAGGCACCGAGGCATCGGGCACGGGCAACATGAAGTTCATGATAAACGGCGCGCTCACGCTGGGCACCTACGACGGCGCCAACGTGGAGATCCACGACGCCGTGGGCGACGACAACATGTTCCTCTTCGGGATGCGCACGGCGGACGTCGCCGCGTTGCGGCCCGTGTACGACGCGCGCGAGTACTATCGCAAGGATCCCGAGATCCGCATCGCCCTCGACATGATCCGCCGCAACGTGTTCTCGCTGCTGAACCCGGGTCTCTTCGACCCGATCCTGCGCACGCTTCTCGACTACAACGACTACTACATGCTTCTCGCCGACCTGCGCTCCTATTGCGATGCGCAGGACCGTGTGGACGCCGCCTACCGCGATCCGGCCAGGTGGAACTCGATGAGCCTCGTGAACATCGCGCGCGCAGGCTACTTCTCGTCCGACAGGGCCGTGGCGGAGTATGCGCGCGACATCTGGCATGTCAACCCCGTGGAATTCGGAGAAAACACATGAAAAAACCGATCGTAGCCGTGATCCTGGCCATGGCGTGCGCCTTTGCCGCCGACGCCGCAAGGATAGCGTCCGTCAAAGCCGTGTCCGCCGACGGGCCGGACGACAACGTGGGCGACGTGCTCGCCCGCTGCCGCCTGAAGGCCGGGGACGAATACGATGCCCAGCAGAGCGCGCGCGACGTGCGCGAGCTGCGCGACTCTGGCGAGTTCGACGACATCTCCGTGCAGGTGGTCGAGGGCTCGGACGGTCTCGCGGTGACGTATACCTTCCGTCGCAAGAAGCGCTTCCTCGCGCCGCTCAACGTCAAGGGCGCCGACTACTGGAGCGTGGGCAAGATCACCAAGTACGCCGACCTCAAGGACGGCTATGCGTATGGCGAGGCGGACTTCGCCGCCGCCGCCGGGCGCATACGCCGCGAATACCAGAAGAAGTTCTTCCCTGACGTCAAGGTCACGCCGGTCGTGGAACCCGTGCCGGATTCGCCGGGCGCTGTCACCGTCACCATGGTAATAGAGGAGGGTGATCGCCACAAGATCGCCGCCTACACCTTCGAAGGCAACGCATCCGTAGAGGCCGACGACCTCCTGGCCGCGATGGACCAGTACCCGTGGTGGAACCCGATCGGCTGGTTCACCGACGACCCCGCCACCGAGCAGGACTTCGCCGAGGCGTGCGACAAGCTCGCCACCCTCTACCGCGATCGCGGCTTTCTCGATGCGGCCGTCTCGATGCCGGAGGAGATCGCCCTGCCGAACGGCAAGTACGAGCGTCGCTTCAAGATCGACGAGGGCGCGCGCTACACCGTCGGCGGTATGTCCGTGACCGGTGTCACGAAGTATCCGGTGGACGCGGTGCTGGCGTCGGTGAAGGCCGTCAAGCCCGGCGACGTGGCCGGCGCGGCCGCGCTGGCGGAGGCTGCGCGCCAGGTGGAGATATTCTGCGGCAGCGGACAGTACGCCCTCGCGGAGACGCATGTCGAGGTGAAGCGCGTGCCGCAGGCCGCCGACCCCGGCGTGCTGGACATCGAGTTCGCCGTCAAGGAGGGCGTGCCCGTCACGATCAGCCGCGTGCTCGTGCGCGGCAACGACTACACCAAGGACAAGGTCATCCGCCGCGAGATACAGCTTTCACCCGGCGACCCGATGCTCGAGGACCGCGCAGACCGCTCCAAGCGCCGCCTCGAGAACCTTCGCTACTTCGAGCGCGTGCGCTACTACCTCGAGAAGACCGACGCCGGCGAGCAGAAGCCCGGCGAGCCCGAGCTGCGCGACCTCGTGTACGAGGTGTCCGAGAAGAACACCGGCAACTTCATGGTCGGCGTGGGCGCGAGCTCCGTGGACTCCGTCTACGGCACGGTGGAGCTTTCGGAGTCCAACTTCGACATCTTCAGTCCCTGGCGCTTCCGCGGCGCAGGCCAGAAGGGCCGCATATACCTGGCCGCAGGTCCCCGCTACCAGTCCTACGAGGCAAGCGTAACCGAGCCGCATCTCTTCGACCGCCTGCTGGAGCTGACCATCGAGGGCTACCGCCGCCAGCGCTGGTTCGACGAGTACGACATCATCCGCAACGGCGCCGCCGCCACGCTCTCCTACCCGGTCAAGTTCTGGCCCACCCTGCCGACGTTCGGACGCCTTGGCGTGCGCGTGTCCGCCGAGTTCATCCAGTTCGATGACGTCGAGAAGGGCATCTGGTACGACAGCCACAACAGGGTCTGCTCCTTCAAGGAGGAGGAGGACAAGTACGGCGACAAGTGGGAGGTCCCGTTCCGCCTGTTCTGGCAGGACGACACGCGCGACAACTTCCTGGTCCCCACGCGCGGCCACCGCGTCAACATCTATGGCGACGCCGTCACCGGCGACAACGAGTACTGGCGCCTGGGCTTCAACGCCAAGCAGTACTGCACCGTGTGGAAGAAGTACGGCCATGTGCTCTCGATCAGCCTGCGCGGCGAGACCCTTGACACGTTCAGCGGCTCCGACAACCTGCCGATCTACGACCGCCTGTTCCTGGGCGGACCGCGCTCGATAAGGGGCGTGGAATACCGCGACATCGCCCCGCGCGTCTGGAAGCGGCAGAACAAGAAGGGCAGCTACGAGCCCTGGGGCGGCCAGACCTCCTGGTGCGGCACCTTCGAGTACACCGTGCCGGTCGTCAAGTACGTTCGCATTGCGGCGTTCTCCGATCTCGGCAGCGTTGGCGAGGACGAGTTCGACCTGGATGACGAATGGTTCTGCTGGTCAGTGGGTTTCGGGCTCAGGCTCGACATCGAGCAGTTCCCGATACGCCTTGATTTCGCCGTGCCCGTCGTCGAGCCCGACGACGACGCCGACAAGGAGTTCTTCTCGTTCACGATCGGGTACGACTTCTGATTCTGATTCTTTCCGCTTCACTTTTGAGGCAAATAAGGTTATAATCTTTCACAGGTTTCCACTCACTGGAGGTAATGATGAAAAAATTGCTGATGGTTCTGTCCGTTTCGCTCGCCGCGCTCGCCGCGCTCGCGAATCCCAAGGGCTATGTGATGGTTGCGGCGCATTCTCCCGGCGAGCTGCCGTCCCCCGCCTACGACATAAACGGCGTGAGGTTCTCACTTCTGTACGGCGACTGCCAGAATCTCAACGGTTTCGACTTCGGCTTCGCCGGCCGCATCCGCGAGCGTATGAACGGCGCGCAGATCGCGATAGGCTTCAGCATCGTCGATTCGGACTTCAACGGGTTCGAGCTGGGATGCGTGAACTATGTGGGCGGCGAGTTCAGCGGCCTGCAGCTCGGCCTCTGGAACGGCACAGTCTCCGGATACGGCACGCAGCTCGGTCTCGTGAACACCGCGGACTACATGGCGGGCTTCCAGTGCGGCCTGTTCAACTGGGCCAACAACCTTGATGGCGTGCAGCTTGGTCTCTCGAACGTGGTGGCCGACCGGGCATGCCCCTGGCTGCCTTTCCTGAACATCGGCTGGTGAGGCCTCCATGGCTGACAAGCCTGAATCCGACACCTCAAGGCATTTCCTGAGGCAGTGGATCGAAGCCGACCACGCCGCCGGTCTCACCGGCGGCGAAGTCGTAACCCGATTTCCCCCCGAGCCTAATGGCTACATACACATAGGCCATGCCAAGGCCATCTGCGTCGACTTCGGCATGGCGGAGCTGTTTGGCGGATCGTGCCATCTGCGGCTGGACGATACCAACCCTGCCAAGGAGACCGACGAGTACGCCGAGAACATCAAGAACGACATCCGCTGGCTCGGGTTCAGATGGTCGGGTGCGGGCGATGGCGCCGAGCCCGGCTTCTGGAACGCCTCGAACATGTTCGACCGCATGTACGAGATCGCCGAGAACCTGATCCGCGCAGGCCAGGCGTACTGCTGCAATCTCACCCAGGAGGAGTGGAAGGAGTACAGGGGCGTTCCGGAACGCCCAGGCAGACCGTCTCCCTCGCGCGATACCGACCCCGAACGCAACCTGCGAATCTTCCACGAGATGCGCGACGGAAAGTATGCCGACGGCGAATGGTGCCTCAGGGCGAAGATCGACATGTCCTCGCCCAACATCCACTTCCGCGACCCCGTCCTGTACCGCATACGCCACGTGCCCCACTACCATCTGGGCGACAAGTGGTGCGTGTACCCCATGTACGATTTCGCGCACCCGATCGAGGACGCGCTCGAGGGCGTGACCCACTCCATGTGCACGCTGGAGTTCGAGGTGCATCGTCCGCTCTACGACTGGGTGGTGGACCGCCTGGACGAGATGGGCATGTTGGTCGTCCGCAACGGCGTGAAGATCCGTCCGCGGCAGCGCGAGTTCGCGCGCCTCAACCTCACCTACACGGTGATGTCGAAGCGCCTGCTTCTGCAGCTCGTGTCCGAAGGCCGCGTCTCCGGCTGGGACGATCCCAGGATGCCAACGGTGTGCGGCATGCGTCGCCGCGGCTTCACCCCGGGCGCCGTGCGCGAGTTCTGCGACCGCGTGGGCGTGAGCAAGGTGGAGTCCACGTCCGACCCGGTGCTGCTCGAATGGTGCGTTCGCGAAGATCTCAACAGAACCGCCCATCGGCGCATGGCCGTGCTTGATCCCGTTAAGCTTGTGATCGAGAACTTCGACGGCGTGCGCGAGGTCGAGACGCCGAACAACCCCCTCGATGAATCTGCAGGTGTCCGCCGGATCCCGTTCTCGCGGGAGATATGGATCGACCGCGCCGATTTCCAGGAGAACCCCGAGAAGAAGTTCTTCCGCCTCGGACCGGATCGCGAAGTCCGCCTGAGAGGCGCATGCATCGTCAAGTGCATCGGCTACGAGAAGGATGCCGAAGGAAGGGTGTCGCTAATACGCTGCACGTGGGACGAGGGCAGCTGGGGCGGGAATGCGCCCGACGGCCGCAAGGTGAAGGGCACGATACACTGGGTCGATGCCGCCACGGGCGTCAAGGCCGAGGTGCGCCTCTACGACAGGCTGTTCCTTGACCCCGATCCGATGAAGGACGGTCCCGACGGCTTCCTGAAGTACCTTAATCCCGATTCCCTGAAGGCTGTGGCGGCGTATGTGGAGCCTGCCCTTGCCGATGCCAGGGGCGGCGAGAGATTCCAGTTCGAGCGCACCGGATATTTCGTGGCGGACGAGAAGGATTCCAGACCCGGTGTGCCGGTGTTCAACAGGACCGTGACGCTGAAGGATTCCTACAAGCCCGCATGATCGACCTTGTCGAGAAGGCCCTCGATGCCATACTGCCGGCGGAGGATGCCGGCCCCGGCCAGCTGTCACGGTCCATGCGCTGGGCCGTGATGGGCGGAGGCAAGCGCATCCGTCCCAGGATATGCCTGTTGTCGGCATGTGCCGCCGGCGGACAGGCCGAGGATGCGGTGTGGTCCGCGTGCGCCATCGAGTTTCTACATTCCTACACGCTCGTGCACGATGATCTGCCTGCCATGGATAACGACACCGAAAGGCGGGGGCGTGCCAGCGTGTGGGCGAAATTCGGCGAGGCCGCCGCCATCCTTGCCGGCGATGCGTTGCAGGCTCTGGCTTTCACGGCCGCAGCCCGTTCGCCGCGTAACGCCACAGCCATCGTGGCAGTGCTGGGACGGGCAGCGACCGCCGTTGTGGAGGGGCAGGTCGCAGACCTTGCCGGCATCAAGGACCCTGAAGGCGTCTTCGAGAGGAAGACGGCGGCGCTTTTCGCCGCCGCCGCTGAAATGGGTGCCCTGTCCGCCGAAGCTCCGGAACCGGTCGCGATGCGTCTTCGTGCCTACGGGCGCGAACTGGGTCTCGCCTTCCAGTACCAGGACGATCTCCTGGATGCCGCAGACGGCGATTTCTCCTCTATTTCTGTCCTTGGTCGGGACGAGGTGGCGCGCCGCGTCGCCTCGCATACCGAATGCGCACTGGCCGCGCTCGACGGCATCCCCGGCGATGCCACGCCGCTTGCCGACATTGCCGTCGATCTGGGCCGGCGGACGTTCTGACGCCATCAACCTTTCATGCAAACCCCATAACAGAAAAGAGGATCACGATGAAAAGAACGATCATGGCAGCCTCAGCAATCCTGATGGCTCTGTCCGCGCTCGCGGATGCTACAAGCGTCACGCCGGCCGTGCCGTACGCCTCTTGGGTACGTCGGGGCTGGTTCGAGAGGTTCGACCAGAAGAAGGCCCTGGCCGCGAAGGGCGGCTATCCCGTGCTGTTCGTGGGCGATTCGATAACGCATTTCTGGGAGTCGAAGGGTGCGGAGGTCTGGAAGAGGTATTTCGCGGAGGGCGACTACAAGGCGTTGAATATCGGCATAAGCGGCGACCGTACGGAGAACGTACTGTGGCGGCTGCAGCACGGACAGATCGACGGGCTCGATCCCAAGGCCGTGGTGGTGATGATCGGCACCAACAATATCGGCCACCGCCAGCCCGACCAGGAGAGCGGCTACGACACCTTCTGCGGCGTGAGGGCCATAGTGGACGATCTCGAGAAGCGCTGTCCGAACGCGCAGATCATCGTGCATACGATATTCCCCCGCGCCGCCGCCACCAACGACCAGATGCGCATAAGGGTCGATGCCGTGAACCTGATGATTCGCGACTGGATCTGGTACAAGGGCGTAGAGGCCAGGAAGAAGAAGGCCCCGGCGCCGCGCGTGCTGTGCTGCGACTTCGCAGGAAAGCTTGTCGGGCCTGACGGCACGCTTTCCAGGGAGATGGCCCCCGACCTTCTCCACCCTGGCCCGGCGGGATACGAGCTTTGGGCGAACGAGCTCAGGCCGTATCTCGACTACGCGCTCGGCAAGGCGTCCAAGCCGCCGGCGTGGCTTGGCTCCTACAGCTGCCCCACCGCCATACCGGTCACGGGTCCTCATGCCGTCACCGCGAAAGGATACCCGTACTGGCTTGCCAATGCCGCGAACCCGCGCATCCTGCAGAAGGTGAACGAGATCGCCGACAACCACAGCCACTACTACGACATGGTCCTTCTTGGCGATTCCATCACGCATTTCTGGGAGGGCAGCCATCTCGCGCACTACAAGAAGACGTTTGACGGGTATTCGACGCTCAACCTCGCCTTCGGCGGCATGCACACGGAGCACGTGCTGTGGAACATAACGTACGGCGGGTTCCTGGACAAGTTCCAGACGCGCCTCTTCACGCTGCTCATCGGCACCAACAACCGCTCCGACTCCGCCGAGGATACCGCGTTGGGCATACGCAGGATACTCGAGGCGCTGGCGGTCAAGCAGCCCAACGCGAAGGTGATCCTGATGCCGATCTTCCCGCGCTACGAAAGGCCCAGGGACGGCAGACCGGCCGGCTATCTCCCGGGCTCGCCGGAGCGTGTCCGCAACGAGAAGGTCAACGAGCTCATTCGTCCACTTGCCGATGGCCAGCGCGTGATCTGGTGCGACTTCAACGCCCAGCTCGCGCCCGCGCCGGATGGCGTGCCGTCTCAGGAGATCTTCCGTGACGGGGTGCATCCCACGGACAAGGGCTATGACATCTGGGCCGCCGCGATGATGCCGGTGGTCGAGAAGCTCATAGGTCCCCGCCGTCCGTCCGCCGACGCGCGTTGAGGTCGCGGCCATCGTCGCTTGCACGGCAGGACTAGGTTTGGTATAATTCCTCGAAAGGATTCTCGTATGGACTTCAAGGAACTGGTTCACCTCTCCGACAGGCGCGTGGAGGATTTCCATGAGATGGTAAGACTCGGGCTGCACTGCCGGCACGGAGACTTCGTGCCTGCCGTGCACTACCCGCCGATCACCAAGTACCCCCCGATATCGCAGGAGGAGATGTTCAAGGGGTACACGCCGCCCGCGAACGGCCTGATGGACGTGTACTACCACATCCCGTTCTGCCCCAAGCGCTGCATCTACTGCCATTATCCCTCGCAGTACGGCGCGAGCGACTGTGAAAAGGACCGCTACATCGACGCGATGTCAAAGGAGATCGACATCTACAAGGTGCTTCTCGGGATGGACAAGATCAAGCTGCGCGTCGCGCTCGCCGGCGGCGGCACGCCGACCGACCTCACGCCGAAACAGCTCGAGCGCTTCCTCAAGATGTTCACCTCGAAGTGCGACATGTCGAAGACTCGCCAGTTCAACTACGACGTCGACCCCTGGACGCTCGTGGGCCCAGACGGGCACGAGCGCCTGAAGATCATGCGCGACTACGGCGTGGACCGCCTGACCATCGGCATCCAGTCGCTCAACGAGGACATCATCCGCCACATGAACCGGGCGCATGACAAGAAGACCGCGCTGGAATCCATCAAGAACACGCTCGCGTACGGATACCAGCTCGACATCGAGTTCATCTTCGGCTATCCAGAGCAGACGCTCGAGAGCTGGTACGAGGACCTCAAGGAGATGGTCACGCTGGACTCCCACGAGATCCAGTTCTACCGCCTCAAGGTGGAGGCCTACGGCGACCAGCAGGGACTCATCAAGAAGATGGAGGAGATCCATCCCGAAGACGTGCCGCCGGTGGACGACACGATGCGCATGAAGCAGATGGCCATCGACTATCTCGCCGAGCACGGCTACCACGAGAACCTCAGGCGCGTGTTCACGAAGAAGAAGGAGCACATCTCGCTCTACGCCTACGACCAGTGCTGCATGCTCTTCGACCAGATGAGCTTCGGACAGACGGCGTTCTCGTCGCTGCGCGACCGGTTCGTGCTCAACACGCAGCATTTCGACGAGTACTACCGCAAGATCTCCGAAGGCCGCCTGCCGTTCAACCGCGGCTATGTGCGCGACGCCGAGGCGCAGCAGCGCTGGTGCATCATCCTCCCGCTCAAGAACTGGAAGTTCCGCAAGAACCACTTCCGCCAGATGACGGGCGTGGACGTGGAGACGACGAAGTTCTGGCCCATCCTGCAGAAGCTCAAGGGGTTCGGGCTGGTGGAGGACGTGAGCGAGAACACGCTTCAGCTCACGCGCCTCGGCTCGTTCTTCGCGGACGAGGTGGTGGAGTGCTTCTACGATCCGCGCTTCATCCCGTTCGCGCGCGAGTTCTACAACGAGGGCCCGCTCAGCCCGTACGTGGTCAACGAGGAGATGGCGGCGATCGCAAAGGACATGGCGAAATGATGCGCGCGAAGACATTCCTGGTCGCCGCCCTCGGCTACGTGCTGGGCGCGGCCGTCATGCTGCCGGTGGCACGGAAGTACATGCATGTGGAGGTGAAGTTGCCTGCCACCGGCCAGGCTGCCGCCGAAAGCCATCTCGCCGCGAACCGCGCCGAGGTGGAGCGCATGGTGCTTGCGGACATCGAGAAGTATGGCGTGGACGTCTATCGCCTCTATCTGGAGATCTCGCAGGCGCTGCCGGGCGTGCCCGGGTCCGACTTCGCCGTCGACAAGGCCGTCAAGAAGCTCGCCGTCACGTACCCCGACTCCAACGTGCGGCGCATCGCCGACGCCCACGTGGTGTATGGAGCCATCCGCCGGCGCGACCTGCTGCAGATCGAGCGGTATCTGGAGGAGGCCGAGAAGTCCGGCGCGCAGAGGCTCCTGCTGCCCAACGGCTACGAGATCGTGCCGCAGCTCGTCGCCGCCCAGTACAACTACCACTTCCACATCGGGCATTTCGCGGAGGCGGAGAAGACGCTCGACTACCTTGCGGCCAGGTTCGGCGGCAGCTACCTCTTCCAGCCGCAGGGCAATCCCATCTCCATGGCCGAATTCATCGCCCATGAGCGGCGCGTGCTGGAGATCGTCAGGCGAAAGGAGAGCAGATGAATGCGTTTGTTGCCGCAGTCGCGGCGTTTTCCTGCGTGGCGGCGTTCGGTGCGCCGCTTGAGATCACGTCGCGCGATTCGCTCGCCACGGCCGGGGACTTCGTGCACACGGAGCTGACACCGGCCGGGCAGAACATCGCCTCCAACCTCTACGCCCTGCTCGGCGAACCGGATTCGCCCGCCCGCCGCGCGGCATGCGCCGCGCTCGCGGCGAAGGCGGCGGCGTTCGATCCCGACAAGCTGGCCAACCGCGAGACGCTCGCCCTCGGCTGGCTGCTCGGCAAGATGGCCGAAGACCCCGCCGCCCGCACGTTCGCCGGGCATCTGGAGGAGGCGTACTGGCGGTATTTCGCGGACGAGGGCTTCAACGGCCTCAAGACCTATCTGCTCGCGCAGTACAAGCTGCCCGGCTACGAGGGGATGGATCCCGAGAAGCTGATGATGAACCTCAACCTCTACCAGAACGCCCTCATACACAATTCGCCGTTCCGCGCGAAGTGGGAGCCGGTGGACCGGATCCTGGAGCTCGTGGCGCTCAAGCCGGGCGAGGCGGTGATCGACTACGGCTGCCGCCAGGGATTCTATGCCGACCGCTTCCGGCGGATCGTCGGCGACAGGGGCATGGTCTACTGCCTCGACAACGACCGTGGCCACATCGACTTCCTGCAGCGGTACATCGTGGACTACGACCTGCCCAACATGCTCGCCACGAAATCCTCCGACGGCGACCTGGGCCTCACGTCGAACCGCGCCGACGTCATGTTCATCAACCAGATGTACCACTTCGTCTACATCTACGCGCCGCGCCAGGAGCAGCGCAAGCTGCTCAACAGCGTCAAGAAGGTGCTGCGTCCGGGCGGGCGCCTGATCGTGCTGGACAACAACCCGGTGAAGGGCGTCTCCGGCTATTCGCTCGATCCGCGGCTTGTCGTCAACCAGCTCGGCGCCTACGGCTTCGAGCTGGTCAGGCAGCTGCAGCTTACGCCCGGCGTGTACTTCCTCGAGTTCGCCAACCGCAAGGGGACGGACTTCGAGCGGAACGCGGCGGCGGCGTTCGGCGACGGCGAATCGCTGCTGCACATCGGCTCGCTCGACTCCTTCGAGCTTACCGCCGGCGGCATCGAGGCGGGGCGGCTGCTGTGGAACGCGCTCGAGCGGCACGACCCGAAGGAGGCCGAAAAGGCGCTGGCGCAGTATGCGGAAATAATCCCGAAGGAGAACTACGGCGGCGAATATACCGCGCTGGCATGGCTGGGGACGGCGAAGTTCTTCCCCGAACGGCTGGATCCGGCGTGGACCAACAACCCATGCCATGTCGTCTACCACGACTTCTTCCTTGGCGACGACGCGAAGGTACTCAAGGAATACCTCCTTCGCAAGTACAAGCTGCAGAAGGTGCAGGACATGAGCATCTCCGCCGGCCTGGAGCGCAAGATACAGCTCGAGGACTACATCCTCTTCAACAATCCCCGCCGCGAGGAGTGGGAGCGTACGAGCGAGTTCGTCAAGCTGATCGACCTCAAGCCGGGCACGGTGTTCGGCGACATCGGCTGCGGCCCCGGTCTCTACAGCTGGCACATGTCGCGCAAGGTCGGTCCCGCCGGCAAGGTGATCGCGCTCGATCTGAACACGAACCACCTCGGGACAGTGCGGTACACGTGCGCACGCTTCGGCATCTCCAACATCGTCACCCATGTGTCCGGCGTGACATCGCTCAACCTGCCGCCCGATACGCTCGACGCCGCGATGATGTGCTCGCTCTACCATATCATCTACGCCGAGGCCGAGGAGGAGCGCCATGCGTTCGTGTCGGACATGGCAAGGACCATCAGGAAGGGCGGCATGCTATACCTGATGGACAACAGTCCAGTGACCGGCGACACCCTCCCCTACCATTCCAACTACATCGACAAGAGGCTCGTGACAGGGCAGCTCAGGCACTACGGCTTCACGCTGGTGGCGGAACACCATTTCCTGCCCCAGCGCTATCTGCTGATCTTCCGCAACGACAGGAACGCACCGCATGAAGACTAGAACGCTGACAGCAATCGCGGCCATCGCCGCGCTGGCCGTGTATTCGGCCTGGGTGACGGTAGAGAACGCAACCCTGCGCCGCCGCATGGCGGAGCTGGAGGCAAGACCCTCGGCCGTCGTGCGGCGTCCAAGGATGAAGGACGCCCCTCCGCCGCGTCCACAGCGCATGCGCACCGAGACGCGTGTGGGCGCGTCCGACCAGAAGATCCCGCCTGCTCCGGGCGGCGAGCGCATCAGCGATGAAGCCGTGGACAAGGCCGTGGCCGCGCGCATCGCGGCGTTGAAGAAGGATGCGGAGGAGGCGCGCGAGCGCCGCCGCGAGGCGATAGCGTCGCTTACGCCGGAACAGAAGGCGGCCCAGCGCGACATGTTCCTCGAGAGGATGCACGAGCGCGCGCAGCGGCGGCTCGAGACCTTTGTGTCCAGGACGGGCCTCAATGCCGAGCAGAAGTCCTCGTTCGAGAACACCATAGCGGCCATTGACGCGACATTGCGCGAGACGGCTGACGCATGGGCCGAGCAGATACGCAAGACGGGGACTTTCACGCGCGATGCACAGGTGAAGTTCGTGGGCGAGGTGAGCAACGTCCTCGGTGCAGGATACGGCCAGATGGATGCCACCCTCCCCGAGGACTGGCGCAAGGGCGATGGAGACGTCAATCTGATGGAGGTGGTTGGCCCGGACGCGCTTTCGTCGATGGTCGAGGCGCTTACCGAATCAGGGAACGAGGATGGTCTGCGTACGATAGGGCAGGTGATGGGCGGCCCGGAGGGTGGCCCTGAAGGGGCTGGCGGCGAGGACGCGCAGTCGCTCCAGGGTATAGAGAGCCCAGGTGTCGGTGGCGGCCCGGGAAGCGGTCCTGGCGGCGGCCCGGGTGGACAGGGAGGGGCGATGGGAGGCCCCGGCGGTGGAGCTGCTCCTCCAGCTGCTCGCTAATGGCCTGGTGCAGGGGGCGATGGTCGCCTGTCTGGCGGCAGGGTTTGGGATCGTCTACCGGGCGCTGCGCGTCTTCCATGTCGCGATGGGGGCGCAATTCGTGTTTTCAAGCTATGCGTTCTACACTCTTGCCGGCGTCCTGGGATGGAATCCATGGGTGGCGGGTACGGCGGCGGTTGTGGCGTCCGTCGCTTTCGCGCTTGCGCTCGAATTCGCGGTGTACCGTCCGTTCGCCAGGAAGGGTTGCTCTGGAGGCGCCGCGATGGTTGCATCGCTCGGGGTGCTGATCTTCACCGAGAATGCGCTTGCCCTTGTGTTCGGCAACGAGGTCAAGACCATTCCACATCCGCCGCCGGGAATGTTCGCGCTTGGTCCTGTGAAGCTTACATCGCTGCAGCTTCTGCAGTTCGTGGTGTGCGCGACGCTTTTCGTGGTGGTGGGCGGGCTGATGGGGCGCGGGCGCTGGTTCAAGGCCAGCTGGGCGCTTGGCGACGAACCTCGGCTTGTGCATGCGCTAGCCCTGCCGATGGGGGCGCTGCGCGCATGGACCGTGTCTCTCGGCGGCGTGCTGGTCGCCGTGCCCGCGCTGCTGGTGTCGGCTGACACGGGGATGGATCCGCACGAGGGGCTGCGCTGGCTGCTTGTGGCGTCGATGGCGTCGTTCTTCGGTGGTTCGGGCAGCTACTGGGCGTGGGGTGTGGGGGCGCTGGCGATCGGGGCTGCACAGGCGTTCGCCGTCTGGCGGCTTCCCGCGCAATGGTCCGACGCCGTGGCGTTCACGCTGCTGCTTGCGGCGCTCGCCTTGCGACCGGGTGGGCTTTTCGGCGCGCCGCGCCGTCCGGAGGAGATGGCATGACGTACCTTCTCCACCTGGGCGTGATGCTGGGGCTCTACGCGATGCTGGCACTTTCCGCCAACATGTCGATTGGGTATGGCGGTCTTCTCACCCTGGCCACCGCCGCGTTCTACGGCATGGGCGCGTATCTGTACGCCTGGCTCACCGCAACGGCGGGATGGTCATTCCTCGCGGCCCTTCCATCTACACTTGCCGGAGCGGCGCTCTCCGGGTTCCTTTTCGCGCAGGTGGCACTCCGCTTCAGAAGCGAGGCGTTCACGGTTGCAACGATGGCGGTGCAGACGATCGCCTTCGGGGTGTTCTGCAACTGGACGGATGTCACCGGCGGGGCATACGGCTTCCCCGACATACCGCGTCCATCAATCTTCGGTCTTGCGTTCGATTCGCAGGGGGCGTTCTGCGCATTGACGCTTGCGTCCGCAGCGGCGGTAGCGCTGCTGGCGTGGCTCTTCGGCCGCACGCGCTTCGCGCTTGCGCTGAAGGCACTGCGCGACGATGAACCTGCGGCGGCGACGCTCGGCATCGCGCCGCGCCGCGTGTTCACCGTCGCGATGGTCCTTTCCGCCGCGATGGCGGCGCTTCCCGGCGCGTTGTTCGCGGCGTACGTGTCGTATGTCGATCCTACGGGCTTCTCCATCGGCGAGAGCGTGCTGGTGTTGGCGATGCTGGTCGTTGGAGGGTCGGGCAATCTTAGGGGGCCGGTCGTCGGCGCGGCGATCCTGGTGCTGCTGCCCGAGGCGCTCCGATTCGCGGGACTGCCGGCGGAGGTGGCGGGTCCCGTGCGCGAGATGACGTATGGAATCCTGCTTGTGGTCCTGATGTATCTGAAGCCAAGGGGGCTCGCCGGTGAGTATGCGATCAGATAGCATGGTGGCGCCGACCCTCGAGGCGAAGGGCATAGTGAAGCGCTTTGGAAGATTCACTGCGCTCAAGGGCGTAGATCTTCTCATACGGCCAGGCGAGGTGACGGCGCTTGCCGGACCGAACGGCGCCGGCAAGACCACTCTCTTCCATGTGCTGGGCGGGAACCTCCGGCCGGATGTCGGGCGGGTGCTTCTCGATGGAACGGACGTGACGGGCCTTGCGGCCTGGAGGATGGCCCGCCGCGGCGTGGGGCGGCTCTTCCAGGAGGTCCGCACCTTCGGCAACCTCACGGCGCGCGAGAACGTGACGGTGGCGCTGGATGCCTCCGGCGGCGCCCGGGAGGATGCGATGCGCTGGCTCGACTACGCCGGCCTGGCCGCCAGGGCGGACCTTCCCGCCCGCGACCTCTCCTTCAGTGAACGCAAGCTCCTCGCGCTCGCCCGGCTCATGGCGAGCAAGGCCAGGCTTCTTCTGCTGGATGAACCCGCCGCCGGGCTGGCGGCGGATGAGAAGGAGCGGGTGTGCCTCTTCATACGCCGCCTTGCCGACGAACGACGAGTGTCCGTGGCGCTTGTCGAGCACGATAGATCCGTGGTGGAACGCTTCGCCGATACGGTTTTCTTCCTGCATGAAGGCGACATGCTCCGCACCGGCCCCGCCTCGGAGGTGTTCGCCGACGAGCGGGTACGCTCCCTCTACGAAGGCGGAGGTCTTGCCGCGTTCCGGGCCGATCCTGGACGCGTGCGCATCGTGTCCGCCGACGAGGACATGCTCGATGCCGAAGGTCGTCCGCCGCCGGACGTCGCCTATTTGCGCGAGGAAGGCAACGTGTTCGGCTCCCTTACGGTTTCGGACAACCTTGCACTGGCGGGCTGGGCGCTGGACAAGGCGGAATCCGCCGCGCGCCGCGCGCGCGCCTACGCGATCTTCCCGTTCCTGGCGGAGCGCGCCAGGCAGCGCGCCGGCACCTTGTCCGGCGGCCAGCGCCAGGCGCTGGCGCTGGCTATGACCATGAGCCGCGCGGCGCGCACCTATTTCTTCGACAGGCCTTCGGCTGGGCTGGCGCCCAGGACGGCCGCCGAGATGTTCGCCGCCATAAGGCGGTTCGCGGCCGATAATCCGGACTGCGACATTGTTGCAAGGGAGGAATGATGGCTACAGACTGGACTGCAAAGGGAAGAATGCACGGGTCCGCAAGATGGAAGGCGCTATGCCTGGCGCTGGTCGCAGGGGCGACCGGCGCCGCGTGCGCGTTCAGCCTGTTCCGTCCCAAGGACGGCCCACCGCGTGACCGCCCTCCGGGCGGCGGACGCGCCCCGGTGATGGAGGTGAAGATCGGTGCCGTGCTGCCGCTTTCGGGCGTCGTCGCATCCGATGGCGAGGCCGCGCTGCGCGGATTGCAGATCGCCGAGGCAGACCTGAACGCCACCGGTAGGCTTCCGTTCCGCGTGAGGATCGTACCGCGTGACGGTAAGTTCGAGCCGCGCGAATCGCTGAACGCCTTCAACCTGCTTCTATCTCAGAACGTGGCGGGCATGCTGCTCATCGGCGACAACACCTGCCAGATGACGAAGACGCAGGTTGCCAGGCGCGAGATCCCCACGATCGCGGCGATGGTGGTGACCGAACGTTCCGTAAAGGGAAACCCCTGGATGCTCCGCTGCTGGCCGCCGATATCCACATCGGCGCGCATCATGGCACGCTACATGCGCGGGACCGGCAAGGTGTCCTCTGCCGCCGTGCTGCATATCGACGCGATGTACGGGCTTGAGTCCGACAAGCGCTTCAGCGAGGTGTTCGAGTCAGAGGGCGGACGCATCGTGGCGCGGGATTCGTTTCCTTTCCTGGCATCGGACATCCGTGCGCAGATCGCCAAGATCCTTGAGTCGCACCCGGAAGGCATATTCGTAACCGGATTCGGACAGGGCCTCATCACGGCCATCAACCAGCTGCGCGAGGCGGGTTGGCGCAAGCCCATCCACACCGATACCGCCGTGGTCGACCCGCGCGTGAAGCGTAACCTCGCCTCGCTTGAAGGCATCGTGTTCGTTGGCAACGCGTTCGATGAGGAGAGGGCCGCATCCGCGGCCGCCGCGGACTTCGCCGCCAAGTATCGCAGGATGTCCGGCGCCGATACCGACGAGGTTCCGCCGCAGGCGCCGTTCGCGTATGTCGCCGCAAGGTTGCTCGTGCATGCGCTGGCGGAGGCGCGCGGTTCTAAGCAGGCCGTCATGAAGACGCTATGGGAGCTAAAGGACCATCCCACCGTGCTGGGGCCGGTATCGTACGATGGCGAGAGGGAGATAGTGCTTCCGCTCATGGTCAAGACGTTCGGCACGGATGGAAGCAACGTGACGGTAGATGACAAGCTCTGGCGCAAGCCATGACGGGTGGTGGATTTCGAGAGGAAAGGAACGACACATGGATACGAACAGGGATTTAATTAGCCGCCTCGAGGCCTGCGAATGGGCCGACGATGCGCTGCGCGCCGCGCTGGAGCTGAAGGGCGAGGCGCAGCAGGCGCTTTTCGCGCTTGCCCGCCGTCGCCGCCAGATGCATTTCCCCGACAACAAGGCGCAGGCGCGCAGCGTGATCGAGATATCGAACGTCTGCCACCAGCAGTGTCGCTACTGCGCGATCGGACGCACCTCGCAGGAGCGCAACTACACGCTTGACGCGCCGACGATGGTGAAACTGGTGGACTACCTCTATGGCAAGGGCCGCAGGACCGTGCTGCTGCAGTCCGGCGAGAACCTCGACGAGCGCTTCATCGATGCCGTGGTGGAGGCGGTGACGGATGTGTGCCGCCGACACGGGGACTTGCGCCTGATACTATGTCTCGGCGACCTTTCCGAGGAGGACTACGCGCGGCTGCGCAACGCCGGGGCTACCGACTACATACTGAAGTTCGAGGCGTCCCGTGCCGACCTCTTTGCCTACTGCAAGCCCAAGGACTCCCTGCAGAACCGCCTCGCCTGCATCATGTCGCTTGCCAAGGTGGGCTTCAGGGTGGGATCCGGCAACATCGTGGGATTGCCAGGGCAGACCCTTGACGATCTGGTGGGCGATCTCAAGCTGGCCCACGAACTGCCGCTCGCGATGAACAGCACCACGATATTCGTACCGGCCGAGAACACCGAGTTTGCCGCCGAACCGCCCGGAGACCCCGTGCGCACGCTCAACATGATGGCGCTGCTGCGGATCATGAACCCGCATAGGCTCATGCCCACTACAAGCTCGTTGCAGAAGATGATGCCCGACGGCCAGTACCTGGGGTTGATGGCGGGCGCGAACACCGTTACCGTGCATGATGGAACGCCAGAGGAGCTTCAGCGCTTCTTCCCGATCTATTCCGCGAAGCGCGTACGGCCGCAGCTGGACCACTTCAAGGACATTCTCAGACGCGCCGGCATGACGGCAGACCATCTGGACTAGGGCGGCGATTGGCCATGAACATGGCGGCGAATACCGCCACCGCCAGGATGGGCGGATAGTAGAGCGTGGCGATGACGTCGCCGGAGGCAAGGGCGAGCCCTGCGGCCTTGCCTACGCCCAGTGCGATCAGTATCTGTCCGCCGTATGGCAGGAATCCCTGCACTATGCACGAGGCGGTGTCGATCACCGAGGCAAGCCTCACGCGGTCGATGTGGAAACGATCAGAGCAATCCTTCGCCACAGGCCCGGCCAGCAGGATCGCCAGCGTGTTGTTCGCCGTGAACACGTTTAGTAGCGACACGAGCGCGAACATGGCGAATTCGCAGGAGCGCGGTCCGCGGGCCATGCGCGAAAGCCGCTCCACCAGCCATGCCAGCCCACCGCGCACGCGCACCGATTCCATCAGTCCGAAGGCAAGCAGTGCTATTATCATCGTCTGGCTCATCTCGCCCATGCCGCGTCCGATATGGCGAAGAGCGTCGAAGAATCCGAAGGAACCTGTCCCGATGCCTATCGCGGCGGCGCACACTGTCCCGCCGAAGAGCAGCAGCAGCACGTCCATGCCTACAAGCGCCAGCACGAGCACCGCGATGTACGGGGCCACGAGCAGCAGATGGCGCATAGCCACCGGCGCGGCTGGTCCCGTAGCGCCAGTACCGCCGCCGCCGATCGCCACATAAAGCGCGAGCGTTGCCACCGCCGCCGGCAGGGCGATCGCCGAGTTTACAAGGAACTTGTCGCGCATGCGGATGTCGAGCGTGCGCGCGGCCGCAACGGTCGTGTCAGATATTACGGAAAGGTTGTCGCCGAACATCGCACCTCCTACTACCGCGCCTGCAAGCATGCCCGGCGTGAAGGGGGGCTCGCCAGCGAACCCGGCGGCGATCGGCATGAGCGCGGCGATCGTGCCGCAGCTCGTGCCCATGGCGATGGAAAGAAGGCACGCCACGAGAAATACTCCCGCCAGCATGAAGCGCGGCGGAATCAGCGAGCGGGCGATCGTGACGGCCGCGTCCACGGCGCCGGATGTCTTTGCCACGGTGGCGAACGCGCCCGCGAAGACGAATATCAGGCACATGAGCATCAGGTTGGGTTCGCCCATGCCGCGCGTGAAGGATCCTATGCGCTGTTCGAGCGGCCGGCCGCGGTCCATCACGATGGCCGCCGCCCCGGCGACGGAGAACGCCACTGCCATCGGCACGGCGTCGAACGAGCCTGCCAGAATGGAAAGTCCGGCATAGAAGAGTAGGAATATGCCAAATGGAACGAGAGCCAGGGCGTTTGGTCTTCTATCGGGTTCTTGCATGGCGGAGATTATACCAAGTTGAATTTCGGTTTTCCAGCCCAACCTCCAGGCAACTTATGGATTGCCTGTGCGGGGGAAATTTCGTATAATCCACATGTCTTCGGTTCTGGACATTGTGTCCTGGAACGAGGAGGAAGAGGAGAGAAAGGCGATGAACAGGAAGGATTTCATAAAGGCAGGGCTGGGGACGGCCGCGATCGCGCCCCTTGCCGGCGCCATGCAGGCGGCGGAGGTACCTGAGTTTGCGAGGGGCGCAAGGGAGATGGGGCCGATACTGTCCAGCCCGGAGTACAGGCGCAATCCGGCCCTGAAGGGCAGGTTCTGCTCGTATTTCTGCGATGACGCGATATGGACGCTGCGCGACATCACGCGCCAGCGCCCCAGGTCGGTCTTCGACCACCCTTTCTGCGCCGTCCTCAAGGAGTGCCACGAGAAGTACGGCCTCAAGATGCAGATAAACCTGTTCTACAGGACGGATTTCTTCTACGGCATGGACGAGTTCACGCTTGCCGACGTCACGGATGCGTACAAGGGGGAATTCGAGGCAAACTCCGACTGGCTGAGGTTCGGCTTCCATTCCCTACAGGAGTTCCCGGACTATCCGTGGATCAACGCGGAGTATGCCGACGTGAAGAAGCTCTTCGACATGATCCACGGCCAGGTGGAGAGGTTCGCCGGGGAGAAGTCCTTCGCGCATGCCTGCGTGCCGCACTGGTGCCCGATGAGCAAGGATGGCGTGAGGGCGCTGAAGGACAGTGGCATCCGCCTGATGGAATGCTCGATAGGCCCGCGCTACGAGTTCGACGGCAAGGCGGAGCGCCTTCCCTACGGGCACTCCTTCCGTCTGCTCCAGAACCGCAAGCCAGAGACGGGATTCTACTGGCGGGAGTCGCGCAACACGGCGATAAGCGCATCGATCTGCGCCTACAACCACATCACGGAGGAGCAGGCCGCGCGCACGGCGCTGTCGCTCGACTACATATACGATCGCGACACCGGGATGAACTTCCACCACATGTTCTGCGATGCGCCGTGCCTCAACCTCTGCACGCTCAAGACGCTGGAGGGGGATATCGCGCGCTGCCTGGGCAGGGAATACCTGATATTCTCCAACCACGAGCAGTATTTCTTCAAGGACTATCTCGCCTACCAGCCGGAGTATGCCGACAAGATCCGCCTGATGTGCAGGACGATGCACGAGAACGGATACGGGTTCATATTCATGGAAGACACCGTTGCCTGACGGTCGGCCCCAGTTTGTCCGAACTTGCATGCAGGGGCCTGAAGTGGTATAATCACGCCCCATGAGCAAGTATCCATCCATGGTGGTGGCGAAGCTCTGCGCCATGGCCCGCGTTCCGCGGACGGCGGCATCATGAAAGAAAAGGAAGGCAGTCAGCATGGGACTTTCTGTAGGCATAGTGGGACTTCCCAACGTGGGCAAGTCGACGCTATTCAACGCGCTCACGAAGCGCCAGCAGGCGGCGGCGGAGAACTATCCGTTCTGCACGATAGAGCCGAACTCCGCCATAGTCGAGGTGGCGGATGCGCGGCTCGACAAGCTGGCGGAGATCGTGCATCCGCAGCAGATAATCCACGCAACGGTAGAGTTCACGGACATCGCCGGACTCGTCAAGGGTGCATCGAAGGGCGAGGGACTGGGCAACAAGTTCCTTGCCAACATCCGTGAATGCGATGCGATACTGCATGTCGTGCGCTGCTTCGAGAACGACGACATCATCCATGTCCAGGAGGGCGGCAACAAGTCCGCGCCTATCGATCCCGCAGGTGATGCGGAGGTGATCGAGACAGAGCTGGTGCTGGCAGACCTCGAACAGCTCCAGAAGCGGTACGACCGTACGGCAAAGGAGGCCAAGGCCGATCCGAAGAAGCGTCCGGAGGCTGAGGCGATGGCGGCCCTGCTGGCGCATCTCGGGGAGGGCAGGCCGGTTCGCACCTTCCCGCGCGCGGAAGGCGATCCGATACTGCCGGTGCTGCGCGACCTGCATTTCCTCACCGACAAGAAGACGATCTATTGCGCCAACGTGGCGGACGACTGCGTGACGGGTGAAGGGAATCCCCACGTGGCCGCGCTTAGGGCATACGCCCAGTCGCAGGGCTGCGAGATGGTCGTGGTGTGTGCGCAGATGGAGGCCGACCTTGCGGGCCTCTCCGACGAGGAGGCCCAGGAGTTCCTTGCATCGTACGGGCTCTCGGAGTCGTCGCTTGACCGCACCATCAAGCTCGCGTACCATACGCTGGGTCTGGCGAGCTTCCTCACGGCAGGACCCAAGGAGGTGCGCGCATGGACGTTTCGTCGCGGCTGGAAGGCTCCGCAGTGCGCGGGCGTCATCCATACCGACTTCGAAAAGGGGTTCATCCGCGCCCAGGTGGTCGCGTACGACGACTACGTGAAGCATGGCGGCGAATCCGGCGCCCGGGCGGCGGGCGCGCTGCGTCCGGAAGGCCGCGACTACGAAATGCAGGATGGCGACGTGGTGGAGTTCATGTTCAGCAAGTAGGAACGGTCCTTGCAGAGACATGAAGTTTTCCGTAGGCTATCAGGCGAGCGAACGTTGGATCGACGCGATTGAATCCAATCGCGAGTCGGTATATGAGTGCTACTTCTCGTTTGGCACGATGCCGAGCGGGCGGCACGGCGTCTGCGACCCGATGCGTCAGCTGGACGATCTCGGGCGGTTGGCCGACAGCGGCATCGCCCTGAGCATACTTTTCAACGCGAACTGCTATGGCGCGCGCGCTGAGTCGAAGGCGTTCTTCGGGGAGATAGGCGACGCGTTGGAGCGCTTCTCGGACGGCGGTGCGCTCAGATCCGTGACCACGACCTCGCCGCTTGTCGCCCGTTTCGTGAAGGAGAACTTCCCAGGACTCAGGACGCGTGCCTCCGTAAACATGGAAATCGGCACTATCGAGGGCATGGAGTATCTCTCGGACCGCTTTGACGGGTACTATGTGAAGCGCGAGCTGAATCGCGACCTTACGGCCTTCGCCGAACTGAAGAGATGGGCGGATGCGAACGGCAAGGAGCTCTTCATGCTGGCGAACTCCGGCTGCCTGAACAACTGCTCGGCCCACATCTTCCACGACAACCTTGTCGCGCACGAGGCCGAGATCGCGAAAGAGGACAACGGCTATGCCTACCGGGGCACCTGCTGGGAGTACCTGAAGCGCGAGACCGACAAGGCCCGGATAGCGGCCCGCTGGAACTGGGTGAGACCGGAGGACATCCATCTGTACGAAGGGCTGGTTGCGGCGGCGAAACTCGCGACCCGCGTCAACGTGGACCCTGTGCGCGTCCTGGAAAGCTATGTGTCCGGATCGCACGCCGGGAACATTCTCGACCTGATGGAGCCGAACCATTCGAGCGTCCTGAAGGACAAGTTCAATCTTGTGGAGGATGAGGCATGCTCACAAGCGCAATGATCAAGGAGGCCGCCCGCAAGGCCGGCGCCGACATGTGCGGCATAGGGCCGATCTCGCGCATGGCTGGGGCGCCGGACGAGATGAACCCGAAGTTCCTGTTCCCGGAGGCGAAGTCGATGATCGGCTTCGTGTTCCGCATCCCGCGCGGTGTGCAGCGTGGCATCGAGGAGGGAACGCAGTTCTACCAGTATCCGTCCATGGCATACGGCGGGATAAACGAGATCCTGGCGCCGGCCTGCCTCTACCATGTAGGTAAGGTCCTCGAAGACGCCGGCTACGAGGCGTTTGTCTACCGCAACACGGGCGCTCGCGGCTGCGTGAGCGACATGGATGGTTCCGTCGGGGCGACGCTCTCGCCGGAGGAGCAGATCGAGGTGATCAACAACGCGAAGGATGCGACGGCCCATCACAGGAGCGTCGAGTTCACGCGCGCGACGCGTCCTGGCGAGAACGTGCCGCCGGACCTCCAGTTCCAGTTCCGCCTTTGCGCCGTAGCCTGCGGCCTTGGCGAGATCGGCTGGTCCAAGATGCTCCTGACGCCCGAATTCGGGCCCTTGCAGCGCGTCGCCTTCATCTTCACGGACGCCGAGCTTGAATACGACGAGATGTATTCCGGCAAACCCCTCTGCCGCAGATGCGGCGCGTGCGTGCGCGAATGCCCCGGCCATTGCATACCGCCGATGAATTCAGGACATGACATCGTCGTCGAAATCGATGGCAAGAGGTGCGTCTGGGGCGACATCGACATGTGGAAGTGCTATGCCTTCTACACGCATGCCGGACGCTACTACAACCCGTTCGTGCCCAAGGAGGTGTTCGACAGGAACGAGAACGGCAACCTGAACCTCCTTGAAGGGAAGTGCGAAGCAAGCGAAAAGGAGATCATGAAGGTCTACGGCGCGCTTGCCAGGTACTTCCCGAGCTGGGTCGGCTACAACATGGCGAAGTGCGGGGGATGCATCCGCGCGTGCGTGTCGATGCTGGAAAAGCCGGGAGGGTGCATGCATGGCCGGTTCAAGAATCCGCTCAGAACGCGCAGGCAGCCTTGGAAGATGGAGAGGTGACGCATGCTGACGAGGGAGCTTATCGAGAAGGAGGCGCGGAGGCTGGGCGCGACAAGGTTCGGCATCGGCGATCTAAGCCTCTTCGAGGGTGAGGATCCACGCCGCGATCCCAGGATGATATGTCCGAAGGCGAAATGCATCGTCGGTTTCGGCACGCCCGTCCCGAAGGGCCTTTACAAGACGATGGCAGAGGGAGCGCAGTTCTACACCTACACGCAGCTTGGGGTGAAGGCGCTAGACGAGGAATACTACGAGGTGTTCCTCTTCCGGATGGCGTCCGTCATCGAGGACGAGGGATACGACGCCTGCCTTCAGCGGACGACGCCCAACCTTCGCGTGAAGGGCGACAAGGACACGAACCCGGAGGTGGTGGATACCTACGAGCTCCAGTATTCATCCCCCGTAGAACCCGGCAAGCCCGCGCCGGACATCATGATCGACTTCGGCAGGGCCGCGCAGGCCTGCGGCATCGGTTGCGCCGGACGATACGGCAAGGTGATCAACCGTGAATACGGTCCTTTCATGCGCTATGCGTTCATCGTGACAGATGCGCCCCTCGAGACGAATGCGCCGTATGCCGAGAGCATCTGCGAGGGGTGCGATGCCTGCGTGAAGGCCTGCCCCGCGAAATGTATCGACGCTGTCCACGGGCTCGACACCTGGAGCTGCAGCGTATACTACCGTGGCGCGCTCGGGACGAACCCGTTCATGACGGACGGGTTCCTAGAAGGCGATGGCGACCGTGCGAAGATCCTCGCCGGCGAGAAGCGGTTCACGGCGGAGGAGGCAAGGGCGATGTATCCGAAGCTCAAGTTCCTGCCCCGAACCCAGTGGGGCTATGCCCCCTGCCTTTGCGGCAAGAAATGCGATATCGCGTGCTATCGCCATCTGACTGGAAAGGAGGTGTGAGGAATGTCCCTAAAGGAAGAGCTTGTCGCCCTGGCGAAGGAGTGCGGGGCCGACATTGTCGGTGTCGCGCCGGCTTCGCGTTTTGCCGCGGACGATCCGGTCTTCAGGCTGTTGCCGCAGGCGAGAAGCGTCGTCGGCGTAGCCTTCCGCATCCTGCGCGGCACCTACCGCGGGACTGAGGAGGGGACCACCTTCTACCAATACACGACGATGGCCGTGGAGAACATGGAGGAGACGGTCATGCCGATCGCCCTCCTGCGGCTGTCGAACCTTCTGGAGGAGAAGGGCTTCATCGCCGTGCCCCAGAGGCGGAACCAGACGATCATGCAGGAGGACGACGGAACCAATCCCGAAGTCGCCTACGATGCCATCAGCCGCGGGCGCAGGGCGGAGAACAGTCTGCACTTCGAGGATGCGGCGGTCAGGTGCGGGCTTGGTGAACTCGGTTTCCACGGAGCGCTCCTTACCGACGACTTCGGTCCGTTCGTGCGCTATGTCTTCATCCTTACGGATGCCGAGCTGGAGGCTGACCCCGTGATCGCGCCGCATCTCTGCGACAGGTGCGGCGAATGCGCGAAGGGGTGTCCCGGACGCGCGATCGATCCGGCGACCGGCAGACGGGACGACTGGCGTTGCGCCGCCTACTACAACGGTGCGAACGGCCTCAAGAACCCGTTCATGCCGCCGGATGCGTTCAAGGATTTCCCGGATCGCCTGAAGATCATCGCCGGCGAGGCGGAGATCGACGAGGAGAAGGCGAAGAGGATCATCGACAACATCTGGTTCTATCCGCCGGCCCAGCACTCGTATCCATGCTCGATCTGCGGCCGCGCGTGCGATACGGCCTGCTATCGCCATCTTGAGCGGAAGGGCGCGTTGAAGCGCAGGTTCGTGCGACCTTTCCGTTCTCGCGAAGAGTGGAAGTTCAAGCTTTCCGACTTCGAGGTGGTTTCAGCAGGACCGCACGCCCCGGAATGTACGGTGGAATGACAATTTTGTCGTAATGGGTCTTTTTACGCTTGCGTATCGCCATGGGGATATGGGATAATCTAGACCGTTCGAAGGTAAAGGAGGAAATTCAGCCATGAAGACCATAGAAGGCAATCTGACGGCCAAGGGGCTTGCGGTCGCGCTTGTAGCTAGCCGTTTCAACTCCTTTCTGGTGGAACAGCTGGTGAAGGGCGCGATAGATGCGTTCGTGCGGCTGGGCGGTGCAGACAAGGATCTGATGCTTGTGCGTGTGCCCGGCGCCTACGAGATCCCGGTCGTGGCCAAGCGGCTTGCCGCGTCGAAGAAATTCTCTGCCGTGGTGGGGCTGGGCGCGGTGGTGCAGGGGGCGACGCCCCACGCATCGCTCATCTGCGAGACGACCGCCCGTGCGTTCAGCGAGATCGCGCTTGAGACGGGCGTTCCCGTCGTGGATGGCGTGGTGACGGCCGAGAATCTTGAGCAGGCGGTGGAGCGCTGCGGCACGAAGCAGGGCAACAAGGGCTTTGCGGCCATGCAGGCGGCGGTGGAGCTGGCGAACGTGCTTGCGCGGCTATGAGCCGGCGTCCCCGCGCGGATTGGATTTGGATCATAGGCAAAACAACAAAAAAGAAAGGTACAGTGCTGAGATGGCGAAGGTGAAGAAGGTGGCGTTCCTGACCGCAGGTGGTCTGGCGCCTTGTTTGAGTTCCTCGATCGGGTTCCTGATCGATGAATACACGAGGCGTGCGCCCGAGGTGGAGATGATAGGCTATGTGAACGGGTACATGGGGCTTCTGAAGGGTGAGTCCATTCCCGTGACCCCCGAGGTGCGCAAGCAGGCATTGAAGCTCACCAGGCACGGTGGCAGCCCGATCGGCAATAGCCGTGTCAAGCTCACAAACGTAGAGGATTGCGTAAAGCGTGGGCTGGTGAAGCCGGGCGAGGAGCCTCTGAAGGTGGCAGCGGACCAGCTCGTGAAGGATGGAGTGGACGTGCTGCACACGATCGGCGGAGACGATACCAACACCACGGCGGCAGACCTTGCTGCCTATCTCAAGAAGAACGGATACGCTCTCACGGTGGTAGGGCTGCCCAAGACGGTCGACAACGACGTCTATCCCATACGCCAGTCCCTGGGCGCCTACACGGCGGCGGAGGAGAGCGCGAAGTATTTCATGAACGTCGTCAAGGAGAACAGCGCCAATCCGCGCATGCTGATAGTCCATGAGGTGATGGGGCGCAACTGCGGCTGGCTCACGGCGTTCTCGGCGATCTACTACCACAAGATGATATCCCGCAAGTCGATGGACTTCGTGCCGGAGTTCGGGCTCACGCGCGACAGGCAGGATGTCCATGCCGTGTACGTGCCGGAGTCGCGCTGCCGCTTCGAGGAAGAGGCCGCGCGTCTGCGCAAGGTGATGGACAGGCTCGACTGCGTGAACATCTTCGTTTCCGAGGGCGCGTGCGTCAAGGAGATCATCAAGGAGATGAAGAAGCGCGGGGAGGAGATCCCGATGGATGCGTTCGGGCATCCCCGGCTCGACAAGGTGAACGTGGGCCAGTGGTTCGCGAAGCGTTTCGGCGAAATGCTTGGCGCGGAGAAGACGCTTGTGCAGAAGAGCGGCTACTACGCCCGTGCGGCGGCGCCGAACAAGAAGGATCTCGGGCTTATCCACGACTGCTGCGTGAAGGCGGTGGAATGCGCGCTCGAGGGCGTTGGCGGTGTCGTGGGCAAGGATGAAGACAACCACAACGCGCTGCGCGCCTGCGAGTTCGACCGCATCAAGGGCGGCAAGCCGTTCAACGTGCGCAATTCGCGCTTCCGCAAGCTGCTCAGGCAGATCGGACAGCCGATTCCGCGCAAGACGCGCGTAGTCAAGAAGTAGAAGTAGAACACCAGGAAAGGTATGATCCATGGCTGATGAGAAAACCCAGGTACGGCATGTCCGCGCGGTAGTCGTAGAGTTCGACTTCACGGCGCTCGATGGCGCCTCTATCCTGTACAAGGTAGCGCAGGAGCGTCTTGCTGGATGCGGGATAGAGCTTACGCCGAAGCTTGAGGCGATGCATCTCGTCAACGGCAACTGCCAGGGGGCGCTGCGCGAGCTGTTCGACCGCTTTGGCAAGAAGCATGACCCCGCCAAGGTCGCGCGCGAGCTCATGGAGGCGTTCAAGGCGGAGCTGACCGCCCAGGCGGTCCAGGCGATCACGCCCGACTTCAAGGCGTTCGTGGCGGCGGTCGTCGACCATGGGCTCAAGACCGTGATCGCAACCCGCGCGGACCTTGAGGCGATCAAGCCGGCCCTGGCGGATTTCGACGCCGCCATGGTGGTGCCCTACAGCGAGCCTTCCCAGACATACGGCAACTGCAAGTGGGATGCGTGGCGTAGAGTCGTGCGCGCGAACGACCTGCACGAGATGCTGACCGTCGCCGTGACGGGGTCCGGATACGGCGTCAAGTCGGCGCTGGTCGCAGGGCTCTCCGCGATCGCGATCATCCACGACCATGTGGCCTACCAGGATTTCGGCGGCGCCGATTTCGTGGCGGATGGCTTCAGCGCCGGTCTGGCGTCGGAAGTGCTGCGCATGCTGCACCTGGACTCGTAGTCCTGCGGCATGCCGGCAAGGTGACTGGCGGCTGCGTCGAACCTGGCGCGGCCGCCTTTCGCATGGAGGATGCATGAACGGCATAGAAAGACTTCATGAAATCATGACGCGTCTGCGGGATCCCGAGAAGGGATGTCCCTGGGACAAGGTGCAGACCCTCGAGACGCTCAAGCCGTGCGTGCTGGAGGAGACGTACGAGCTGCTTGCGGCGATGGACCATCCGGAGGATGCGGCGAACCATGTCGAGGAGCTGGGTGACGTCCTGCTACAGGTGATGTTCCAGTGCGTCATGGCCGAGCAGGAAGGGCGCTTTTCCTTCGACGACGTGGCCAACGCCATCTCCGACAAGCTTGTACGCCGCCATCCGCATGTCTTCGGCGATGTCGTGGCCGGCGATCCGGCGACCGTGCTCAGGAACTGGGAGCAGATAAAGCAGCAGGAGCATCGCAAGGAGTCCCGCCACAGCGCGCTCGATGGCGTGCCGTCCGCGCTGCCGGCCCTCCTGAAGGCGCAGCGCACGCAGGAGAAGGCTGCGCGCGTCGGGTTCGACTGGAAGGACGCCTCTGGCCCGATCGACAAGATACACGAGGAGCTTCGCGAACTGGAGGAGGCGGTCTCCGCCTCGTCCGACACTTCGCTCGACCCTCATGTGAAGGAGGAGCTGGGCGACCTTGTCTTCGCGGTAGCCAACCTGGCGCGCCATCTCAAGTGCGACGCGGAATCGGCAACGGCCGGCACGACGGCCAAGTTCGCCCGCAGGTTCAGGGCCGTGGAGGCGGCGGCAAAGGCTTCTGGACGCGATCTGAAGAACATGACCCTCGCCGAGATGGATGCGCTTTGGGAAGAGGCGAAGCGCGCGGAACGCTGAGCGTGGCATGACGGTGGAGGCCATAGATCCGCATGGCTTCTGCAGCGGCGTGGCCCAGGCGCTTCGTCGGGCGGAAGAGGCCCTTGCCCATGCTCCGGCATTCTGCCTGCATCCGCTCGTCCACAACGAGCGCATCGCCGCCGACCTGTCCGCAAGAGGCATGCGGATGGTCGGAAGTCTGGCCGACATCCCTGTCGGCGCGACGGTCGTGTTTTCGGCGCACGGGGTGAGCCCTGCGGTGCGAACCGAGGCGCTTCGGCGCGGACTCTGCGTGGTCGATGCGACCTGTCCATTCGTGATGCGTCTGCACAGGCAGGCTCGCCTCTTCGCCTCCCGCGGCACGCCGGTGGTGCTTATCGGCCATGTCGGCCACGCGGAGGTGCAGGGACTGTCCGGCGAGGTGGAGGCGTCCGGTGGAACGTTCCAGATCGTCCGTTCCGTGGCCGATGTCGGGAAACTGCCTTTCCCCGAGGATGGACCGGTGGGGGTGCTCTGCCAGACGACCTTCGATGCCGAGGCCGCCGCGGAGGTGCTTGCGGCGCTTGCAGCCAGGTATCCGGGACTTGTCGCCACGCCTGCCGCCGAGGCATGTTCCGCTGCGCGGGACAGGCAGGAGGCCGTGCGGGCCTTCGTACGCTCTGGCGGAGACGGCGTGCTGGTGCTGGGCAGTGTCACTAGCTCAAATACCCTGCGGCTCATGGAGGTCGCTTGCGAGGCCGGTGCGCGCCTTGCAGTCCGTGTGGCCGCCTTGGACGAAATCGCCGGACTGGATCTCGGCGGCATATCAAGGCTAGGGGTGAGCGCGGGCGCGTCGACCCCCGAGACATTCTTCGAGGAGGCCATGTCCATGCTCGTGGGCATGGCCGCCAGGATGGGGCAGAGGACCTGACATCCTCAGCCTGCTCCTGAACGGGCGTGGACTATCCCCGCAAGTCATCAACCACGGAAAACACTGAGGCTCGCGTTCGCGGGACACTGAAGTCAGCACGAAAGAAGCCTCTGGGCATCTCGCTGGCATGAGTCCACCTTCCATACACCGATATTTTAGAATGGGCAATCATCGGCTGAAATGCGTGAAACACCCATTCTACAGCCATTTCCGTGCCGCACAAAGGTGCGTTTCCGAGTATTCCGTGGTTGAGCCAACCTAGCGGAATTTGATAAAACAGTTGCTGACCTATTTGGGCGCATCTGCGTAATTCACCGCAGAGCCTTCTGATGTTTGGAAACAACTATTTGAAACAACTTGCCTTTGGCGCACGGGCTAACTCGCCCGTGCCCGTTTGCCGACTTTGGAACGGATTCCCATCTGAGGTGAGGATC
>JAFXTB010000131.1 GCA_017525225.1 Kiritimatiellia bacterium
AACCAGGGGGCCAGCGCGACGATCCTGAGAACCTGCGAGATCGGCGCCGTGCCATCCGGCGCAAAGGCCGGCGCCGCCACGCGCAGGTCGCCGCCGCAGCGGAACACGGCCGCCCCGAAGCAAACCGCGATGCCGACCGCGAACAGGACGGCCAGGACGGTCTCCACGCCGCCCGCGAGTCGCCGCCGGCAGTTGATGGCGGCGGCGGCGAGGATTGCGACGCCCGGAAGCAGGATGTCACCGAGATAGACGCTATAACCCGCAATGCTGTAATGGAAACCAAAACTGAGAACGTCTCCGAACAGGCTGCGCGCGACGATCGTGAGCGCCGTGGCGTTCGCCCAGACGATTGCCATGTAGGTCAAGCAGAGAAACCACGCGCAGAGGAATCCGTGGTCGACGCCGAAGGTCTGGGAGGCAAACGCAAACGCGCCGCCCGGCCCGGGATAGCGGCGGGTCATGTAATGGTAGTTCCAGGCGATGACGGCCATGATCGCGGCGCCGACGAACACGCCGATAATCGTTCCGAGCGGTCCGGCCTTGGGCAGGAACAAGGTTCCAGGCAAGACGAACGAGCCCCAGCCGACGGCCGTTCCGAAGGCGAACGCCCAGGCGGCCAACGGCGAAAGGTGTTTGTTGGATGATGATGTGCCCATTCTTTTCCTCTATCCTCTTGCCTATAACTTCATTGTTCACAAATCTCAATTGTTCACAAATGCCACCATTGCCACAAATACAAATTGTGATTTGTCATTTGTGAACAATTGTGGCAATTGCGATTTGTGAACAATATTCATGTTATCCTCATTTACATTCCGGAGCGCAGCGCGAGCGACGGGCTATCCTTCTATCTTCTGCCAGCCACCGCCCGCAGCGAAAGCCAGGTGAACTTCACGAGGCCGTACGCATAGCGGCGCCATAGCCGCCCCGGCTCCTGGCAGATGCGGTAGATCCATTCAAGTCCGCACCGCTGCATCCAGCGCGGTGCACGCTTCACCCTGCCCGCAATGAAGTTGAACGTGCCTCCGACGCCAACCATCGCCCCAACGTCGAGCCCGCCCCGGTTGCGCCCCATCCACAGCTCCTGCTTGGGATTGCCTAGGGCTACGAAAAGGATGTCAGGCTTCGCGGCATTGATGCGCGCGACAATCTCCGGCTGGTCTTCATCGAGCTTCACAAAAGCCGGATCGATGCCGGCAATCCGCAATTCTCCATTCTCAGTTCTCAATTTTCCGAAGGCCTCCTCGATGGCCTCCCTGTCCCCGCCCAGCACGTAGACCGAGAGCCCCTCCTCGGCGCAACGGCGGCAGATCGCCGGCACCATGTCAGCGCCGGTCACGCGTTCGGGCAGGGGGTCGCGCAGCAGCTTCGACAGCAGCACGATCGGCATGCCGTCGGCCGTCACGAGATCGGCGTTCTTGAGATACCCCCACAGCTCGTCGTTCCCGCCAAACGGCCAGCCGCTGACGGCATTGGAGACGAAATCGACATTGAGCGTCGCGACGAAGGCAGGGGAACGGGGAACTGGGAACGGGGAACGGGGAGTTTTGGCGAAGGCGATGATGCGTTCGACCGCCTCGGATTCGGTGACCTTGGCGACGGGGATGTCAAAGAGTCTTGCGATGCCGTTCATGCCGCGCCCTCCAGCAGCTTTACGAGGCCGGCCGCATGATCGGCCCAGGAGAATTTCCGGGCATGTTCCCGTCCGCGTGCGATGCGCGCTTCGCGCGCCTCCGGCGGTTCGGCGATGAGACGCGCAAGCGCCTGCGCGATTTCATCCACGCTTTCGGGGTTGAAGGTGATCGCCACGTCGGCCGCGATCTCGCCGAGCGACCCGTTGTTCGAGCAGGCGCAGGGCACGCCGCGCGCCATCGCTTCGACAAGCGAAAGCCCAAATCCCTCGAAGAGGCTCGGAAACACATAGAACCCGGCCGCGCGCCACAACGCCTCGATGTCTTCGACAAACCCCGTGAAGCGGATAAGGTCGGCATGAGGCGATGCGGTGGCGGCGGCATGTACGATGTCGGCGTCCTTCCAGTCCGCCCCGGCAATCACCAGCGGATGCGCTTCGGCGAGTTCGCGCGGCAGCTTGCCGTACGCCTCTATGAGCCGCACATGGTTCTTGCCAGGATGCTCGATTCGGGAAATGTAAAGTATAGTCGTTAGTGATTGGTGGTTAGTGGTTGGTGATTGGTGGTTAGTGGTTAGTGCGTAGTGATTAGTGGTTGGTGCTACACTAGCCACTAACGACTGATCACTAACCACTAATCCGTTGTATAGCACCGTCACATCATCCTCGCGGCAATGCCAGAAGCGCACCATGTCGGCCTTTGTCGCGCCGCTCACGGCAACGAGGCGCTGCGCGCGTTTGGCGAAGAAGGGGAGTATGTGCGCAAGGTAGAACATCCTCAGTCGCGAATACTTTCCGGGAATGTGGAAGTTGGCGAGGTCGTGGACGGTCGCGGTCGTCGGCAGCGGATACCACGCGCACACGCGCCGGTTCGCCGCGCAGATCACGAATCCATCGAATTCCTTCTTGTGCCTTGCTATCCAGAACGGCAGCACGAAAAGATGCCAAAGCATGCTGAAAACGGCACGGCCAGTCCAGCGCGGGGCAGAGATGACATTCGACAGCCGACGGCCGACAACCGGGCGACTTTCGACCTTCGACTCTTTGATGTCGGTCGTAGGCTGTCGAATGTCGGTTTCCGCCACCCCCGGCTCGACGAGCAGCGTCAGCTCGTGACCCTGTGCGGCAAGCTCACGCACGACCTCTCGGACGTACGTCGAGATGCCGCTTTTCCCGTCGTCGTAGGGAATGCAGGATACGAGAAGTCGCATATCGCTAAATGCCAATGGCCACGTCTCCGAAGAGGGCTTTCAGCTTGTCGGTCGTGACCGGCTTCGATACGATCCTGGCGAAAAGGCTCATATCGTAGGTTGAACCCACGTCCACGTCGGCCGTGACGGCCACCACCGGAATTTCCGCAAGCCGTCTGTCCCTGCGCATCGCTTCGGCGAGTTGCGTACCGTCCATCTTCGGCATCCACATGTCGGTCAGCACAAGGTCCGGCACCCATTCCTTCATGAGGGCGAGCGCTTCTTCCCCGTTTTCCGCGAAGCGTATGTCCTTGATCTTCAGGTTGCCCAGGTGTATGCCAAGGATCTTCCGGTTCATCGTCATGTCGTCCACGACAAGCACGCGTTCCGGAAGCGCCGCCTGGATCGTCTGTTCGGTGGATCGGGTGGCCGCCGGAAGGCCTTCGACGACTTTCAGGTCCGGGATGTCTATGATGAATGTCGTGCCCTTGCCGAGTTCGCTCTCCGCGCTGATGGTGCCGCCGGCGTTGTCCACCATGCGCTTGACGATCGGGAGCCCCAGTCCCGTGCCCTTGATCTCACCGGCGCTCGCCTGCATGCGGCTGGCGATATCCTGCACGAACGGGTCGAAAAGCTTGGCGAGCTTCTCTTCGGAGATGCCGCAGCCCGTATCGCTGACTTCGAGATGCAGGTTGTTCGTGTCGGTGTTCCATTGCGCCTTGATCGAGATCTCCCCCAGCTCCGTGAACTTGGCCGAGTTGCCGACGAGATTGATGAGTATCTGGCGCAGACCCTGCTGGGCGAATTCGACGACCGGAATCGGCGGATTCTCCTGGATGTCGATCTTGAGCTTCACGCCATGGCGTCTGACGCGGTATCCGAATATGGCAGGCAGCTCGCGCAGGATCTGCCCGACGTCGCACGCGCCGGAGCGCATCTGCATCGCGCCTGCATCGAGCTTCGACAGATCGAGGATGTCGTTGATGAGTTCGAGAAGCGCGTTGGAGCTGAGCATGATGCCTTCCGTGTATTCCTTGCGGTGCGTCTCGTCCACGTCCTCGCGCATGAGAAACTCCGAAAACCCGACGACGGCGTTGAGCGGCGTCCTCAGCTCGTGCGACATCATGGCGAGGAAGCGCGTCTTCGCCTGCGCATGGTCTTCGGCCTCGGCGGCGGCCTTGTTCGCGCGCTTCGTCTGGCGTACGAGCAGCGCGATCATGATCGATCCGAACAGAAGAACGGCAAGCAGCGCGCACGAGACAACGATGGCGATGACGTGCGTCAGCTCTTCCCTGGTCATCCCAAATATCTTGTGGGTGACCTGGCGCTCGGCGGCGGCCTTCATGAACAGCTCCTGCATGTAGTTCGCGTCGATGCCCATGGCGGTCTTGTGGAGAATCGAGACGAGCTCCTGCGGCACGTACTTGTTGGCGAACATCTCGAAGTCGAGATAGTCGTTCTCTGCCTTGTAGAATTCGGCGACGGTCTGCGGCACCGGCATGGCGAACACGGAAGTCGCGCCGTACGTCGCCTTCTCGGCGGCCGCGGGGAACGGCACCCACAGTTCGGTCTCGCCGCGCAGGAACTTCGCCTCCGCCGTCTGGATGCCGGTCTGCTCCTGCGGCACGATCTTGAGCCCCGTCCTCCGGGAGAGCTCGGTCACGAACGCGCCCACCAGTCCCATCGGGTGGCCGTATCCGTCGAAGATCGAGAGCGGCCACGGGGAGAAGTCGATGACGACCGGCTTGCCGGACTTTACGCGGGCGGAGAGCCACTCCGCCTCCTTGAGCGTCAGGGCGGCCATCTCCCGGTGATCGCCGTAGTGGTGCTCGCTTATCATCCGCATGTACTTCGGCAGGTCGTCGCACACCGCGTCGAGCGCATGTTCAAGATCCTCGAAGATGTCATCGCGCTTCAGCGACGCGCAGATGTACATGGGATGCGAGGCGTAGAGGTGCAGCGGCGTCTCCTTCGCAAGTTCCGGCATCTCGACGTCCACGCAGGCGTCGATCTCGCCCTTGAAGTACGCCGCGATCATCGCACGGTCGGTGTGGTACTCCTTCCACGAGATGTCCAGCGCACCATCCTGTATCTGCCGCTTCACCCGCTCCGCGCTGATGGAGTTGGCGAGCATTCCGACCCTCATTCCAGCCCATGTCGATGGCTGTCCCGGCTTGTACTTGCTTCCGGGATGCGCCCAGAGATAGACGCGAAGCATTCCCACCGGCGTGTGCGGATAGTGGAACTGGCTGCGGCGCGATGCGGCGAAGCCGATGCCGCCTATCAGGTCGAGCCTTCCGGTGCGTACGTCCTCCACGCTCTCGTCGTAGCCGCCATAGACGTAGTCCGGCGTCCAGTGCGTGATTCCGCATATCGTCTTCATCCACTGCGCGAGCGCGCCGGACTTCTCCCCGTCCGGCGTCACCTCGAAGAGGTCGCCTCGGCTGTAGGCCGCCACGCGTACGCGGTTCTTCGGCTTCGGGATGCCGAGCAGTTCCTCGCGCCAGGCGTCGATGTGCTCGATGTGGTCGATGTAGCAGTCGCGCCATTTCCTGTTCAGCAGCTCGAACAGCTCCGGCTTGTTCTTGCGCACCGCGAAATACACGTTGCGCGCCCCGATCGGAACGATCTCGACAAGCCCCTCCGGCCGCTTGCTGAACGGGGTGTAGAGGAAGAGGACGTCGATCTCCCCCTCGCGCAGGGCCTTGACCGCACCTTCGCTCATCTGGTACTCCACGTATTCCGGCGAGAGCTTGGCGTGTTCAAAGTAGTCCTCCCTGTCCCTGTTCTGTCCCTGAGAGACGGGAGAGTAGCCTACGCGCATCCTCGGCCAGTCGGGGATCTTCGTCGACATCAGCTCGATGGCGCGGGAGGGCATGGCGTACAGCGCGAAGTGCATACGCCCCATCGGCTGAAGCGGGAAGTTGTAGTCCTTCAGCAGCGTCGGCGTCCGGAACGCCGAGCAGATGACATCGGCCTCCTCCGGCGATATGATGTTGTCGTCGCCGCCCTTCACGTGCTCGACCTCCAGCCCGGATGTCTTCAGCACGCAGTCCATTATCCTGCGGCAGAACACGACGTCAGACGCCGCCCAGTGGTCGAGTTCCGCGCTCCTCACGCAGTCGGCGACCTTGACGACCTCGGCGTTCGCCGAAAGCGAAAGTAGAATGCAAAATGTAAAATGTAAGAAGATAGTGGAAAGTCGTTTCATCATCGTTGCCTATGAGTTGGTAGTTGTCTGACAATTCTATGCCGGACAGAGGACTAAAGACTTAGGACTAAGGATAATCCTAAGTCTTCTGTCGTCCGTCTTCAGTCCTAACCATCTCAACCTCCCAACGCGTCACTAGAACTTCGCGTCCGCCACGGTGGGCACGATCTCGAACACACGGCTCACCTTGGTGATGTCGAAGACGATCTTGGGGCCGGGCTGCAGCGCCGCCAGCACCATCTTGCCGCCGCAGGCCTTGGTTTTCTGCAGCACCTGCACCAGGACGCCAAGCCCGCTGGAGTCGATGTGCACCATCTTGCTCAAGTCGAAGAGCACGTTTACTCCTTCGGAGATCCTGCCAAGGACCTCTTCGCGGAGATTCGGCGCCACGGCCGCCACGAGGCGTCCTTCAACCTCGACCTTGAGTACTTTGTTTTCCTGTTCGGTTATGTTCCATTCCATGGTTTCTGCTCCTTTTCTGTTAAGATCAATTGAAAATCTCCCAGTCCCTCATCAGCGAGGCGTCCGGCGCGATGCGCCCGCGCACGCAGCGAGCGACACCGTCGAGCACGCGCACCGTGCAGTTGCGCCCGAACCCCGAAAGGGCGCCTGGTGAACGCCGCCGCACGATCCAGCGCACACCTTCGCGCAGCGAACGCGCAAGCGCTCCTGCGCTCCGCCCGGCCTCCATGACATCGTCGTACGCTTCCATCCAGCAGGCGCGCGCGGCCTCCCAGTCGCACACAGGCCGGTCCTTCGGACGGAACTTCCACTCCACCGCCGAACGGTACAGCGCGTCGCCAAGCGCGTCCGCGCGCTCCATGGCGCGCCAGCGGTATCCATGCCGTGCCACGAGCCTAGCATCGCCCGCGCCGAGCACGCACTTGTTGATGTTGCGGTTGATAAAACCCGTTCCCCGTTCCCCATTCCCCGTTCCCCGTTCCCCATTCCCCGTTCCCCGTTCCCCATTCGCCAGCATCAGCCCCATGCCGCGGTTCATCATCAGACGCGCTGCCTCCATCCACGGAACTTCGGATGCATCGATGCGTCTGATGGCGGCAAAGAGCGTCTCGCCGCTCTTCCCGGCGACGTCGAAGTATCCGCGCACGAGCTCCTGTATCATCAGGCGCTCCTCGTCGTGCTTGATGCGCCACGGCGTACGGACGGTGAAATCCACGTCGATGCCGATCTTCGCGGTCCATTCCTTCGAGAGCGGCTCCAGCGCGGTGGCAATCGCCGCGATCTCGGCGGCAGAGGCACCATCCTCCGTGATGGCGAAGAAATCGAGGTCGTTGGAAGGGCGGCATCCTTCGATGACTCCGCCTTCGCCTCTGCCGTAGCCGCCGCCCAGCACGACGCCGGCAAGCCGGGGAATGCTCATCGCGTCGATTGCCTTGCCTATCCGGTCGACGGCATCTACGACGATCGCATCCACTGCGGGCGAATCCGTGGCGGTGAACCGGCCCATCAACGCCTCCTCCCGCGCGAAGCGCCCTGCAGGAAACGCCACAGGCCGCGCAGCCAGCCGCCGCCTTTTTCGATGCGGCGCGCGATTCCGGGTTCCTCGATGTCGGTCCATGCGCCGGTGGTGGCGTCGATGACGTGAGTTCCGGCCACTATCTTGTCGATCAGCTCCAGCCCGGGACCGATGAACGTGTCGTCGCAGATGATCGTGCGCGTGATGTGCGCATCTTCGCTGACGAACGACCCTTTGCCGATGATCACGTCGCCGTCCAGTCGGACG
>JAFXTB010000132.1 GCA_017525225.1 Kiritimatiellia bacterium
GAACGCCCGGTTCGCGATGCGGCTGATCAGGTGGTAGCACCTGTCCGGAGCAAAGTCTCTAGGATGCCTCATGCCGTAGAGTATACCATAAAATCCTCTACTCCACCACTCTTACTCCACCAATGGGGCCAGACCCTACTCTACTCCGCACGTCGGTCGCCCTTCGCACGGCTCGCCCTCCTACTCATATCACGACATATCTATGAGATTAGCTCCTTTCAGCTAATAAGCTCTGCCAAGCTTATCTTGGCGTACCACCAATGGGGTCAGACCCTACTCCCATGCCAAACGCCGCTTTGGCGCATCAAGAGACAGGCCGTTTGCCACGGGGGAAAATCACTCTATCCTGCCCCAGCGGGGATTGACGATCGGCCAGAACACGCCGCCAGCGATGCCGCAGAGGTTGCGCGCGGGGACAGGCCCCCAGTAGCGGCTGTCGAAACTGTTAGGGGAGTTGTCGCCGCAGGCGTAGTATTCATCCGCTCCAAGCTTCACTTCGTCGCCTTCGCGGCAGATCGTACGGCCCGGCACGTCGTAGGAGGCGGCGCCGCTCGGCCTGTATCCCGCGTATGCGTACATGTGCGCCTCGCCCTTCTCGCGATTCTGTATCTGCGCAATGCGACGTGGCGACATGGGCCTTTCGCCGTTGGCGAGCAGATGGCCGCCCTTCACCGTCAGCGTCTCGCCGGGGACACCCGTCATGCGCTTGATGTAGTGCGTGCCTTGCGCGAGGCCCGAGATCCCGGTGGTGGAGAATATCATCACGTCGCCGCGCCGGGGATGGCGGAAGTTCCAGAGCCACCTGTTCACGAAGAGGAAGTCGCCCGTCACCACGTATCCACTCCACAGCACCTGACCTGCACGCACGTATCCACCCGGCTTGAGCCCGTTGGGCAGCGCGGGCAGCTCGCCCTCCACCGGGGCATCGCCGCCCGAGCCGCGCAGAACGTCGGTGGGGACCAGCATTGGCTTGCTCATCGCGCCGGTCACGGGATTCAAGACGCGCATGTCGTAGTGGCCGGTATTCGTTGGCTTGAAGCCCAGCTGGCCGTCGAACGGCGCCGTGAAGCATTCGTACATCCTGCCCGTCACGGCCCATTTGAGCCACTTCTGCGGACCCTTGTCCCAGAACGTCGCCTGCGCCGGAGAGCAACGCTCGGAATGGTTGCCGTAGAGCGTGGGCTGCATCGAGCCGGTGGGGATGTTGAACGGTTCGTAGAAGTAGGCGCGGAAGGCCATCGCCACGGAGATGCTCACCACCAGAATGTCCAGCCACTCGCGGCAGAAGGCTAAGCTGCGCGGCGGATCAAGCCGCTCCAGAAGCGAACGGCATTCCTGCACGTTCCCTTCACTCCATGCTTTGCGCAGAGACTCCATGCTGGACGCATGTTCGCCGCCTTCCCTGTATGCCGGAAGGTCCTCGTACGACAGCACGAAAGTACGCGCGGCGGAGAGGATGGCCTTGGCCTCCTTCTTCGCCTTGGCCGCCTTTGTGAATGGAATTGCGAACGACATGGTACTTGTTCTGGAAATGCAAGTTATTATATCGGAATCCACCGCAGTAGGCAAGCACTATCTAGGCCGGGAAAAGACGCGCGCGGACATCCGGAAGCAGGTTCGCGACCATCCGCTCCGCCGCCAGCTTGCCGCGCAGTATCGCGCGCGCGACGTCCCTGAAGCGCCATCGGCTTACGTCGTGCAGATCTGGCTGCAGCAGGAGGTCCGGATGGTCCGTGCGCAGGATGCGGTTCGTCCAGTTGTTCTGCACGATGCGGCATGTCTGCGTGAAGATGGTCCATAGCGACGGCATGCGCTTCGGGTCGTACGGCGTATCCAGCTTCTGGCCCAGGTTCACGTCCACGCCTATTACGAAGTCCGCGCCCATGTCGCGGCAGACCTTGACTGGGAACGGGTTGTTCAGTCCACCGTCGGCGATCCAGCGTCCATCGCGGGCCACGGGCTTGAACAACCCCTGCACCGCCATCGAGGCGAACGTGCCGTCCACCAGGTCGCCGGTAGTGATGGGGTATTCCTGGCCGTTCATCATGTCCATCGCCACGGCCGCGAACGGTATGCGGCAGTCCTCGAAACGTATGGTCCCCAGACAGTCGCGCAACGCCGCCTTCACGCGCTTGCCCGTGAGCCAGCCGCCCCTGAACGGCCACGAGAACTCGTTGAAGAGCTTGAACGCCCTCCACCAGTTCATGCGGCGGAAGAACTCCTCCATCTCATCGAGCCTGCCGGCTGCGAACGCGGCGGCGATCATGCTGCCCGAGGACGATCCCGCCACGCAGGATATCTTCATGCCGTACTTCAGCAGCGTGCGTATGACGCCGAAGTGCGCCATGCCGCGCACTCCGCCCGATCCCAGCACCAGACCTATCCTGGACAGCCCCTGCATGGCGTTTACCTCTCGAAGCGTATGGAGGCCGCGCGGCCGTGCGCATCCAGCCCCTCCACCTGCGCGAACGCCTCGATCGTGTCCCTTGTCTCATGCAGATCGCCGCGCGTGAAGGCCACGAAGCTGTGGCGGCGGCGGAAATCGTCCGGCGTAAGGCCGTTGAACATGTTGGCCGCGCCGCCCGTGGGCAGCACGTGGCTCGGTCCGGCCACGAAATCGCCGGCCGACTCGGGCGTCCATGCGCCTGCGAACACCGCCCCTGCACTGCGCACGCCCTTCATGAGCCGAAGCGCATCGCGGCACTGTATCTCGAAATGCTCCGGCGCAAAGCGGTTTACGAGCTCAAGTCCCTCCGCCAGCGTCGGCGTGACGCAGATCAGCACGCCGTCGCGGTCGAACACGCGCTGCACGAGAGCCTTGCGAGAAAGGCGTTCCGTCTGCGCGAAAAGCTCCCTTCTCACCTCCTCAGCGTATTCGGGGGACGGCGTTGCCAGAAGCGACTTCTCCCATCCGCTTCCATGCTCGGCCTGGGAGAGCAAGTCCGCCGCGACCCAAGCGGCCGGCACGGAACCATCGGCGAGCACCGCGATCTCGCTCGGCCCTGCGACCTGATCTATGCCCACGTATCCGTACACCTGGCGTTTGGCCGCCGTGACGAACGCATTGCCAGGACCGGCTATCTTCTGTACCTTCTTCACGGTCCTGGTGCCGAACGCCATGAGGCCGATTGCCTGTATGCCGCCTACGCGGTATACCTCCGTGGCGCCGGCGAGCCCGAGAGCGTACAGCAGCACTGGGTTGGGCGTGCCGGTGGGACCGGCCGGCGTGCAGGCCACTATCTCCCTGACCCCCGCGGCCTTCGCGAGCGTCACGGTCATCACAGACGTGGATGCCAGCGGCGCGGTGCCGCCAGGCACGTACACACCCACCCTGTCCATGGGCGAGAAGAACTCGCCGGCCGTACCACCGCGCGGCGTCTTCATCTTCCAGGACTTCCTCAGCGACGCCTTCGAGAAGCGCATCACCCTCGCGTGCGCATCCGCGACCGCGCGCTTGAGCGCAGGTGGAACGCTCGCCGCCGCCGCGGCCATCTCCTTCGCCGTCACACGGAAGCGCCTGGGCGAAAGCCTTGCCCCCTCGAACTTCTCGATGTAGCGGGACACGGCGGCGTCCCCTTCCGCACGGATCGCGGCGAGCACCTCGGCCGCCGCCTTCTCGGCCTCCTCCGGAAACGCGCTGCGCTCCAGGAACCTCGTCACCACGCGGCTCTGCGGCCGTGCGGCCGACCATTCTACGATACGTACCATCTTTCCTTTCACTCCTGCATCCCGCGGATACGGCCCCAAACCCTCCTGGAACCTCCGGGAGACAATATTATACCATAAATCCACCGCCCTGGACGCATGAGCATCGGCATGGCTGTCCAAAGGCGCGCCAGCTACTTACGCACGCGGCAGAAACGCGCGATGGGGCAACCATCGCAGCGTGGACGCAACGGCCCGCAGCGCGTCTGCCCGAAGGATACGAGATGACTGTTCCAGGTCTTCCAGTATTTCATTGGGAGCAGCTTCCTCAGCGCCATCTCCGTCTCCAGCGGCGTCTTGGTGTCCACCAGCCCAAGCCTGTTCGTTATGCGGTGAACATGCACGTCCACGCATACCGCCGGCAGATCGAATCCGACGGCGACCGTGAGGTTTGCCGTCTTGCGGCCCACGCCAGGAAGCTCGCAAAGCCTCTCCACCAGCGCGTTGAACTCGTCCAGTCGCGTCAATCCCCTGCCTGCGGCGGCAAACCCTTCCGGAAAGGACCGCTCCAACGCTGCCGGCAGAGCCTTCAGATGCCTAGCCTTTTCATGGTAGAACCCCACAGGGAAGATCAGCTTCTCTATCTGCGGCACGGTGAGCCGCGCAAGGTCCTCCGGGGCGAACGGTCCCTCGGCCTTGCGCACGGCGAAAAGCCGCCGCACGGCGCCGGTGGTGCACTGGTCCTTGGTACGCGCCGAGAGTATCGTGCCCACCAGCACACAGAAAGGATCGTGCGTCTGGGCCTCTATCAGCTCTATTATCGGCGAATCGTGCGCCTTGAATTCTTTTCTAAGCGCCCTGTCCAGCACGGCGATGTCCCTACCTGTCATCCTTCCACCTTTCCGTTGAGGATTCGTCCACCACCCATATGCCATGCGGCATGGCATCCAGCGAGAATTCCCCCAGCAGCTCCGCCAGCCGCACGGGCGAACCGTCGCCCCAGCCGCACGACGCCGCGATCCGGCCTATGATCGTCTCCGCAGTGATACCTGCGGCGCGGTAGGACGCAATACGCGTGTCACCGTGGCGCTTTGCGAGCCGCCGCCCATCCGGCCCCACCACCAGCGGCAGGTGGCAGTAGACGGGCGTGGGCAGGCCTAGCGCACGCTGCAGGAGGATGTGCCCCGGCGTGGCCGGCAGAAGGTCGTCGCCCCGCACGACCTCCGTCACGCCCATCTCCGCATCGTCCACCACCACTGCCAGCGTGTACCCGGCACCATCGACGTCGCGTGCAAGGGGGAAGTCGCCTAGCGTCTCGGCAACATCCTGCATGTATTCGCCTGCAAATGCGTCCTCGAGGCGTACCGTCCCATGATCCTGCACCAGGAAGCGCCAGCATGGCGGCCGTATCGCGGCGGCGGCCTCCCATGACGCGAACCTTCCACGGCATGTGCCGGGGTAGCGCAGCTGCTCGCCGGCGTGCGGTGCGGACTGCGCGTTTTCGACATCCCTGCGCGAGCATACGCAAGGATACACAAGTCCGGCGCGTTTCAGCCGGTCAAGCGCCGCGCGATAGAATGGCCTGCGCGCCGACTGCACGTATTCCGCGTCCCAGTCGAAGCCAAGCCATCGCAGGTCGTCGATCGCCTGCGCCGCCGCGCCTGGCTTGTCGCGCGGATGGTCGAGATCCTCCATCCTGAGCAGAATCCGCCCGCCGCATGCACGCGCCCGCAGCCATGCGACCATGAACGTGCGCACGTTGCCGATATGCAGCGCACCCGTGGGGCTTGGCGCCAGCCTGCCGACATATCCGCTCACGTCCGCCCTTTCCCGAAGCCAAGCACCCCGCAGCCATCTCCCACCAGATACGAGGTGCGGATCGCCTCGTGCACACGGTCCTTGGCGCCGGCCACGGCAGAGGCGAGATCGCGTCCAAGCGCAAGCTCCGCCGCGATGGCCGCCGCCAGGGAACATCCGGTACCGTGGGTGGACACGGGATTCTCGATCCTTGGCATCGCGAACCGACGCACGGACGAACCTTCGCACAGCACGTCCACGGACGCATCACCTTCGCCATGGCCGCCCTTGACCAGCACGGCGCAGCCGAAGCGACGCTGCAGGGCGGACGCCAGACGTTCGGCGCGGTCGGCATCTGCCAGGCGCGCAGAAGCGTCCACGGCTCCGCCGGCGAGCACCTCGGCTTCCGGCAGGTTAGGGGTGATGACTGTCGCCAGGGGCAGCAGATGCCGCACAAGGGCGTCCACCGCGTCGTCGGGGATCAACCGTGCGCCGCTCGTGGCCACCATCACCGGGTCTACCACGGCCTTGATCTCGGGATGGCGCGCCAGGCGCTCCGCTACGACGCGTATCGTATCAGCGCAGGAGAGCATCCCCGTCTTGAGCGCGCGAATGGAATACACGCCCAGCACCGCGTCCAGCTGTGCCGCGACGAAATCGGCCGGCACGGCATGTATCGCGGAAACGGCGAACGGATTTTGCGCGGTAAGCGCGGCGATGACGGTGCACCCGTGCAGGGCGTACGCATGGAACATGCGCAGATCGGCCTGCACGCCGGCGTTGCCGCCGGAATCCGATCCCGCGATCGTCAATACGCATGGATGTATCACGGCGGCCATCCTAGCGGCACCTCCTCACCGCGTGTTCCTACCGTTCGGTCACGCGGGACGCATGACCGGCGGCCACGAGGCCATGGATGTGGGCGTTCATGGCACGCATCCGGCGGAGCAGCGGCTCGTAGCGCGCGTAGTCCCATGTGACTATGCCCTTGTTCGAATTGCGGTTCGATGGGTCGGTCTTGAGGTTCGTAGGGTCGTTGTCCATGTACTTGAACCAGTGCCACCCCACGCACACGCCGCTCTTCAGCAGCTCGTTGACGAAGTTCTCGTAGAAGATGCCGCGTTCATCCTGCGTATGTACCCGCCATCCGCCACCGGTGGCGTTTAGAAGACCTGCGTCCTCGCCCTTCGTATAGAACTCAGTGACCATGACGGGCTTGCCGGACCAGGCCTCCCACTGACGGAACGTCTCCACCGACGGCTGCCAGTGTCCATAGTGGTTGACGGAAATGATGTCCATGTACCGGCCGGCGATCCTGAACATCCTCTCGCTGGAAAGCTCGCACTTCCAGTTGTTGAACCTGCATCCGAGGTTGAGATGGTTCGGGTCGTACTTCCGCAGCACGTCCCGGACCTTCGCGAGATAGGGCTCATAGCAGCCCTCGAGCGCCGGGTCGTCCCATTTGATCTCGTTGTCGATGAAATATCCGATGAGATACGGGTCGTCGGCATACTTGCCAAGCGCCGACACCTTCGCCTCCACGAAATCGTCGAACCGCGCACCCAGCACGAGCCGCCCGCCTTCCGCCGGCGGATGCCGCTGCATGTAGTGGCGCATCACGTTGACGATCACCGTGTACGGGATGCGGACAGGAAGCGGACGGTCGTTCTTCAACCGTCCCCAGGACCATGCCCCCAGCGTGTTGAACCCGTTCTCCTTCAGAAAGGGAACCTCGGACCTGGCCCATGCGTCGTCCGAGCCGAACCGCCTGGCGAAATCGCGCTTCTGGCGTTCCGAGCGACCCGGGGCGAACTCGGCGATACCCCTGCTGAGGAAGAGATTGCCGAGTGGATCGGCCATCCACCAGCGTCCATCCAACTTCATCGCGCGGAAGAATCCCGTCGGATCCGCGGCCTTGACCTTCCATCCGCCATATTCGTCCACCGGCGGCTCCGCCGGAAGCGGGGTGCGCAGGGACGCAAGCGTGAACGCATCGTACGCCCTCCACGGCTGGTGCGGATTGTGGCGGCTGAGGATCCGCTCGAGGCGTCCATGCAGCGGCGCATTGAAGTGTCCGAAGGTATCGTGCGCCCTCACCGCGAAATGCACGGCCACGCCCTGCGGAAAGAGGGTTTCGCTGAAATCGGCCACCACATTCGCGCCATCCGCCGCCGGTGCGTGGAAGGCATCCGGCGCGTAGACGAATCTGCGGAAGAGGATGCGCCTGACATCCGCCTCCTCGGCGATCGCCTCGATTTCGTAGTCGAGGGCGCGCGACGCCCCCTTAACCATGCGCGCGGCGGGGAATTCGAGCCGCACCTTCCCGTCACCGCGCGATACGGCGACCCGCGCACCGTCCGGAAACGGTCCAGGTCGGGTGGCGGCGGCTTCGCGCACCTCGAACGAGAATGGCGGATTGCTGCCGGCCGGCACAGGGATCACCCAGTTCGGACCGGCAGGCCGTCCCGTCACGAACTCGTGCCGCTCGACCTCTATGAACCCGTCGTATACGCACACGAAAAGGCCCTGCGCGGCGAAAGTGACGTCCTCGTTCGTCACGCGCCCGTGCATGCGCTCCATGGCGTAGCGGTGGTTGCCGCCGTTGCGCGGTCCGTTCTCGCGTCCGCGATCCAGCGCGGGCGAATCGAGCGATGCCGTGCCTATCGAGGTGAAGGCGCCCTGCCACACATTCATCTCGTCCGTGAGCGAGCGGTGCGCATGGCCGGAGAACGCCACCGCGTTCGGGTATGGCGAAAGAGCGCGCGTGGCGAAGCCAGCGTCATGGCCCGAGACGTGCGGACCGAAGCAGGTGTCCTTCGGATGCGGATGCTGGATGAAGAAGAAAGGCTTCGTGCCGGCAAGCGCAGGGCCGTGCTCAGCCATGTACTGCTCCACGGCCGGTATCCCCTTCACCGTGTCCCAATGCGCGCCGATGAACGTGTAGCCCTTCACCGTCTTCTGCCAGATGGGCGAGTACGGCTCGCGGAAAAGCTCCTGCCAGTGGCGCGGCACGTCGTTGCGGAAGAGATCCTCGGGCGGGATCTTCGCGTCGCCCATTGCGGGGATGGCATAGTTCCGATGCTCAGTCCAGGCCCGGAACGCCACGTCGTGGTTGCCGAGGACCACGAGCAGCTCCACCCGCCGCCCGTCGCGGCGGGAGCATCCGTCCGGAAACATCCCCCACCAGCAGTCCGTGACGGCCTTCATCTGCCCTACAAGCCCCCAGTCCGCCAGGTCGCCTGCGATCACCACGGCATCCGCGCCACGTTCGTCGAAGTAGCGGAGCGCCTTCTCAAGGAGATCCGTCTCGCGTGGACGGTGCTGCTTCGGATCGCCTTTCAGATACTTCACCATGTAGGCGGCCGGCGAGACGTGTATGTCGCTCAGCACGCCGAACTTCAGGTTAGGCCTGCCTGCGCCGATGGCCGCCGCGTATGAACGGGCGGCAAAGGATGAAAGGAGCGCGGCGCCGCCGCCGATGAATCCGCGTCTTGTCAGTTCCAGGTCCATCGCCTACGACCTCCCTTGCTTCTTCTGGGTCTTGATCGTCCGCTGGGCGGCGATCGGATCGCCCTTTGCGCCGAAGCAGTTGAGCGCGCGCACCTCGAAGACGAGCGGAAGATCGTAGTAAAGTTCGTTCCTCAGGAACGGACACGTCACCTTTGGCGGCTCCTTGCCGGGCGGAAGGTATATGCCGGGCGAATAGACGCGTTTCTGCAGCACGATCCCGTCCACGCCACCATCCATGCAGTGCACCGTCACCTCGTAGTCGAACGCACGCGAGCCGTCCGCACCCAGCGCGCGCGGGAACGTAACGTTCACGGCGCCACCGCCCGGTCCACCGGGCTTGAACGATATCTCGGGCTTCGCCCCTGCCGCGAACTGCGGCACCTTCGCGGACTTCGCCCGCCGCTCGTACGAAAGCGCGCCGTAGTCGCCCAGGGGCATCGTCCAGTCCGGACCCAGCCGCTCGCTAGACTCGAGCACCATCCTTGCGAACACCACGCGATCCTTGAATACCGACACCACGAGCGACGGCCTGTTCAGCGGAGACCTTTCGATCTGCGGGAACATTGCGCGCCCCGGGAAGAGCATGGGGTAGCGGAAAGACGACGTCGTCACCGAGGTGAAGCCGAATTCGCCCTGCCGTATCGCGCGCTCGTCGACGAGCGGCCCGAGCGCGCCGGAGGAGATCGCCACGCAGTTGCGCATTCCGCGCAGCGCCGCGGTGGAGAACCCCGCATCCTGCATCTGCAGGAATTCCCCGGCGACAGTGCCGCCCGGGTGCATCTGCTGCACGTAGAAGAACACGCCCGCCTTCTTCAGCGCGGCCAGACGCCCGGATCCGGCAAACGGCTTCCAATCCTCCTCCTTCAGCTCCTTCGTGCTGCAAAGAAGGAACGGCGTGCCATGCTCCTCGACCAGCTCCAGAGGTTGACATTTGGCCTCGAGCGCCGCCTTCACGGCCGCACCGAGATCGAAGGTCGCGTCATCCGCGATGCGCACGAGCCGCCACTCGGCGCCGCCGCCGGCAAGAACCGCCTGCACGCCCAGCCTGCGCAGTGCGGGAAGCACGCGGGTGACGCCCGCCATGCAGTAGCGGTTGTCCGGTGGAACATCGGCGAGAACGGCAAAGGTCAGATTAGGTCTCTCGTCCATGGCGCGCTACCTTATGATGAAGGTTGAACCGTACTGCCGCCCGCCAAGGCCTATGAAGGCGCCGCCCTCATCGCCGTCCGCAGGCTCGTAGGCAAATGACATCGCGGTTCCCTCGGTCGCCGCGATGGAGAGCTGGAACGGGGCGAGCGGACCCGTGTACACGCTCGCAACGCCGCCGACGGTCACGGTGAGCGTACCGGTGCCGGTGATCCTCAGCGGGAACATGCAGCGGCCCGCCACGTTGAGCGTACCGGCGATCTCGCCGCCAGTTAGGCGCACCTCCCTGTTCGGCTCCTCGTGCGCGTACAGGTCGGCGGCGGAGACGGTGAACGCACCCCTTCTGCCGATGTCGGCGGAATACCGGTCCTTCCAGTCGGCCTCGTAGCAGCCGATGTCCATGACAGCGTTCGCCACACGCGGATTGCCTGCGGCATCCTTGGCGGGGTCCAGCCCGGCATCGACCCAGGCCGCAAGATTGCCGCCGTCGCAGGCGGGATTCAGTCCGGCGACAGGTACGCCGTCCGCATCGAGCAGGGAGAGTTCCTTTGCATCCGCCTTCACGCAATCCGTGAACACGCACACGTTGCCGCTGCTGGCGGAGAACGTGGCGTTGGACGGCATGGCGCAGTTGATGAACTCGTCGCTGGAGATGACGGTCTTTCCGCAGAAGAGCGTGTTGACGACCTTGCGGCCTACGGACGAGGTGGCCAGAGACCCTATCGGCGGCGCGAGGGTGGTTCCGCCCGCAGTCGTTACGTTGCTCGCGGCGAACGTGCAGCCTGACACCTTGTATGGGAACGAGATGACATCGCGTCCGACGTTCCCCTGGAAGTAGCATCCATGGAAATACGCCTCTCTCCCGACGACGCCGATGCCCGAGGCCGAATTCCCGATGAAACGGCATCGTATGAAAGTGGCCATACGCCCTGCGCCGGCGCGCACGGAGCGGCAGTCCTCGAACTGGCAGTCCTCGACGATGACCGACGTCTTGCGTCCCAGCAGTCCGCCGGCCTCGTTGTTGTCGTCCTCGAGGTTCACGAAGTCGGTGCGGCCACCACGGAGGGTGAAGCCCCTGATGACGGCGTTGGTCTCCAGGAACACGCACCTCATGGCCTTCGGGCCGCAGCCGTAGTCGTCTCCGCTCTGCGTCGTATCCGATGCGCCGAGGATGATCGTGTTAGTGCGCGCGCCGTCCGCGACGAGCGAGACCCCTTCCGGCACGACGACCCTGGAGGATATGTACGGCGCGGGAGCGCTGTTCTCGGGATCCCTCACATATACGTAGCCGCTGTGAAGCATCGAACCGTCGCCGTACGTGCCCTCCGCCGCATGCACCACATCGCCCGGGACGGCATGCGCGACCGCCGCCGCAAGCGTCCTTTTCGCAAGCGCGGCCGAGGCACCGCTGTTGGCGTTGTTGCCGCTTACGGCGTTCACATACCAGTTCGTAAGATAGAGTGCCGTCAGCGAATCGCCTGGCACGGGAACGACGGCTGGGTTGTATGTGAAAGTGGCGCTCGATTCCGATCCCTCCATCTTCTCGCCGTTGAGCGCGAAGCCGTCGAAGAGCCGCGTAGAGGCGTCGTTCGCGGTTATGGTGGCACCCACGCCCTCTGCAAAGAACACGATGCCGGTCGTCGCGACGCCGCCCGCGGAGATACCGCTCCCAGGCCCTGCGGAGACACCCAGCCGCAGGGACGGCACGAGCGTCTGGAAAGCGCCCGAGATCACCTTGCCGTCGATGAACCTATAACGGTTGCCGTTGAAGTCGGCCCCGGCGAACTGCCACCACAGGTTGAGATCCGGCTCGCCAAGGGCGATGGCGGGTGAACAGGTGCCGAGGCGGTAGTCGCCGCCGGCGCGGTCGTAGAACACTGGATCGGCGCGAAGGACGTCATGGCCGGATGCGGTGAAGCCGTCGACGACGGTGCCTGCAATGCTCGTGGCGGTCGATGTCGGCTCCGCCAGCGCGTAGCACACGCAGTTGCCCACGTTGCCGCGCGCCCATGCAGGCCCCTGCGAGGCGTCGGACTTCACGATGGTGCAGTTGTACGTGTAGCCGCTGTTGCCGCGCACGTCCCCGCTCGGCGAGATGTTGTCAAGGAATACGCAGGCGGACGATATCGCGCCCATGAGCGCGGCGTTGGTGCAGATGGTGCGGTTGTACGCGATGAAGCAGCGGAGGAACCGGCTGCCGGAGCCGACCGCGAAGTGCCGGGCGACGTTGTTCGTGATGATGCAGTCCACGAAGAAAGTGGCCGAGTTGTCCGGCGATGTCACGTCGGTGGCAAGAATGGTCGCGCCGCCGCGTGTGGACGCGGAGTCGTCGTCGATGGACTCGCCGATTCCCGAATGTCCGCCCGTCAGCGTAAAGCCCTGCACCACGCAGTTCCCGCTCGACACGGCGAAGCAGCGCACCGCCGCCGGACCGCATCCGTAGTCGCTCGCGGCCGCGCCCTGGTCCGCCGCCCCTACGATGATGGTCTTCTCCGCGCCGGCCAGTCCCATCAGCCGGACAAACCCGCCGTTGGTGTATTCGACGCGGTTGCTGGAGCCGTATATGGCGTCGGCGCCGATTCCCTGGTCGTATATTCCCGGCGTCACCTTGATGATGCGGTTTCCAGACGTCTTCGAGAACGCATCCTGCAAGGTGGCGTAGGGATGCGCCTCCGTGCCGTTCGCGCTCGCGGAGTCCGCCCCGTTGCTAACCCAGTGGATGCGGTCCGTCTGGGTCGGGATATAAGTGATACGTGTCTCGGAGACCGGCGGGGCCGTCACCCACGCCGTGTTGTCGAGGGTGAGCGGCGGACGGCGGGCCGTCATGCTGGAGCCGGAAGCGCCGTACATGTCGAGGCGCAGTATCTCCTGCGACGATGTCGACGTCTTGGCCGCAACGAGATACTGCGTCGGCCAGCATGTCGAATAGGTGTAGTTCGTGCTCTTGTCCGGACCGATCGTCACGCCGTCCACAGTCAGCGTGGCGGTGTTGTTGGCGAACTGCATCTTACCGGAGGAGGCGGCGACAGGTTTCTGGATCGCCCCGGGGCAGAGTTTGCCCGCGCTCCAGTCCACGGGATTGCCCTCGTAGTCGAGATCGTCATACCCCTCCGTGATGTAGTTCCGGCAGCTGGTCTCGCCCGTGCCGTCCAGGACGCCGTCGGCGACAGGGTGCGCATCGCCGAAGATCGGCGATATGATGCCGTCGTTCACGCCCAGGCGCGTGTTCGGGTTGACGGTGCCGTTGATGGACACCGCCCACGACACGCAGCCGTCGAACGTCACCTTGCTGTCATAGCCGTCCGTTGCGCCGGAGGCGAACACGCAGTTGCGCACGGTCACGTTCGAATCGACGTGGATGCATTTGTCGTTCGACTCGTTGCCGATGAACGTGCAGTGCGACACCTTCGGGTAGGCCCAGGCGATGATGCGGGGGCCCTTGCAGCGTTCGACGATGCAGAACTCGAGCCCCACCTCGCGCGCAGCCGCGCCAAACTTGCTCGCCTGGCAGTTGCGGAAGAGCGTACGGATGGCATATCCATAGCGCATGCCGCCGCCGCGCGTGCCGGAGCAGTTGACAAAGGCGCAATCGACGATCTTCGAGTTGGCCGTACCGAGAAAGCCGCCGCCGCTTTTGAGCTTTTCCGTGGAGGCTTCTTCCGCCAAGGTGGCGCATTTCAGGAACGTGAAGCCCTTGATCGTGACGTTAGCCGTGGCGCATACGCCCCGGATCGCATCCACGCCAAGGCCGTAGGCGTTTCCGTGCGCCGTGTCCCAGCGCCCCTCGATGAACGTGTCGTCGCGCGTGCCGGTGGATTCGATCGTCAGCTCCTTGTCGATATGGACCCGGCTCACGCCGTATGTGGCGTTCGTGGTGGCGGGGCCCGTGTAGGTGCCGGGCGAGACAAGGATCGTGTCGCCTGCGGCAGCCTTCGCCACGGCGGCCTGGATCGTCTCGAAGGCCGTCGAGCCGGTATTGTCCAATGCGGCGGCGGCATCATCGCCGCCCTGCTGGGTCACGCGCCATGTCGTCGGCGTGGCGACGGCCGTCAGGCATGTGAAATACGCTGCGCATGCAAGCGCGAGTTTGCTCCTCTTCATCGCTATCCTCCTTGTTCCACAACATTGCAGATCAGGTCAGACCTGGTCTACAATCGTCCTACTTCCAGAAATCCCAGAACCTGCATACGACATACGCCACCGACATTCCGAAAAGGACGCCTGCGGCGACTTCGCGGCGAGTGTGGCCGAGGCGTTCGCGCAGGCGGGCGACGCCGAACTTCTCCGGACCGCCCAGGCTGTCGACGATGCGGTTCAGAAGCGCCGCCTGCTCGCCGGCCGCCCGGCGGATCGTGGCGGCGTCCGCCAGCACGATCGTGCTGAAGCCCACGGCTATCATCGCCTCGTGCGAATCGAACCCCTCGGTAAGCCCCACCGAGACCGCCAGCGCCGTCACCAGCGCGGAATGGGCGCTGGGCATGCCGCCGGCGGACCAGAACAGGGAAAAATCAAACCGCCGCAGCCTCATGGCCGCGACGGCGAACTTGATGAGCTGCGCGAGCCCACCGGCGAAGAATGCGGAAATGAACCAGGGATGCCGGATGATCTCGAAGGGATTTATGTCCCGTATGAGGCCAAGGGCGAACATCGCGTCCGGCTTCTTTCACGCATCGGGCGTCGGATCAGAAACCGACGCCGGGAACGGAGAAGCGAAGCCCGTTGCCGTCATGGTAGTTGGCGAACTCGGAAACGATCGCACCCTCGTCGCCGCCCATCATGAAGTGCCAGCTCTCGTCCTTGGCGAGCTTGTGCGCGATGCCGTCCGCGGTCCACTTCTCCACATGCACGCAGTTGAGGAACTGCTTGCCTGTCTTGGGATCCTTCTCGAAGAGGAGCGCCGAGAGCTTCGCCTTGACCTCGGGATACTTGTCGAGGTTGGGCTCGCCCTCCGTGGTGAAGCCCCACACCCAGCCGTGGCGCACGAGCCAGCTCTCCATCTTGCAGGGGAGGTCCTTCTCATACTCCTTGCCAGTCCACTCGTCCTTGGTCTTGATATGCGTGGGCAGGTGGCGGTGCTCCGCGATCGACTGGCCGGGAAGCAGGTAGATGTCGTGCCCGAAGTACTCCTCGCGAATCTCGTTCACCCAGATCACGCCGCCCATGCCGTACTTCACGAAGTCGCCCTTCGCGAAATCCACGGCCCAGAAGCCATGCCCGTTGCCGGCCTTGACCTCGCCCGACAGCGCGGGATAGACAGGGTAACCGAAACGGCGGAACATGTCGAAGTACGCCTGGTTGGCCTTCTCCACATTGAACTTGCCGCCCTTGTTGATGCCGTTGGCGTCGAACGTGCCGCCATCGTAGAACATCTCGTTTGTCATCTTTGCACATCCTTTCCTGCTGCAGGAATTTGACAGGCATCCTGCCATGAGCCCACTAGCCGTCACGGCCGCCAGGACCGTCGCACCGGCGAGAAATCCGCTTTTCATCTTCATTGTTTCCTTCCTTTTTTGTCCCGTCCACAGCGGACCGGACGTTTTTGATATTGTACCACACGCATCGCGGCCATGCAAGGCTACATCCGCGTGTACCTCGGCCCGTCCCCGCCCTGCGGGAACGTCCAGTCGATGTTGCCGCAGGGGCATTTGATCCGGCATGTCTTGCAGTGCAGGCAGTTCGAGAAGTCGATCTGCAGGCGACCCTCGTCGCGCCGATACACCTCCGCCGGACAGAACCTCGTGCACGGGCTGCCGAAGCGCCGCTCGCATTCCTCGCAGCGGGCGGGGTCCTTGATCTTGAGGTGGCAGGGCTGGTCCTCCTCGTGGATCGTGCCGGACATGAAGACGTCCGTGAGGCGGTCCGGCATGGCCGGGCCCGACGGCACGTCGTTCGCGGCTTCGCGCTCGAGGCGCCCTGGCTTCAGCTCCTCCAGCTCGGCGGCGTCGCTCTCGCCCAGGCCGGGCAGCCGGAACCACGGTATCCTGCCGAACGTCGCCCACGCAAGGCCCGCCGCCATCACGCCGAAGGGCATTGCGATGGAGAACGGCGCGCGCACGTTGCGCACGCGCTTCATCTCGCGCCAGCCGGACGTCGCATGGAGGCGCGTCTCGTACGACGCCAGATCGTCGGCAAGGATGGCCTCGGCCGCGCAGACTCCGCTCTGCAGGGCGATGTGCACGCCCTTGATGCGCAGGGAATCCAGGAGCCCCGCGCCGTCGCCCACTATCAGGCATCCCGGGTAGTACGGCTTCGGCGCGGAATAGAATCCGCCCTCGGGTATCACCTTCGCGCCGTAGGCCACGGTCTTGCCGCCCTTGATGTGGCGCTGCACAGCGGCGGTGGCCTTGAAGCGCCTGAAGAGGCGGAACGGGTCGATCTCCGGCCGGCGGTAGTCGAGCGCGTATGCGTAGCCCACCATCACCTGCGTCTCGGACACATGGTACGTGAAGCCGCCGCCGTAGGTCGTGAAGTCGGCAGGATAGCCGAAGGTATGCATCACCTCGCCGGCGGTCTGCGTGCCGGCGGGAACCTCTATCAGCTCCTTTATGCCCACGGCGTAGGTCTGCGAGCGCACACCCTGCAGGCCCTTCTCGGCGATGAGCCTTTCGGTGAGGATGCCGCATCCGCCCTCTGCCAGCACGGTGGCCTTGGCGCGGATCTCCTCGGACGGCAGGTAGTTCGATTTGCGCCGTCCGTTCTTATCGAGCCCCTTCTCGCCGGTCTTCGCGCCGACGATCCGCCCGTCCTTCTCCACGAGATCCGTCACCGCGTACCCCGTATAGACCTCCGCGCCTTCGCGCGCCGCGATCTGCGCCAGGTACTGCGTGACCTTCGTGAGCGAGGCGACCGGGAAGGTCTTGGAGCTCATCATCGGCGGCACCCACGGTATCTTCACCGAGAGCTTCGGCAGCATGATCGACCGGAACGACTCCTTGACGACATGCGCCTCCACGGGCATCTTCGCGACCTCTTCGTCCGTCAGCAGCCCCTTGAATCCGGAAGGGTCGATGATGGCACCGGAAAGGACGTGCGATCCGGGCGAGCGGCCCTTGTCCAGCACCACCACGCGCGGCTTCCTGCCGTCGGCGGCCTTGCGCCTGAGGGCGATCGCCGTGGCGAGGCCGGCAGGCCCCGCGCCTACAACAAGAACATCAGTCTCAATCATTTCTCAAGCTCCTTGATGAGTGCGGGCAGCACCTCGAACAGGTCGCCCACGATGCCGAGATCGGCCACGCCGAAGATGGGCGCGTTCGGATCCGAATTGACGGCGATGATCGTATCCGCGCCGCGGATGCCCTCCAGATGCTGGATGGCGCCCGAGATGCCGAAGCAGAGGTAGAGCTTCGGGGCTACGGTCTTGCCCGTCTGCCCCACCTGGCGCGCCACCGGCGCCCAGCCTGCATCGACGACCGCTCGCGAGCATGAGACCTCCCCGCCCAGCAGCTCCGCCAGCCGGAACAGGAGCTTGAAGTTCTCCTCCTTCTTGAGCCCGCGCCCGCCGGATATCAGGATGTCGTGCGCGGCGATGTCGATCGCGTCCGGATCGCGCACGGTCTTCACGAGCCTTGTCTGCGGGGTGATGAGCTTGAGCGCCTCAAGCAGCACCTCTCCCTTGCGCGACGGGTCGGGCGGCGCCTTCTTGAACACCTTCGGACGCACGGTCGCCATCTGCGGGCGGTGGTTGGGCGTCATGATCGTGGCCATGATGTTGCCGCCGAATGCGGGACGCGTCTGGTGCAGCAGCATCTGCATCGCGCCCGTATCCTTGTTCTTCGTGCTTTCGATCTTGAGCATCGTGCAGTCGGCGGTGAGGCCCGTGCGCACCTTCACGGCGACGCGCGCGAAGAACGCGCGCCCCACGGCCGTGGCGCCGGCGAGGATGACCTCGGGCCTGTGCTTCGCCACAAGCTGCGCCACGGCGTCGACATACACGTTCGCCTCGTATTCGGCGAGGCTTGGATCATCGACCTTGTAGACGATGTCCGCGCCGGCCGCCACCAGCGACTGCTCCAGGTCGGGGGCGAGCGCGCTGCCAAGCAGCACCGCGCAGAGCCTCGCGCCTTCGCCGCGCTGGGCCTTCAGTTCCAGGCCCTTGGCGAGAAGCTCGAACGCGACCTCCGCTATCCGGCCGTGGCTCTGCTCCGCGAACACCCAGATGTCGCGATAGCTTTCAAGGTCCTCCGTACCGTATATCTGCTGCTTCACCTGCGCGATCGCCTTGAACGGGCAGGCGGGGATGCAGGCGAAGCACGCCTTGCAGGCGGCGGCGTCCACCTCGGCCAGCCGGCCCAGCTTGTTGGCTCCGGGCGCGTCCACGAGGCTCAGCGCGCCGAAGCCGCATCCCTTCACGCACTTGCCGCAGCCCACGCATTTCGCGCGGTCAATGAGAATAGGGGCATCCGCCATCTTACTTCACCAGTCCTTTCTTCTGCAGGAAGGCGGCAATCGCCTTGGCACCCTTCTCGCCGTCCCCCCGCGCGTCGATCTTCTCGCCGCCGCCCTTCACAGGCGGAGGGAAGATCGTCACGACCTTCGTGGGCGAACCCTTCAGCCCGATGCGGATGGGATCCGCGTCCACCGCCTTCTCGTCCAGCACCTCGATCTTCGCCTTCGCCGCCGCCATCCATCCGGCGAGCGGCGCGAAACGCGGCACGGCAGCCTCCTTCAGCACGGTCATCACGGCCGGGAAGCGCCCTTCTACCACCTGTTCGCCGTCGTCCATCACGGTCGTCACGCGATAGGCGCCGTCCGCCGCCACTTCCAGGCTCTTGACGTACGTGACGAGTGGGACTTCCAGGAATTCGGAAACTCCCGGCCCCACCTGCGCCGTGTCGCCGTCTATCGCCTGCTTGCCGAAGAGCACCAGGTCGGGCGTCTTGCCGCCGCACAGCTTGCGTATGGCCATCGAGAGCGTATAGGACGTGGCAAGCGTATCGGCGCCGCCAAACGCGCGCGACGAGACGAGCGCCCCGTCGTCCGCGCCGCGCGCGAGGGCTTCGCGTATGACGACCGCAGCCTGCGGCGGACCCATCGTGACCACCGTCACGCGCGCCCCGCACGAATCCTTGAGCCGCAGCGCCTCCTCCGGCGCGTATTCATCGAACGGGTTTATTATCGACTCCACCCCTTCTCGCATCAGGGTGTTCGTTTCTGGGTTGATCCGGACGTTCGTGGTGTCCGGCACCTGCTTCATGCATACGACTACGTGCATTTCTATTCCTTTTCCTGCGTCTTCGGCGCGATCGGCTCGATCGTGATGTTGCGGTACTCGATGCCGTGGCACTCGCTCTGCAGCTGGATGCGGCCGGCGCTTGGCGCGAGATCGAAGAGCTTAAGCACCGTCTTGCCGTTGAAGATGTATTCGGCCGTATCGCCGGCGCAGATCACCTCTAGGTCGTTCCATTCGCCGTACGGACGCTCCGGCGGGACGGCGGGCTGCGTCTCCACGTCCTTCCAGGAGTCGTCGTAGAAGAAGCTGTTCACCCTGCCGCAGCCGACGAGCGAGCGGATGGCGGTGCGCGAGTTGGGATACGGCACCCAGCAGCCCTTGTCGTTGACGAACGCCTTGGCGCGCATGAGCGAAGGATGGTCCTTCATGTTACCCACCACGATGAGGTCGCCCGTGCGGCCCTGGATTATGTTGCACTCGAAGGAGAGATGCCATATCCCGCTATACTGCCCCTCCGGACCGATGCAGTGGAAGAGGAGTCCGCCGTCCGCTGTCTTGCCCTTGCGGTTCGCGAACGCGTCGCCCGTGAACCGGAACTGCATCTTCAGATGGTAGTCCTTGTAGGCCTTCTTCGTCGTGCATCCGCCATAGCCTTCACCGGTGATGTGCATGGCGCCGTCCTTGACGGTGAAGACCTCCTCGGCCGGCTTCGCGAACGGATCCTTCTTCATCCAGAGATCCCATCCGTCGTAGTCCTTGCCGTTGAAGAGCGAGATCTTCTCGGTAGGCGCCTCCGGCACCGGATCGTCGGGGAAATAGAGCTTGGCGGAACCGCAGTTGCAAGCTGGGCGGCAACAGCAGCCGGCGGCAACCACGGCAATCGATGCAAGCAATAGGGTTTGTTTCATGGCAGTTTCCTCATGGTGTTGCGGAACGACCATGTATTCTATCAAATCGCTTGCAAAGAGGAAAGCCTTTTCCGCTAGCGAAGAATGAAGGTGGCGCCGGCCGGCAGGGACGAGAACTTGCCCGTCAGCACGGCTTCATCCGTCGCGCGCATGCACGTGTCAAACGGGCTACCCGCCGTGCCGATCCCGCCGCCCGTCACGGTGTCGCCCGAAAAGGCGTCCGCCGTAGCACCTTCCGCGGCGCCTCCCGTAGAATAGGCGACTTCCGTGTTGGTGCGGCCCGTGCAGTCCCAGAAGGAGTCACTGACCGTGGTGTCAATGTCGGGCGTCGTCTCGGTGGCGGCGAAAAGCGCGAATGCCGCGCAGCAGGCGGCAAATGCCGGAAGATTGCGTACGATATGGAGTTTCATCTTCATGGTCATGTCTCCTTTCCGTCAGAATGTCGCCGGGCATACGAGCCGGAACGTCTTCGTGTAGCTGCCGTCGGGGCCTGAATTGCTGCGCGCACTCGAGGTGCAGAGCGCGGGGTCCGAATTGTACGCCCCCGCCCTTGTCACCCTGGCCGTACTATCGCGGGTCTCAGCCGTCGGCCCCACGGGATCGATCCCGGCAGTGATCGTGGAATTGTTCTGCACCCAGTAGTCGAGGCACATTTCGTAGAGGTTGCCGCACATGTCGTGAATGCCCCAGTCGTTTGGCTGCTTGAGCCCCACGGGATGCTGCGAGGCGACGCCGCTCTCGTTCGTGCAGTTGCCTTGGTACCAGGCAATTTCGCCAATCCGCCCCGACCCCAGATCGCCGTTGTAGTACGTGGTCACGGTTCCCGCACGGCATGTGAACTCCCACTGCGCCTCAGTGGGCAGGTCGAGTTCGAGCCCCGTGAGGTCGCGCATCTTCTTTAGCGCCGAACCGTCGGCGACGGCATGCCCCGTAGCAGGCCAGTCGATGGAAGGAGTGGCGCCGCGAAGAGCCGTATATCCCACGGCCGCCACCGCCAGCGTATCGCCCTGAAACATCTGTGCCGGCGCCCCGCCAGTCATCTGGCAGTACTGCCGGTACGTGACGGGATAGATGCAGGCGTACCAGTCGTTCGTGAACGAGACCGTACGGGGTTTCTCCCTTACGGCATCTATGAGAACGTAGTTGAAGCCGCTCATCTTGCTCATCCCCATCTGACCCGTCGCGCCGGCGGCGGGAATGCGGCGCATCACCATGCGGTATGTCTTGTTGATGTCGTCCGAAACGCCATACGGCACGTCGCTTTCCGAGACGTACCATGTGATGTCGTTCTGCTCGGTGAGGTTCACCACCATGTAGTCCGGCGCGGCCCAGAGCGCGTGCGCCGTCAGCACGACGCGCAACGTTCCAGCCTCGAGGCTCCTGCCTGCCCACGTGTTGCGCGGCTGCCAGGTGAAAGAGCGTCCGCTGCCGGCCTGCACCTTGCGCTGGATCTGTCCCTTGAGGCCCGTCGTGAAGTTGGCGCCTCCGATCGACGCCCACGCGCCTGTGGATACATCGTTCGTCTGGATGTCGGCCGTCACGATTGCATCCACGGAAAGACTGTAGACGACCGTCACCCTGCGGGACGTCGCCTGATTGATATCCGTGATCGTCGCCACGGGAGCGGCGGCCATCGCCACAGCCGCCAGCATTCCGAAACACATAGCTGTAAGAGTTTTCATCCTGCAATTCCTTTCCATGCTCTCAATCCATTCACGGGCATATCGCCGGGCAGAATACCCTGAATCCGGTGGCAGTGCCGTAGCTGTCGTAGTTGAGCTTCGTTCGATATGCGCTGCGGGCCTGGCCATCGTTATAGCCACCGCCTATGTGGCCGCCGCGAGAGGGGCGGTACTTGTCTATCTCCACCGACGTGCCAGGAGGGTTCGTCACCACTGATCCGTACTGGGCCAGATTGTCCTCGAAATGGTCGAGGCAGACTTCCTCCGCATTGCCTATCATGTCGTAGAGCCCCCAGGCGTTCGGTTTCTTGAGTCCAACCGGATGGCGCACCCCGCCGGAGTTGGATGCGAACCATGCGTATTCCTCGATGTTCGTTTCTGTACCGCTGTTGTACGCGGTCAACGTACCGGCCCTGCACGTGAACTCCCACATCGCCTCCGTGGGCAGATCGAACAGAAGTCCGGTCTGGTAACGCAACCTGAAAAGCCTGGAATCAGGCCCCACGTTAGACCCGTTCGTAGGCCAGTTGTACCCTGCCGAGATGGAGCCGCGGAACGCCTCAAGCGAAGTGCTGGCCAGCGGGATCGTAGTGCCCATGCCGGCGCTTGACTGCGGCTCCGACCCCCTGATGTACGCCCCCTGGCGCTGCGTGATCTCGTACACCCCCGCATACCAGTCGTTCGTGAAAGCGACCCAGTGCAGCCTTTCACGGGAACCGTTGCGGGCCTTCTCGGTCAGGGGGCTGCCCATGCGGAACGTGGCGCCTTTCGCCGGTATCCTGCGAAGCACCAGCTTTGACATCTTGTAGAGGTCGTTCGTGACGGTGCCCGGCATGAAGTCCGGCCCCGCGTACCAGTTGCGTACGTTCTGGCAGATAAGATCCACCGCTAGATACGGCGGCGGATCGTCCTTCGGCCATGCGGTGACAGCCATCTCCAAGGAGCCGTCCGCAATCTCCACATCGGCCCAATCGCGCGAAGGCTGCCAGTAGATATGGCGACGCTCGTCGCCTTCCGTGGCCGACACCGCTACGTTCGCATCGCCCACGACGCTCCACACGTGCGTTCCTCCAATGGATACGCCGTTCGTCCTGACATCGAACGTCACCACGGCATTCTCCGAAAGCGCGTACGACACCGTGACGAGGCGCGTCGCCCCGTTCTGCGAAACCTTCACGTCCGAGACAACCGGCTTCGCGCAGGCTAAGCCGCATGCACCAAGTGAAAGAGCAATGCAGATGATGCTTTTCATTGTCCTTAATCCTCCTTCGCTACTTGAGATACGCGGAACACCAGAGGCGATGTGCATTGGATGCTCCCCCATCCGCGCCTGGACCCGTGTTGCTCCGGTCTGCGGAGCGGGCGAAGTCCCACCTCGAACCGTATGTTCCACCCCTTACGACACGGGCAGTTACATTAGGTTGCCGCTGATCGTATGTAGGCCCTGTAGGGTCGATGCCTACGGTGACGGAGGAAGACTCTTCCAGCCACCAGTCCTGGCAGAGTTCATAGAAGTGCCCCTGCATGTCGTAGATTCCCCAGTTGTTCGGCTCCTTGAGCCCCACGGGCCAGCATGTCGCAACGCCTTCTTCGTTGGTACAATTGCTGGCACACCAGCAGATCTTACACTTCTCCTCCTTGGTGTCGGGACCGTTGTTGGAGAAGAATCCGCCTATCCCGCCGCGCGTCGCGTACTCCCACTGCGCCTCGGTGGGGAGGTCGAAGTCCTGACCGGTGAATTTCCTCAGCCTGCCGAGCACGGACGAATCCGCGACCCTGTGGCCGGTTGCGGGCCAGTCGATGCCGTCGCCGGTCCTCGACCCGCGAAGGCGCTCGACGCCGCAGTTCGTGCAGGGAAAGAGCAGACCTTCGATGGTACAGCCGTTCTTGCTCCCGGCCATGTTCCAGTACTGCGCCTGCGTGACAGGATAGATGCCGATGTAGTAGTCGTTGGTGAAGGATATCTGGCGCGCCTTCTCGCGAGTGGAATCCCAGCTGATGCCCGTGGAGCCGGACGGCGTGCCCATCCGCCACGACACGCCACCGGCGGGGATCTTGCGCATCACGAGCTTCTGCGTCTTGTAGAGATCGTTCGTGACGCCGAGGGGGACATCCTCCTTCGATGCGTAGAAAAGGACGTTGCTCGGCATGGTGAGATCGGCCACCATGTAGTCGGGCGGGGCGTCCTTCGACCATGCCTTCACCTTGGCGCGAAAGTTGTTCGCGTCGAGCGCGCGCCGCCCCGCCACGACGCCGCCGGGACGGTAGACCGCCCTGTGCGTACCAGGCCCAACGCGACAGTTGGTCTCGCCAATGAAAAACGTCTGCGCGTCTGCGGGGATTGGAACCCACGCGCCGCTCGCGTTCTTCACCTCCAACGAGACGATCGCCACTGATTCGACGTCCACGTTATACGAAATCGCGACGCCGCCCGTGGCCTCGTCCGCCGAAAGCACGACATCCGAAACCGTCGGCGTGGGCACCACGGCCGATGCAACGAAAGCCGCCGCCAGCGCGCTGGCGACAACCAGTTTTCTAGTCTTCATGCAATCTTTACCCTCCACACGGGGAAGTTTACCAAAATTGCCTGGAATTGCCTACCCCCTATCACTATTTTTTTTCAACCTGGAGTCAATCATGGCGATGAACTCGTCGCTCACTTCGGCCTCGGCGGCGAAGCGCGGCCAATCATGCACGGCGGCGCGTACTTCGTCTAGAACGGCACGCGCCTTGCGCCCACGCATGTTGGCGAATGTCGCGCAGGAAAGGATGTCTTCATCGGTTATGCCGATGCGCTTGCCGTTTACGGACATCTGGTGCCGCGAGGTCCAGTCGCCTTCGGGATTGTGCGCGTAGCATTCGTCGTAGGCCGGCGCAAGAGACCATTCGCCGCCACGATCCATGAGATAGGCGATGTTCTTCACGTGGTCATCGCAGTTCCACGCCAGCACGTTGAACGCCATGCGCCTGAACAGCTGCTCGTTCGCGCGGGCGTCGTTCACCAAGCGGCGCGTGACACGGAAGGCCTGTTCGTACGAATACGCCGTTGGATCGTTAAAGTCAAGATGCGCGATCGCGCCAAGCGTCTGCGCATGCAGCTTGCCGCCATCCGGCAGACGGTCGAAGCGGCGCGTCATGAAATGGCGCTTGTTCCATAGGCGACATTCCGTCATCTCGATTCCGGCGGCACGCGCCATCATGTGATAGGCATATTCGATGCGCCCGTATCCCCATTTGTCGTCCCCTTCCTTGTCGCCGTTACCTGTGAGGCCGTCGAACTTGATGAGCCAGTAGCCGAAACCTTCCGGCAACGCCACCTGGCCCGAACGTACCTCGCCCGTTGCCTCGTTCCAGCCGATGAGGGCCTTCGCCCGCGCACCTCCAGCCGACGAACCGACCTTCAGGATGGAGGAATACCGCTTCATGTCCGGCACAAGCTTCGCCACGGCATCCTTTCGGCTCTTGAGAACTTCGTTTGCCAGCTCCGCAAGCGCGTCAACATGGATTTCCTCAACCTCGCCTTCCTTCTGGAAAAGCGCAGGTCTGTATTCAAGCGCTCCCATTCCGCGAACGCCGGTATAGCATAGCCGCTCTATCGGTGTAAGGCTGTCCGGCAACCGTCCCTGCGATTTCAGCCACGCGCCAATCACGGCATTACCGAACTTGTCAGGAAGGGAATCAGACAACATTCCAGGAAGTCCATGGAAGGACATCTGTGGAAGCGCCGGAAACGAATATGTCCCCGTACCGACCGGCATCATAAGCGGCGAAGGTTCAATGCCAGAATCGCGAAAATCGGCATCGTACGCAAATGACGCATACGGCACGCCATCCAATCGCGATGTCACGCCAATCCTACGTCCCCAGAGAAAAACCTCTGCAGCCTCGTTCATCTGTCACCTCCAAACGATTCCTTTTTGACTTTTCTCTTGCGTGCGCGTTTCGGCAAGGTTCGCTTCGCCAATATATCCTGTGGCGACAATTGGACTTCCGGTAAAAGGGTCTCAAACCCCTGCATCATCCCCAATGCACCACAGACAGCGAAAAAGACATCAATCCGCAACCCCGCCGAACCAGCTTCAAGCCGTTCAAGCGAACGCTTTGAGACACCCGCCCGCCGTGCCAATTCCTGCTGGGTAATGTTTCTGCTAAGCCTAATCTGCGCAAGACGTTTGCCTGTTTCACGCAACGCCTCATCTTCCGTCATTGTAACATCAAACTTCATAAACACACCTTTCTGGCGAATTACCGCGATGAATACATGCTATTTCGCCAACCGAGGCATATTAAACCACATTTCTTCGCGAAATGCAAGTGGTAACTTTATGGTTCTTCAAAGAATTTAGTGGAAATTCCTGTTGCGATTTTAACCACGGAACACACAGAAGCCCGCATTCGCGGGACGCCGAAAGCAGCACGAAAGAGTCCTTCGGGTATCTTGCTGACATTCGTCCATTTTCAATTTTTCGGTATTCTGAATGAGGGTGATCTGCGGCTGAAATGTGTGAAACCTCTATTTCTCAGCCCGTTCCGTGCCGCACATGAGTGCGTTTCCGAGTATTCCGTGGTTAAGATTTCCAC
>JAFXTB010000133.1 GCA_017525225.1 Kiritimatiellia bacterium
GGGGGGATTTTGATATAATTGCCGCCCAATTTCGGTACAAGTCGTCGCGTGAGGCCGAGGGCGGTTTCAGGCGGGGCTCAAGCAAGGAGTTTTCAGAAGATGAAGCGTGCAGATGTGGACAAGGTTCTGATCATCGGATCGGGCCCGATTGTCATTGGACAGGCGTGTGAATTTGACTATTCCGGCACACAGGCGTGCAAGGCGCTCCGGGCGTGCGGATACAAGGTGGTATTGGTGAACTCCAACCCGGCCACCATCATGACGGACCCGGTGATGGCGGACGCCACGTACATCGAGCCGCTCAACGAGGAACGCCTTGAGCAGATCATCGAGAAGGAGAGGCCGGATGCCATTTTGCCGAATCTCGGCGGGCAGACCGGCCTCAATCTTTCTACGAGCCTCGCCAAGAAGGGCATCCTCGACAAGTATGGCGTAAAGGTCATCGGCGTCAATCTGGACGCGATCGAGCGCGGCGAGGACCGCGAGGTGTTCAAGGAGACGATGGCCAAGCTCGGCATCGAGACGCCGCGCTCGGGAATCGTCCACTCCGTTGAGGCGGCCGAGAAGCTCGTCAAGGAGGAGATCGGTTTTCCTGTGGTTGTGCGCCCGGCCTACACGATGGGCGGCGCGGGCGGCGGCTTCTGCTACAACGTCGAAGAGCTGCGCACGATCTGCGCGCGCGGGCTCGACGCCTCGCTTACCCACCAGTGCCTCATAGAGGAATCGATCCTCAACTGGGAGGAGCTTGAGGTGGAGGTCGTGCGCGACTCCAAGAACCAGATGATCGCCGTGTGCTTCATCGAGAACATCGACGCCGTTGGCGTCCATACGGGCGACAGCTATTGCGCCGCGCCTTTCCTCACAATCGACAAGAAGCTGGAGGAGCGCCTGCAGCGCGATGCGTTCAAGATCGTCGAGGCGATTGGCGTCATTGGCGGCACGAACGTCCAGTTCGCGCACGATCCGGCCACGGGGCGCGTTGTCATCATCGAGATCAATCCGCGCACGTCGCGTTCCTCCGCGCTCGCCTCGAAGGCTACGGGCTTCCCCATCGCGCTCGTCTCGGCCAAGCTCGCCGCCGGCATGACGCTTGACGAGATTCCGTACTGGCGCGACGGGACGCTGGAAAAGTACACGCCGTCGGGCGACTATATCGTCCTCAAGTTCGCGCGCTGGGCGTTCGAGAAGTTCCGCGCCGTCGAAGACCATCTCGGCACGCAGATGAAGGCCGTGGGCGAGGTGATGTCCATCGGCAAGACGTACAAGGAGACGTTCCAGAAGGCGATTCGCGCGCTTGAGCGCGGCCGCGCCGGTCTTGGCTTCGCGAAGGATTTCCACGAGAAGACGCTCGACGAACTTCTCAAGATGCTTGCGACGCCCAACTCCGAGCGCCACTTCCAGATGTACGAGGCGCTGAGGAAGGGTGCCACGAACGACCAGATATTCCGCCTGACCGGCGTGAAGGGGTATTTCGTCGACCAGATGCGCGAACTCGTGGAGGAGGAGGAGAAGATACTCCTGCACAAGGGCGGATTCCTGCCGAACGACATGCTCGTGCAGGCGAAGAAGGATGGATTCTCCGACAAGTACCTTTCGCAGCTCCTTGGCGTGCCCGAGAAGGACATCCGCGCGCAGCGCACGCACATCGGGTGCGTCGAGACGTGGCATGCGGTGCCCGTATCGGGCGTCGAGAACCAGGCGTATTACTACTCTTCCTACAACGCCGAGAAGAGCGAGGTGCCGGTTTCGGACAACAGGAAGAAGGTGATGATCCTCGGCGGCGGACCGAACCGCATCGGCCAGGGCATCGAGTTCGACTACTGCTGCACGCACGCCGCGATGGCCATGCGCGAGGCGGGCTACGAGACGATCATGGTCAACTGCAACCCGGAGACCGTCTCCACGGACTATGACACCTCCGACAAGCTCTACTTCGAGCCGGTCACGCTCGAGGACGTGCTGCAGATCTACGAGGCCGAGAAGCCGGAGGGCATCATCGTGCAGTTCGGCGGCCAGACGCCGCTCAACATCGCCGCCGGCCTGGCCGAGGCGGGCTGCCGCATCCTCGGCACGTCCGTCGCCTCCATAGACGCGGCGGAGGACCGCGACCGCTTCCACGCCATCATGAACGAGCTGGGCATCCCGATGCCGGAGAGCGAGATGGCGTCCGACATCGACGGCGCCCTCAAGGTCGCCGCCGATCTCGGCTACCCGCTCATCATCCGTCCGTCATTCGTCCTGGGCGGCCGCGGCATGGAGGTGATCTACGACGAACTGATGTTGCGCGAGTACGTGGCCAAGGCGGTGGGCGTGACGCCGGACCGTCCGCTCTATCTCGACCGCTTCCTGCACCATGCGCTTGAATGCGAGGCCGATGCGCTTTCCGACGGCAAGGAGGTGTTCATCCCCGCCATCATGCAGCATGTGGAGCTGGCGGGCGTGCATTCCGGCGATTCCGCCTGCGTGCTGCCGCCGGTATCGATTAGCGATGCGAACAAGGCGATCATCCTCGACTACACGCGCCGCATCGCGGAGAAGCTCAAGGTCGTAGGGCTCATGAATATGCAGTTCGCGATCGAGGACGACAAGGTCTATGTGATCGAGGCCAACCCGCGCGCATCGCGCACCGTCCCGCTCGTCTCCAAGGTGGCGGGCACGCAGATGGCGCGCATCGCCACGCAGCTGATGCTGGGCCGGTCCGTGAAGGACCTGGGGCTGGACCGCCGGAAGATCATCCCGTACTACGGCGTGAAGGAGGCGGTGCTTCCATTCGAGAAGTTCCCCGAGGTCGACCCGGTGCTGGGTCCGGAGATGCGTTCCACGGGCGAGGTACTGGGGCTCGCGGAGACCTTCGGTCTTGCGTACTACAAGTCGCAGGAGGCCGCGCTCTCGCCGCTGCCCACGAAGCCCGGCAGGATGCTCGTGTCGCTCTCGGAGAAGCCCGACGACGCGGCGATCGCCGCGAAGAACTTCACGGACATCGGCTTCGAGATCGTCGGGACCGAGGGTACGGTGAAGTTCCTGTGGGAGAAGGGCGTTCCCGCCAAGATGGTGGCGAAGATCGGCCAGGGCCGTCCGGATGTCTTGGACCTCATCAAGAACGGCGAGATATGCCTCATCCTGAATACGCCGTCCGGCAGACGCGACGCGCGGGCGGACGACAACTCGATCCGCCGCGCCGCGATCAAGTACCGCGTGCCATATCTGACCACGATCGCGGCCGCGCTGGCGGCGTCCGAAGGCATCAAGGCCGCCCGCGAGGGCAAGGGCGAGGTACGTTCGCTGTAGAGCTACCATGCCGCGATAACCATGGAGTGACGCGGGAAGCGGGCGCATGGAGGATAAGCTGTACCTGAATGCGCAGGACTATCTGCGTGACATGTGGCGGCTGGGCCGCCTGATACTCGATTCTGGCTGGCGGCCGGACGTGCTTCTGGCGCTCTGGCGTGGCGGCGCAGGGGTGGGGGTCGCCGTGCACGAGTACCTCAAGGTGCATGGCGTCTCGCCTCGGCACATGCCCATAAAGTGTTCAAGCTACACCGGCATCGGGACAAACAGCGAGCAGGTGACGTTCGAACTTGCCGATCCTGTGTTCGCGGCCATCCCAGACGGTTCCAAGGTGCTGGTGCTGGACGATGTCTTCGACACGGGAAGGACTGCCGCCGCCATGCATGGGCGTCTCGACAGCCGTTGCGAGATGAAGATGGGATGCGTATACTGGAAGCCCGGCAAGAACGAGACGAAGTTCAAGCCGGACTTCCATGTGCATGCACTTGAGGGCTGGATCGTGTTTCCGCATGAGATCGAAGGCCTTGAGCCCGAGGAGATCGCCATAAAGGATCCTGTGCTGCATGAACTTTTCTAGAGGAGAAATGCCATGAGGGCTGGACTGTCTGCAGGAATCGCGGTGATTGCGGCGTTCGCGTCCACGGGAGGCGAGCTGACCGTGGAACCTGGCGGAATGTCCCCTAGCCAGGCCCTGGCGAAGGTGCGCGCCGCGAAGGCGGCCGGCGACAGGGGCGCATGGACCATAAACGTCAAGGAAGGCGTATATGGGCTGAAGGAGACTCTCGTGTTCACGCCTGCCGACTCGGGGACCGGGGATGCACCCGTCGCCTGGATATGCGAAGGCAGAAATGCCGTCTTCGCCGGCGGCGAGAAGGTGGTCGGCTGGAAGGATGTCGGCGGGGGCGTGTGGTCCGCGCCGATCCCGCGCGCGCCGGACGGTTCGCCCGCCTATTTCGAGCAGCTATGGGTGGATGGAAGGCGCGCGGACCGGGCTCGCCTCCCGAACCGTTCCCCAGACCGCCGCGCGGCGGAATACTTCCCTGTGACGCGGCCCATGTGCGAGGCCGTGTCCAACGCAGCCGGCAAGGTGCAGTACTCCATCGAGCGCGTGACGCTCACTAACGAAACGGCCAAGGTGCTTGCCGCCATCCCGCGCGATGAACTGCCGTACGCGCAGATGCTCGTCATACACCAGTGGAGCTTTGCGCGCCGCATCCTGCGCGGTATCGACCCCGCCACCATGACGGTGGAGACGCACGGCCCGACGCCCTGGAGCAACTGGCAGCGCTGGACTGCTGCTAGGACCATCGTGTGCTTCGAGAACGTCCGCTCCGCGTTCGATGTGCCAGGCGAATGGTTCTACGACGCCAAGGCCGGCGCGATACTGTACCGTCCGCTCCCTGGCGAGGACATGGCGAAGGTCGAGGTGTACGCGCCAACCTCCCAGCTGAGCAGGCTGGTGGACTTCAGGGGCGACCCCGACAATGGCGGGTACGTGCACGACATCGTGTTCAGGGGGATTGAGTTCGCCTATTCCGCCGCGCCGGCGAAGGACGGGGAACGCGGCCCCACGCAGTCGTACCAGTTCCAGGCGGCACAGGGGGCGGACGGCATGGTTACGGCGGAGGGCGCGAGGGACATTGTGTTCGACGGCTGCCGGTTCGTGCATACGGGCAACTACGCGCTGCGCCTGAACGACGGGTGCGTCTCAAACACCGTTTCAAACTGCACGCTGTTCGATCTTGGCGCCGGCGGCGTATGGATGGGCGCGTGCAAGGGATATGTGGCGAAGGGCGAGACGCTCTCACGGCGCATGATCAGGAACCTTGCGCCGCGTTCGACCGCGTTCAACCGCATAGAGAACTGCGTCATCCGCAGCGGCGGACGCTTCAACCCGGAAGGCACTGGCGTCGCGATCTCGCATGCATCGGACTGCAAGGTGCTCCACTGCGACATCCACGACCACTACTACACGGGCGTGTCTGTCGGCTGGACATGGGGATTCTCTGGCTCGACGGCCCAGCGCAACGAGATCGCGTACAACAGGATATACGATCTCGGCAAGGGCGTGATGAGCGACATGGGCGGCGTGTATACGCTTGCCGCCAGCTTCGGCACGCGCGTGCACCACAATGTCGTGCATGACGTGTGGTGCTATTCGTACGGCGGATGGGCGCTCTACACGGATGAAGGGTCCGAAGGCATCACGATGGACCACAACCTGTGCTGGAACACGTCGGATGGAGGCTTCACGCAGCACTACGGCTCGGGGTGCGTCATCCGCAACAACATCTTCGCGTGGACAAGGTCCAAGGGAGGGGTGCGCATGAGCCGCAAGGAGGCGCAGGACGTTCCATGCACCCTGAACTTCGTGAACAACATCGTCGTGGTGCGCGGCGTCCCGCTGGTTGGGGACAGGGTGCGCGGAGTTGGAGGGGTGTGGGCATGTAACCTCTGGTACGACTATTCCGGCGGCAAGCCGAGGTTCGACGGGCTCGACTGGGAAGGGTGGCGCAGGTGCGGCAAGGAGGTGCATGGCGTCTATGCAGATCCGCGCTTCGAGAATGCCGAGTCAAACGATTTCCGTCTCAAGGCCGATTCGCCGGCGTTCGCCCTCGGGTTCGAGGCCTGGGACTACACCACCGCGGGTTGCCGCTAAAAGGAAGAAGGAGAGGTGCCACATGATGCCTAGCGACCAGTTCGTGCTGTTCTACAACGAGATCTTCAAGCTGCTCGAGAAGAAGGGGCCTGGCGAGCTGCGCAAGTACTACGACCGCGTCTCGCGCCGCCAGGAGGACTTCTGCATGAAGCTCTTCACGTCCAACGGGCTCAAGGGCATGTACGACTACTGGGAGCGCATACGCATCGAGGAGAACTGCGACAGCTGGCACAATCTCACGGATGAATACCTGGAGGGCGGCCAGAGGGTGTGCCCGTCGCTTTCCAAGGCGCTCAAGAGCGCCACCGGCCCCTGCCGGGTATATTGCGACCACTGTCCAGGATGGGTGCTGCCGATATTCACCAAGACAGGCTACTACTGCGTCTACGACATGATCGGTCGCACCGTGCCCAGCTGCTACGACTTCATAACGCGCAACCGCTACCTTGCCGAGGAGAAGCTGAGCGAGAGGCTGTCGATGAGCGGTTCGGATCTGGTGCGGACGAATCTTCCCATAGGCATGCTGCATGGCGCCATCGCGGATTCTGCGAAGTTCGAGGGGATGCATCCCCGCTTCGCCGAGGCGTTGGGGTTCCTTCGTGCGCACGATCTCGCAAGCCTGCCGCTCGGCCGTACAAGCATCGTCGGCGACGACATCTACGTGAACGTGATGGATGCGACGGTCAAGCCGTGGGACACCGGAGCGAAGCTCGAGACCCACCGCCGCTACATCGACATCCAGGCGCCCATATCCGGTGACGAGCTGTTCGGCTACGTCTACGCCGAAGAGGACGTGAAATCCAGCGCCATCTCCGGCGCGTTCAATGTCAAGGACGACTACGTCCTCTTCCAGAACCGGACCATGCGCAAGCTGGTCGTGCACAAGGGCGAGTTCATCGTGTTCTTCCCGCCATACGGTGCACATGCGCCGAACCAGACCGACGGCGAGGCGCGCGCGCACCGTAAGCTGGTTGTCAAGGTCAGGGTATGACGGGCGCCTGGCTCAGTCCCTGATCGCCCGTGCCAATGTGATGCACCAGATGCGCGAGGCTCCGGCGCCAAGAAGTTCGGCGGAGCAGAACGACAGCGTGGCGCCGCTCGTCATCACGTCGTCCACAAGGAGTATGGTGCGTCCGCGCACATACTGCGGCCTCTCCACGGCGAATGCCGCGCGCAGGTTCCTTTTGCGCTCCTCTGCGCCTATGCGTGCCTGGTGTTCTGTGTCGCGTCGGCGGACGAGCGAGCGCTCGTCGAGCCGGCGGCCGATCCTGCGCGCAAGCGTCTCCGCGAGCAGACCGGACTGGTTGAATCCTCGTTCCCTCAGCCGGTGCGGATGCAGCGGCACCGGCATCACTGCGTCGATCGCGGAGGCGTCGAACTTGGCGCGGAGGGTGGCTTCGAGGAGGTCTCCGAAATCCTCTGTCAGCTCGATGGCCTGACGGTACTTGAAAGACTGCACCAGCTCCTGTACCGCATCGGCGTAGCTCAGCGCGCTGCGGGCGCGCTCGAATGCCGGGGGCGACGACGAGCACGCTTCGCAGATGAACGAGTGGGTCGTGGGGGCAGGCACCGGCATGCCGCATATCTCGCATTCACCACCTGCCTCGAGAAATGGCAGCGAGGCGAAGCAGCGCGAGCAGAGATGGCGGTCGGGGCGGTCGCTGAGACGTCCACATGCCGCCACCGGGCATCTGCGCGGCCATGCCAGGTCGGCGATGCGCGCCAGGATGCGGCTGCGGCGAACGCTCATCTGGGGAAGAGCGTTCGCGGATAGTCGCCGGCGGCGACGAGCTTGGCTATCTCGTCCACGACGAACGGCCGATCCTCCCGGTAGGTGACGCCGAACCAGGACGAATCCGTTGGCAGCACGGCAACGTCGGCCCTGCCCTCATGGATCATCTCGTCCACCACGAAGGGGATGTACCATTCCGTCTTAGGCTGGTCGCCATTCTTCGCCAGCCATGACGGAAAGCGTTCTTCGAGCGCCGCGAACAGTTCGGGCGTGAAGCCCCAGAGGTTCATCGACACGCGCGCGTCGCCGGGGAACGCCTGTACGCTCTTGCCCTCCTCGCGGTTCTCTGCGCCGCCGGGCGTCTTGAAGAGCTTGGTCATCTCGGTGACGGCGGCGAGATGGCCGTCCTTGACCGTGCAGATGCCGCGTGCGACCGAACCGAATTCGCTCAGTGTGAGGTCGAGACGGTAGCCGACCATCGCGAAATGCAGCTTGTCGCCAGCGACGACGGGGTTCTGCAGGAAGGCGCCCAGTTTTGCGAATGCGTCGCGGCCGTAGAAGTCGTCCGCATTGATGGCGGCAAACGGTTCCTTCACTACGGCGCGCGCGCTGCGGATGGCGTGCGCCGTGCCCCATGGCTTGGTGCGTCCTTCCGGAACCGCGTAGGGCGCGGGCAGGTCGTGGATGTCCTGGTAGCAGTAGTCCACGGGGATGACGCCCTCGTACTTGGCGCCAACCTTCTCCTTGAACTCAGCCTCGAAATCCTTGCGGATGATGAAAACGACCTTGCCGAACCCGGCACGCACGGCGTCGAAGACGGAATAGTCGAGAATCGCCTCGCCGGACGGCCCTACGGGATCGACCTGCTTCAATCCGCCGTAGCGGGAACCCATGCCCGCCGCGAGAACCACTAGTGTCGGTTTCATGCGATGATGTCCTTTTCGGTTGTTGTTGTCTGCCTGATGGCTTTCGGGAAACGACCGATATTCTACCAAACCGATGGTGCAATCGCAAGAGCCGCATATTGACGCGATCTGGCCGGAGACGAAAATCTCGTGACGGAAATCTCACCATGGGCGTCATGATTATAGTATAATATTCCGCAAGAAGCAGTCGGTGTGAACCGGCATGACTGAAGAAAGGAGATGACGGCTATGACGACAACTGGCAAGGCGCTGGAAACGCTGCTCGAGATGTGCGAGGAGAGCAATGCGAGCGATCTGCACCTGGCAGTGGGGCTTTCCCCGCGCTTCAGGGTCAAGGGATCGCTTGTCTCGAGGAATGATCTACGCATATTCGATGCGGCGGACGTGGAGGCCGTTGCCATGGAGCTGGGGCGGATGTCCGTTCCGCTTGCGCCCGGCGAGGGGACGGAGCGCATCAGAGAGATTCTCATGCGGGAGAAGTCCATCGACGGCGCGGTGACGAGTCCGTCGGGCATACGGTACCGCTTCAACGTGTATCGTGCCAGCGATGCTTGCGCGGTCGCGCTGCGGCGGCTCGATTCGCGATTCCGTCCCTTCGCGGAGCTGGGCGTGCCAGAGCGGATCGGGGCGTTCAGCGAAGAGCGGGATGGACTCTTCATCGTGACCGGACCTACAGGCAGCGGGAAGTCCACGACGCTCGCCACGATGATAGACATCATAAACCACAAGCGCGATGGTCACATCATAACGATCGAAGACCCCATCGAGTACATCCACAAGTCCGACAGATGCGTCGTTCACCAGCGCGAGGTCGGGAGGGACGCCAAGGGATTCAACGAGGCGCTCGTGGAGGCGCTGCGTCAGGATCCGGATGTCATTCTCGTCGGGGAGGTGCGCGAACTCGAGACGATGCGCACGGCGCTCCGCGCGGCGGAGACGGGCCATCTCGTCTTCACGACGTTGCACGCGGGCGATTGCGTGGGGGCGATCGAACGCCTGATTGCGGTGTTCCCGCCAGACGAACAGAACAGTGCGAGACGGCAGCTCTCGCTCGTCCTGCGCGGCGTCCTGGCCCAGCACCTTCTGCCGCAGGAGAACGGTGGGCGTGTGCCGGCGTGTGAACTGCTCGTGAACACGATGGCGAGCGCGAACCACATCGCCACCGGACACAGCGCGCAGATCTATTCGGTGATAGAGACTGGCGGGAACAACGGCATGGTCACGCTTGACCAGTCGCTTGAGAAGCTTGTTCGCAGCGGAGCCATCTCCCTGCGCACGGCCCTTGGCATAGCCCGCTATCCATCGCAGCTCAAGCAGAGCCTCGGTGTCGCGTGAAAGCGCGCACGCGAAGCGAACGAGGGGTGGCAGGTTTGGACTTGCGCGAAGCGCCGTCATTTGCTATCATACAGGCGGATTTCCGGATCGTGGGCCCTGGACTGCACGCGGATTCGGCAGTTAATTTCTCCGACCTTCATTTTCGTAAGGGAGCCTGGATGCGGCAAGCCTTGGCGAGCCGACAAGGGCACCCACTTGGGACATGAGGTCCCGGGGATTCTGTGCTACGGCAGTTCGGGGTTCTTTAATCGGTTGCAGAAAATTCATGAAAGGTCAACGCAACAGTGTCGAGAGAAAAGTACATACTGCCGCTGCTGGCATTCGCGGCGTGTCTGCTGCATGCCGCCCCTGAACCTGAGCCTGCCTTCGAGAAGGTTCCGAAGGCGGCGCTCAATGCTCTTCGCATATCCTGGGGCAAGGTGATAAACACGGGCATGGTGTTCGTGAACGGAAAGCTTCTGCCCGGGCCGTACATAGTCTCGCGCTACGGCACGGCGATAAGGATCAACAGCGTGCAGGTTACGGGGCCGCTGGTGCCGTGGGTGCAGTTCACCACTGCCGCCGGCAATGCCCCCGCCGCCCGTGCGCCCGCGGCGCCGCCCCCTGCCGCCGCGCCTGCGCCAGCCGCGAAGCCCGCGTCCGATTCCTCCGTTGACGATCTCTTCGGCGATGCGCCCGCACCGGCGCCAGCGCAGGCGGCGCCGCGTGCCGCAGCGCCAGCCGCCCCTGCGGCCGCACCCGTGCCCGAGGGACGCTATGCCGATACGCCGCGCAGCAAGGCCCTGCTGAAGCGGATCAACGACTACCGTACCGACCTCGACCGCCTGTTGCGTGGCAACGGGGTGCTTTTCTTCAGCACTCGCCACTCGCCGGTGCGCATCGACTCACGTCTGGCGCAGGGGCTTCTTGATGTGCTGCCGAACGCCCTGCGCGATGCCAACGACGCGCGCGAGCTGCAGTCCATCCTGCGCGCCAAGGGGATCACGTACCTGCCGGCCGCCGCATGTGCCGAGATGATCAGGGACCGCGCCCTCTACATGAAGGTCCGCGACCGCATGCGCGAGATAAAGGAAGAGCAGGCGTTTCGGAAGATGCTTGGAAACGCTGGAAAGGGTTCGTGAGCAGGCAGGGTCCAGAGCTTACGTCCCCATCCAACCCGAGGATCAAGCAGGTGGTGCGCCTGCGCACGTGCGCAGTGCGCATGGAGACGGGCCTCATGATCGTTGAAGGCTATCGCGAATGCCGTCGCGCGCTGGACAACGGGTACCGTCCGGAATCGATCTTCTTCTGCGAGGAGCTCTACCTCAGGCACGAGAACGAGCCGGCGCTTGTGGAGGACTGTGCCGCCCGCGGTGCGGAGCTGTTCCCGTGCTCGAAGGCGGCGTTCCTCAAGATGGCGTACAGGGATCGTCCGGACGGCCTGCTGATGGTGGGGCCGCACGTCTCGCGGAGGCTGGAGGATCTCGAGGTTCCGCCGAACGCGCTCGTGATCGTGACGGAGGCGATCGAGAAGCCGGGCAACCTCGGCACGATACTCCGTTCCGCCGATGCCGCGCACGCTGCGGCCGTGATAGTCTGCGACCGGACGACCGACATACACAACCCGAACGTGGTGCGTGCATCGACCGGCACGCTCTTCTCGGTGCCCGTGGCGGAGGCGTCGTCCGAGGAGGCGCTGGCGTGGCTCAGGGCGAGGGGGTTCAGGATACTTGCGGCCACGCCTCACGCCGAGAAGCTGCATTTCGAGGCGGACCTCACGGGGAGCGTGGCGCTCGCGGTGGGCGCGGAGCAGTACGGGCTTACGTCGAAATGGATGGATGCGGCAGACATGCGCGTGCGCATACCTATGCTGGGTGTCGCGGATTCCCTGAACGTGTCGGCGGCGACCACGATCCTCGTGTACGAGGCCGTGCGCCAGCGCATCGCGGCGGGCATAGAGCGCGCGCCCGGGTTCGAGCCGTGGCATGGAGAGGGGGCGCACGACCACTGAGCCGCCGGCAGGCCCTGGAAGGGGGCGGAGGGATTATGCTGTTTTCTGCGTTTTCCCCTTGCGTTTCCTCCGCGAATGCTGTATCATACACAGCGTCTTTCAGCAACAAAAGGATTTCACCAGCAAGGAGCAAAGAAAATGAAGTATTCCACGATGATGGCGTTGGCGGTCTGCGGGGTTCTCGCGTTCGCCGTGACGGGGTGCAAGTACGATGACGCGGCCGGCGGCGATGACCTCTCTTCCGGCAAGGACGTGCAGACGGTCGACGACGGGAAGATCGGCGGCGACGTGACCACCGACCCGGGCGCCGTGATCGATGAGTCCGGCAAGTCGGCGACGGGGCTCAAGTTCGACCAGGATCCCAACTACGTGCGCTGCACGGATGTCGACTTCGCGCCGGTATACTTCGCCTTCGATGCATCGAACCTCAAGGATTCGGAGCTCTCCAAGATCGAGGCCGTGGCGCAGCATCTGCAGTCCAACCCCAATCGCGTGGTGATGGTCGAGGGCAACTGCGACGAGCGCGGCTCCAACGAGTACAACCTCACGCTGGGCGAGCTTCGCGCCGGATCCGTGCGCGAATACCTGCTGCGCCTCGGCATCGCCGAGAACCGCGTGCAGACGAAGAGCTACGGCGAGGAGAAGCCGGCGGTCGTCGGTTCCGGCGAGTCCGTCTGGTCGAAGAACCGCCGCGGCGAGTTCGCCATCTTCCAGCATAAGTAGGGACGGCACGGCTGACGGGCTGCGGTAGCGGATGGCGTTCGCCTTTCTCTTCTTCGATTCCGTCGGTGGCGGCGAGTGGCTCGTGCTGCTCGCCGTCGTGCTTATCGTCGTAGGCCCGAAGAACCTGCCTGCGGCGGCGCGCAAGATGGGGCAGATCCTCTCGCAGCTCAGGCGCGCGGCGGACGAGTTCAAGCGTCAGATCATGACGATGGACCAGGAGATGGAGAAGGCCGTCTCCAACATGAAGCAGGACTACATCGACATCGCGAAGGACGTCGATGCGGCAGTGGCCGGCGATACCGCGCCGGAGGAGTCGCCGAGCGCCGACCCGGGCGACGACAGGCGGGATCGCGCCTACGACTACTATGGTGAGGATGGCTACGGCGAGGACGGCTACGGCGACATGGGCGAATACCATTCGGACGAGGGGCCCTCGCTGGAGGACGCTCCCTCCGGCGACGAGGCGCCGGCCGCGGCCGGGACGCCCCCCGCAGAAGGGACGCAGGTCGCCGCGACGGACGGCGCCATGAAGGGCAGCGACAGCGATGCGACCGCTCATCAGTAATCCAGACGAGTACAACGACCCTCCGCGGCCGTTCTTCGAGCACATCGTCGCGTTGCGCTCGTGCCTGATGAACGCCGCGGTGGCGTGGGTCGTGAGCTGCATAGTGGCGGGCATCTTCGCGCCGCAGGTGCTGGACTGGCTGAAATCCCCGGCGCAGATGCTGGAGAAGGCTGGCAAGCTCACCATCGAGGGGCTTGACCTCACGAGCGGATTCTCCACGATCATGTCGATAGCGATGTGGGGCGGCACGGCGCTCTCGTTCCCGTTCCTCATGTACTTCATACTGCGTTTCGTCTTCCCCGCGCTGACCAAGCGCGAGAAGGCCGCCATACTCTTCTACCTGCTCGCCGGCAGCGCCTGCTTCGGCGTGGGCGTGTGGTTCGCGTATTCCAAGATAACGCCGCAGGCGGTGGCGTTCTTCGACCTGGTGAACCGCTGGGTGCACCTGCCTGTGACGGTGGTGCGCATCGAAGGCTACATTTCGATAATACTCAAGCTGATCATCGCATTCGGGCTCGTGTTCCAGATACCCCTCATACTCTTCGTGCTGGGCTGGCTGGGCCTCATCACGTCCGAGACCCTTCGCAAATGCCGCAAGTTCGCCATCGTGATCGCGTTCTTCCTCGGCATGGCGCTCACGCCGCCGGATCCGATGAGCCAGATAATGATGGCGCTGCCGCTGTGCCTTTTCTACGAGCTCAGCGTCTGGGGCGTGTGGCTCAAGGAGAAGCTCGATTTCACCGCCTCGCGCGGCGGTAAGCCCGCCGAGTCCGCACCGGCCGACGGTAAGCCCGCCGAGTCCGCACCGGCCGACGAGAAGCCCGCCGAATCCGTACCGACCGACGAGAAGCCTGCCGAGTCCGCACAGGCCGACGAGAAGCCCGCCGAACCTGTCTCGGCAGGCGAGGATGGAGCGGCGAAATGAAGACCCGCTGGGCGATCGTCCTTGGATTTCTTGGTACGATCCTGCTGGGCGCGTTCCTGCTGTCGCTGCCGGTATCCAGCCCCACGCACACGTGGCGTCCGTTCGGAGACGCCTTTTTCACTGCCTGCTCCACGGTGTGCATCACCGGACTTACGGTGATAGATCCGGGGACGGAGCTTTCGCTTTTCGGGCAGGGGGTGATGATCGCGCTGGTGGAGCTTGGTTGCGTGGGCATCATGACGCTCGGCACGTTCTTCCTCGTGGTCATAGGCAGGCGGCTTTCGCTTGCGAGCGAGTTCTCGCTCATGAGCGCGTACGGTACGCACGGAGTGAAGGGTCTTCGCAGCCTGATAGTGTGGGTGGTGTCGTCCATGCTTGTCATCGAGTCGCTTGGCACGGTTGCGCTCTGGTGGGCGTTCACGCGCGATGCGCCGTCGCTCGAGGTGGCCGCCCACGATCTTACGGCCTGGTACCGCGCGTTCTTCTATTCGGTGATGTCGTTCGCGAACGCAGGCTTCTCGCTTGATCCGGGAAGCATCGCGGTGTTCCGTTCTCAGCCGCTCGTGCTGGTCGTGATGGGCGTGGAGGTGATCCTGGGCGGTATCGGCTTCTTCGTAATATACAACGTGTGCACCATACGGTTCTGGCGGCGTAGTCTGGTGAAGAGGGGACGGCTCTCGCTGCATTCGCGCATAGTGCTGGTGTCGTCGGCCATCTTCGTGGCGGGGGCGTTCGTGGCGTTCTACCTGATAGAGCGCAACCATACGCTTGCGGACCTGCCGCCACTGGAGAAGGCGGCGGTGGCGTTCTTCCAGGCCGTCACGCCGCGCACGTGCGGATTCACCGTGATACCCATGGAGGACACGTACGACATCACGCGCTTCCTGTCCGAGGTTCTGATGTTCATCGGCGCGGCGCCGGGCGGCGCAGGCGGCGGCATCAAGATCACCACGTTCATCGTATTCCTCTGCACGATCGGTGCCATCTACAACGGGCGTTACGAGACGGTGCTCTGCCGCCGCACGGTGCCGCCGGCGGTGGTGCGCGAGTCGTTCGTCATATTCTTCTTCGCGGTGGCGCTCATGGTCGTGGCCATGGGCATACTGCTCGTGACCGAGGCAGACACGCCGGGCCTTGGTTTCGAGAACCTTCTCTTCGAGACCATATCCGCCGTAACGACCACGGGCCTCACATGCGGCAACACGACATCGCTCCTTTCACCGGCCGGACGCATCGTGCTCATGGTGTGCATGTTCTGCGGCAGGCTGGGCGCCATATCCGTGGTGCTTCTCATCGGTGGGCGCGACGAGCCGGCAAGCACGATCAAGTACCCCAAGGAAGAACTGGTAGTAGGATAAGCCATGAAGATAGGTTGCCATCTCTCCTCCGCGGGCGGCTATCTGGCAATGGGCCAGACGGCGACGTCCATCGGAGCCAATGTGTTCCAGTTCTTCACGCGCAACCCACGCGGCGGCGCGGCGAAGCCGATCGACAGGGCCGACGCAAGGGCGTTCCTCGCCTACGCGGCCGAGCATGGGATCGGGCCCATCCTCGCCCATGCGCCCTATACCCTCAACGCCGCTGGCGCCGAGGCGCGCGTGCGCGAATTCGCCGAGGAGACGATGGCCGACGACCTTGAACGCCTGGAGCTCACGCCGGGCGCGCTCTACAACTTCCACCCCGGCTCGCACGTCGGCCAGGGCGCCGAGAAGGGGATAGAGCTTATAGCATCCATGCTCGCACGAATCCTTTCGAAGAAGACGTTCGCCACAACCGTCCTGCTGGAGACGATGTCCGGCAAGGGTAGCGAGGTGGGGCGCACATTCGAGGAGATCCGCGCCATCATAGACGCCGCGGAGGGGATGTGCGGCGGCAACCGCCTTGGCGTTTGTCTTGACACATGCCACGTGTGGGACGGTGGCTACGACATCGCGGACGGACTGGACGGCGTGCTGAAGTCGTTCGACGCGGCGATCGGGCTGGACAGGCTCAAGGCGATCCATCTCAACGACTCCATGAACCCCCTTGCCGCCCACAAGGACCGTCACGCGCAGATCGGAAAGGGTAAGATCGGCCTTGAGGCGCTCGCGCGCGTAGTGAACCATCCGGCGCTCCGCGATCTGCCATTCTATCTGGAGACGCCCTGCGACCTCGATGGATACCGGCGCGAGATAGCGCTCATGAAGGGGCTAAGGAGGGATTAGGCGTGATCATGGACGTGGCGCAGAAGATATCCCGCCACCTGAATGCGAGGATGTAGAATGGCGATGGGCGATGTTTCCAGGTTCGGTGGCGTGGCGACGACGGTCGCGATGCTCGTATGCAGCAACCTCTTCATGACGTTCGCGTGGTACTGGCACCTGCGGCTGCAGAAGCCCGGTGCGGCGAGCTGGCCGCTTTTCGCCATCATCCTCGTCAGCTGGCTGATCGCCCTGGTGGAATACATCATCCTCGTGCCGGCCAACAGGCTGGGAGCCGCGAGTGGGCTCAATGTGGCGCAGCTCAAGATCATCCAGGAGGTGGTCACGGTCTGCGTGTTCGTACCTTTCATGATCCTCTTCATGGGCGAAAAGTGGCGCTGGGACTACCTCTGGGCGTTCCTGTGCATGGTCGGTGCCGTCTACTTCGTCAACCGTGCCAGAATGTAGATTCGCGGACGCCCAAAATCCCCCAAAATCCAGACAATGCTTTACTTGTGAACGGTGATTTGATATATTTTTCACCATGAAACAATTAGCATTCGCTTGGGTTTTCCTCTCGGTCGCGACCTGCTCACTGCCGGTTTGGTCGGCCGTCAATTTCCCGTTGGGCACTTATGTCTATGCCGGTAGCGCCATGAATTACAAACATGAGCTGCTTTCGTCAAGCGACGGGGTGACCATTCAGGCTGTTGCGACCAACGGGATCGTCCTCGCCTCATGTGTCGTCCGCGACGCCGATGCTTCCGGCGTGAACTTTCGGCTGGAGGTGCCACTGGCCACGGTCGCATGCGACAAGGCCGCCGCCATCGGCGACGCCCCCGCATGCATGGTGGTTACGGCGATGGGCTCCACAAACGCGGCTACCGCGTTTCTGCCGCCCATCGTCGCGGCGAACGCCGTCACGAACTGCAACATCGTATGGTCCAATGCCAAGGATTACGCCTACGGCGAAGGAAGGACCGTTCCCGTGCCCGACGACTATATCGACGGCATAGGCTATCTCATGCGGCAATCCGGCCATTCCCAGTACGACGCGGCGGCGGACTGGGACGGTGACGGCGCGGACAACTATTCGGAATACGTCGCCGGGACGAATCCCTTCGACGCCAGCGATTACCTGAAGATATCGTCTTTCACGTCATCAGGCGACCAGCGTGTGCTTACGTTCGAGTATGTGGGCGGACATCTCTACACGCTTAAATCAGCTGAGCGGTTGTCTTCGCCGGGCTGGATGGACACCAAGTTCCGCACGTCTCCCGCTGCGGCGGAGCAGACCGCGGCGACCTTCGAGGAACCGGATGACGATGTTGGCGTCGCCACGTTGTACGTGACGCCGGCGGCGGATGCCGCCAGCATGTTCTACAAGTTGGAGGTGAAGTGATGGGAAGGCTGTGGATTGCCCTGGTTCTGGCGCTGCCGCTGGCAGGCGCCTGGGGCGGCGTCATAGAGGAGACGCTTGAGCTGAACGTCGGCTGGAACGCCGTGTACATCGAATCGACGCCGTCTGAGACGGTTTCAGCCGACGGTTTCTTCGCGGACCTGCCGGTGACGCGCGCCGGATGCTATGTCTCCAGCGTCTACTCCGACACCGCCCAGCTCTCTGCGGACGGCACGGAAATATCGCAGAAGCCGGTTTCGTATCTCGTGTGGGACGCCCGGGATCCTTTGAAATCGACCTTGAGCCGGGTTGTAGGCGGCTACTGCTACATGATATATGCCACGAATTCCGCCACCAAGACGTTCCTTGGCGTGCCGCAGCTGCCGCAAGTGTCATGGCAGGTGTCGTCGGACGGCTTCGCAACGTTCGCGCCGGTGTCGATTCCGGCCGGCGAGGAGGTGGCCTCAACGGCGTATTTCGGCGACGGACCCGCCGGCACCGCCGCGTCAAAGCCCTATAACGTGTGGGGGACGGATGCTGCGGCCCCGGAGATCACGCCGCTCAACGTGTTTTCCACCAAGCCCAAGATAAAAGGCGGCAAGGCATACGCCTTCGAAAGCGAATCTGCGGCGATCTGGCCCGGCGTCATCGACGTGTCCACGGATATCGGCGGCGGACTTAATTTCGCGGACGGAACCGATCGCGCCAGCATAACGGTGCGCAACGCGAGTTCGAAGGACAGGGAGATACGCCTTTCGCTCGCGGCCTCGGCGCGCGCCGGGGACGTCGCGCCGGGATTGTTCCTGTTCGTGCCGCCGACGGCCACGGAACTTTCACGCTGGGAGTCATTTGCGGCTACGAACGTGACGCTTGCGGCCGGTGAATCACGGGTGTTTTCCTTTCAGGGTGACAAATCCGGTCTGACGGCCGGTGCAACGCGCGCAGGGGTCCTGGCGATAGAGGATCTCGGCGGATCGAAGATGCGCGTGCGCATTCCGGTGACGGTCGCGGCGAATACATTTCCCGCCGGCGAAGCACCGTATCCGGCGGGACTCTGGGTGGGAACCGCCAGGATGGTGCAGGTGGCGCAGGCCGACGGTACCTTGGCCCAGGCCGGCGGGGAGCTCAAGGCCACGGTCCTTTTGCATGTAGACGCGCAAGGCGTACCGACTCTCCTTCAGCGCGTGGCTGTCGCGCAGGACAATAGCGGCGACACCCTGCGTACCGTGCTGTACGGGGAACTTGCCGATGTTCCGTCCGGATACGCCGCGCGCCGGTTGTCGTGTGTATTCATCGACACTGCCAACCGGGCGACGGCAGGCGGTGCGAATGCCGACGGCAGCGCATCGGAGTTCGGCCGCGAGATGACATTCCGCTTCATGGTCGGCGAAAGGTCGAAGGAGAATCCGTTCCGCCATGCGTGGCATCCGGACCATGACGGCAAGAAGGCCGACTACTCCGGCGCCGCGCCTTCGGGCGACGTGCCGTCCAATTTCATCGGCTCGATCAAGCCGGAAAGCTTCTCCGTCACGAACCGGTTGACGTTTGTCTGGGCCGACGACAACGGCCGCCCGACATACTCCCGCACGCCTGACGAGACGACGTTCGGGCGGCTTGACTGGACGTTGTCGGGATTGCGCAGCGAACCGATAGCCATACGCGGAATCTTCGCGCTCAAGCGCGTGTGTTCCGCATCAGAGATCAGATAGGAAAGGAAGGACGTCACATGAAAACGATATTTGCAGCAGTATTCGCCGCGTTGGCGTTGGCGGCGTGTGCGGCGGACAAGCTAAGCTACAAGGGACAGCTCGCCAAACCGGACGGTTCGACCTTCAACACATCGCTGCCCATGACGATGACGTTCCGCCTCTATGACGTCGCTTCCGGCGGCAAGGCGCTGTGGGGGCGCACGATGCCGGTGAGGATGTCGTCGGACGGGTCGTTCTACGTGGAGCTTGCCGACGACAGCGGCAGCGCCGTTTCAGACGCAAAGTACGCAAACCTTGCCGACGCGCTTCTTTCCGCCAGCGGCTTCTGGATCGGTCTGACGCCTGGAAACTATACCGAAATGCTGCCGCGTCAGCCGCTTGCAAGCATGCCGCGCGCACTCAAGGCCCAGTATGCGCGCCATGTCGGGACGATGAAGTCATACGATGTCGAGGCCGAGACGCTGAACATCTCCTCCGCGCCTGGCGTCAGCGAGATGACAGTGAAGAAGACGATCCGCCAGAACGGTAGGAACACGACGCTTTCCGTATCCGGCAACCGCAACATATACGCCGCGAAAGAACTGAAGCTGACCGATGGAATAAGCGGTATCCGGACGCAGGCCTTTGGTTCCACTTCGCTTTCGACCGCGCCGACCGATCTGTTCGCCATCTGGCATGACGCCGCAGAAGTGGAAGGCAGTGGATACTGTTCGCTGATCGTTCCGTCCGGGGCTACGTTGCGCAAATGCAACGGAGGGGGAACTTCATATGTCACCACATTCGGAAGGGGGCTGTGACATGAACCGCAGGATCATTGCCGCATTGACGGCGTGCGCCGCCGCGGCGCTGGCGGCATCGGCCGCAAGCGTATGCTACGAAGGGCGTTTTCTGAACGCATCTGGAACCGTCCAGGCGAACAGGACGATCGAAGCGACGCTCTCGGCATACGAAACCGAAAACGCCTCCACCGCTTTCGCCACCAAGCCCATTACGATCACGACGGACGCTTCAGGGCATTTCGCGGCTGTTGCGGACGGGATCGACGCGCCGCCGTCATGCTCGACTTTCTGGATCGGCGTGACGCCAAGCGGGTACGCCGAGATACGTCCGCGCATGCGCGTATCGCCGGCGCCGTTCGCGATAGTGTCGGCAGATGTGGCGCGGATGGAGACTTCCGGCAGGCATGTCGCCAAGGGGACGGTGGGAGTATCCACGCTTGCCGCCGGGCCGTCCTTCACGGCGGACGAAGTTGCGCTGACGGGAGACACCATGCTCAAGGGCAATGTGGACGGGGCGCAGAACATATATCTCAAGAAACTGGATCTCAACAAGGGGTCGCTGAGCATGCTGCGCGCCAATTCGCCCGGCAACATCTCGACCAGATGGGATGAGTTCGCCGCCGACGCGACCCTCTCGCTTACAGACACGACCGGTTTCTTCTCCGTCACGTACAACCAGTCGGAATCGCTGTCGATCACGGCTTTGGACGACGGTTTCGCCATCGTACTGATCAAGGTGGCGATAAGCGTGAACGACAGCAGCTATTGGGTGGAAGGAACGCTTGAAAACGGCGACTTCCGCATCTTGAACGGTACGCGCATCGGTCGGACGCAATATGACGATGCTTCCCGTTCGCGCGTATTCACCTTCCCTGTGCGGAAGGGGAGGAAGGTAAAACTCACGTTGCACAACCACCGCGGTTATACGACTCGTGACGTCAGATCATGGGCGAAAGTCAAGATGGTATACATCGGGGCCAACTGAAAGGAAGGGGAGGATCTGAGATGAACAATGTGATGAATACCGCGTTTACGGCGATCTTGGCGGCGGCGGTCGCGCTTGGTGCGCATGCCGAAGAAGATTTCTCGTTCGTCTACAGGGGGCGAATCAATCCCGCGGGCGTGACGATGCCGGCGACGGTGCCCGTGACCTATTCGCTCTACAAGGACGCAACCGGCGGCGATCCGGCATGGACCGGTACCGAGACGGTCCGTCCGAACAGCGACGGGCTTTTCCAGTGCATGCTTTCGGGCGATGGCGTCGCGGCTGCGTTCACCAACGCCAACGCCCGTTTTCTCGGAGTGTCGATCAACGGCGCGGCCGAGCAGTATCCGAGGCAGGAGGTTTTCGCCGCGCCGGTCGTGGACAGGTCGGCCATGGCAGATCAGCTGATGCCGGGAGGAACGGTCGATACCATGGACACGACGGCGATATGGGCGAAAAACGCCACGTTCGGGTCGTTGACCGTAACCGGCAATCTGAAGCTTGAGGGGGGAAGCGCATCGATCACCATTTCGTCGGCTTCGTTGGAGAACGACGCCTGTTCGCTGCGGCTCAAGAAAGGCGATCGGGTCTCGATCTTCAGGAACTCCGCGCCGGAAAGTTACGACTTCAATTCTCTCAATACCGGTACCCGCATGTTCCATACCGACTTCGGCGGGGTTGTCACCGTCATGTCGAAAGACCGGAACCACTGGGACAATTCGGATGGCGTGCCATGCGTGACGTGGGCCGTCGGGTCGGGCGACGTGTTCCCGCCGTTTAACGTAGGCCACCCGGTGAAGGTCTATTTCTACCCGTTCGGGGCGTCAAATTGAGGGGGAAGACGGCTATCATGAAATCTCTTGCGTCGATCTTGCTGGTTCTTGCCGCCGGCGTCGTGTTCGCCGGCGCCGAGGGAGACGGCTTTGAACTGACCACGTTGAAGCCGCTCGACATTGTCAATACGCAGAGCCCGTCTGACTGGAGCGCGGCCAACGCCAACAGCCTGTATCTGAGCGGTGGCGGATTCGCAGCCACCGGCGAGGACCGTCCAGCCGCGATGGACAACAACCGCAACGTGGCCTACCGGCTTGCGAACGCCAGCTACGGGATGATGGTTTCCGAACAGAAGCCCGATTTCTACCTGGGCGACTGGTGCACGGTGCTGCCCACGGACAATCCCGACGATATCGACTGGGAACGCACTGGCGAGGGCATACGGAATTCCGCCGCATACCGCGACGATGGAATGATATACTACAATCCATCCGCCACGAACGACATGCAGCGCATACTCTTTACGCGCGGCGGCACGGTTGCCGTCAACTGGTACATGCGAGGCTCGAACGAACCGATCGTACGTACCTATCAGATAGCTTCAACGGCCTCAACCAGGCCATTTCGCATATTCTGGACGGAAAACGGATTCGCCGGTCCCACGGTATCCCTCGGCAGTCGCACCAACCCGAAGCACGTGCGGCTCCTGGGCAATCCCGAGATCGTGAGACCAAGCTACAGCGATCCCGTGTACGCGGGCGACAACCTCAATGTCGCCACGTCCAATATCGTTTTCGGCGTGCATGCCGACGACAGCGACACCTACCTCATCCGCGTGTATGCCAAACGCGATGAATCCGGGCTTGGCAACCATGTCGGGCCGCGAGGGCAGTTCGTGATGGCCTATTACGATTCCGGATCCAAGGACAATCTCATCTACACCATAGTCGTAGAGGTGTCCGAACCGGACGTTGACGTGTTGACTGTCAATGTCGGCGACAGGCTCATGCCGGTAGGCTCCGGTTATTCGACGGATTTTCTCGAAGCGAGCGTCATCGCCGGCGACGGTACGGACATCGGCGATCAAGAGGACGCGGTCGCACCCTATCTCTACAAGCACAGCGGATTCTCCTCCACCAGCCCCAAGTCGGGTTTCGTATATGCCATCGCGCCGACCGACGCGTCCAGCCAGGCCGCCAGCGGGCTTGATGCGCCGCACAAGGCAAAGATATGGTGGATGACGCAAGATCCCATGGGCACGAAATGGCCGTTCGAGTACGACCACTACCTCATCAAATGGGGCGAGTCCGATCCGATCGTCGTGACCTCCAGCAACTCGGTGTCTGGCGCGGGCATAATGGTTCCAGAGGACTATACCGTGCAGTTGTGCGGATATTCGGATCCCGCCAACATCGCGACGGTGGTGTCCAATACGGTATACACGTCCGGCGCCGGGCACTTTACGCTCAAGATCGTCGGCAACGACAACGTCTGGTTCCTGCCCATGAGAAGCTGCCTGGATACCGATGCGAGCGTATTCGACCAGAGGGCCGGCGAATGGCATGTCGGAACCGAGATAGTCCTGCGTGCCGACTCTGCGGCGGGAATCGCGGCGGGGATCGCGGCTCAGGCGGATGCGTCCCTGCCGGGCTACATCTACGAGCCGGGCTCTCCCGGACGCAACTGGAACCCGAATCTCTACCATGCGCCGCGTCTCGTGCTCAAGTCGGAAGTGTCTGCGGCGGAGTCATCTGCGCACCCACTTGACACTCTTGCGTCCGCCATCTATGCGGTGCGTGCCTCCGACGATCCGATAGAAGTGTGGTGGTACCGGTCGTGGAAGGCCGATGACATGCCGGCGCCGATATCGTTCCCGACGGTCGCGCAGAGATACAAGGCCATCTGGCCGCTCCCGACGGAAGCCCACTCCATTGTCCTCGCATCGCAGCTGGGCAGCGCCGGCAAGTCGTATGCGGCGAGCGGTCAGGCTCTCTATCTGAACATCTCGAACTCGACGGCGTATGCCGACAACCTCGTGCCAGGTTCCATGGAGACCGGCGCCACGATCGGATTCTGGATAAACGGTCGGTTCCGCGCCGCAGAGTATGATCCCGTGGCGGGAGGCCGCGTGCTTACTGCTGCAGGCGGAGCGTTCACGATAGACGTGTCCGCCGACATGGAGCTTTCGATCTGCGGGACCGCAGTCTCCGTGCCTACGAACGCCTGGACGCATGTCGCGTGCGCGGTCTGCATGACAAACGGCACGCTCACCATATACTGTAACGGTGAGACCGTGGCGACGGCGCCGTTTGCGGGCGCGGAATCCTTCGTCACCAACGAATGCCAGTTGACGGTAGGCGCATTAGGGGGGACGGCTTCCGCAACGGGCATTGGCATCGACCATCTTTGCGTATGGCCGTTTGCCGTCTCGGGCGAAGACCTTGCGCTGTACGCCGCCGGTGGCATGAACGAATCCACGGAACGTCGCAGGTATTCCTGGACGTTCGATACGGCGGGCGATCTTGGCCATATCGCCGGCGTCGACTTCCGCATGTCGGCGGACGACGGGAGCGGAAGGACGCTCACCTCGTACGGATGCCTGGCCGTGTCGCCTGGCGGCCCGTGCCGCTCCAACGGAACCATTGCCGCCCTGGACGGCATCGCGCCGCGCATCTACGTGCAGAACAACCCAGACGGTATCGGATACAACCCCAACGAGGAGCATGCGTTCGTCCGGGAAGAGTCCGCAGGCTATACGGTATATGCGCTGAGATGCGATCTAAACAGAGCGGATTCGTCGGAGCCGTTCGTCATGGTGGAATACTCCGCCGGCGGCAAGGGCGCCATGAGGATGTTCTACGTGACGTTGACGAACGATGTCTACAACACGCTTGCGAGCGAAGTGACGGTAGGCAACCTGCTGGCAGGTCCGCATCCCCTGGATTATCTTGACGGCTACTACAACACGAAGAACTACTGCCAGGAGCTGTCGCTCGAAAACGACTCGTATGTGATCTACCGCGACCGTCTAAACCGCATGTGGGCGAGACGCGACGGCACCACGATGCAGTTCAACTACTATCCCGTCCTGGATGGTTTCTACTTCCCGTCGCTGCCTGCCACCGAACAGCCGGAGGTCGGCACGCTTGTCGGCTGGATGGCGTTCGACGATACGACAAACGCCCCGACGGCAACGGAGATAACGGGAGCCTCGCCATTGGCGTGGACGTGGCATGCCTCATGGCCGCCGGACGACAAGATCCCGTTCATGCGTGTCGCACAGACGCTGACCACGGCCGATTCTGGACTGCCCGAGGTGTGGAATGCGCTTTCGATGGCCGTAGTCTATCCCGTCCCGCGCAACGACGGGGCCGATCGTTCCGGCACGGTCGTGACGCTCATCGATCCGACGGTGGCGCAGACGGCGTCGCTTTCAGTCGGCGCGGACTTCGCGGCCGAATACAATTTTACCGTCGGTCCGGCGGGAACCTGCCAGCTCAAGAGCGGGAAGTATTATTTCACGGGCGTGCCGCCAAACATCTCCGACCGGTTCTATATCGACATGAACGCGGCCGAGTCCAATCGCATGGTTCTCGTCGGCAAGATGGTCGAGAAGAAGGCCGGTACGAGCTATCTGCAGGTCAACGTGCTGTCCGACGCTGAACGTGCGGCCCTCAGGGACATCTGCAAGGCCTCGGGCGACGCCAAGACGCGCTGGGTCAACGCGGTCAATTCGCTTGCCACGAATGAAGTGTGTCCGTCCGTGCGGAGCATCGTCGAGAAGTCTGTCAACATCAATCTCACAGACTTGGGCACGATTGCGGCGAAGACGCGCGATGTCGAAGTGAAATACTCTCCCGTGGACCACTACGCGCTTGTCGCCAACGGTTGCGGCACCAACTACGTGACTCTCATCGAGAACGATTCGGACGACGAGAGCGTCGTTCCCGCCGGTTCGACCATATCCATGCACATATTGAAGGTCGTGCCGGAACTGTACGCCGGCGGACTGGTCGTGCTGCAGGATCCGAACAACAAGCTCTCCGAACAGCTGAACGTGCTCTATACCGCGCCGTTCGGCAAGTCCGCCGACAACTTCGAGTTCGAATGGCGGAAACGCCAGCCTCCGGCGGACGGGCATGTGCCGGACAATTACGCCGACTGGACAGTCAAGACAAATGGGACGGGGGCGACGGACATTCTCCTCGGCGGCGGTGGCGCGAATCTGCTTGAGCTCGTCAACACGTACTACGTGATGCGCTACCGCGCGAAATCCGGGACGCCTGCGTATGGCGTGACCGGCGACACATGGAGCGGATGGTGCGGACCTACGCTCGCGGAAGGTTGGGTGCAACGGGTGCTCAACAACGTGACGCCTTTCGCCCAGCGCATAAGCGACTTCTACGTGAACGCCACCGAGCTCAACTACACCATGCCGGAGCAGATCGGCGGCCCTTATCGCGGCGACGTCGCACTTAACGACTCCAACCTGGAGAATGTAGGGCTGGTGGAGCTGTACCAGACCGTTCTCAACAAGGCCGAATCCCTCTCTCTCGCGCTAGGCATAAACGACGTGAGCGCCAACAAGCAGCTGCTGGAGGCCGTATCCCGCCTCGCCGATCTCTATACGCTGCTAGGAGACGACGCGTATTCCGACGCGTCCAACCCCACCATCTCGGTAGGCTCGACGGGCGAAATGCTTTCTACGCTGGACATGCTTCCGGCAAATACGTACTGCTTCGCAAACCAGGTGCCGTCGCTGCTGGACGAGGAACTGGCGCTTCTGCGCGGCCGTTCTTCGGCAGTAGCCCCGAACATGACCACCTATCCCTACTACAATCGCCTGATGTGGAACTTCACCAAGGGAATCACGCAAGGCGAGATGGCGTACGTGCAGAACTACGGTATCATGGGCGACCAAGGCGAAATCACCGCGGAACAGGCAGCTGCGCAGTATCCGATGGGGCATGGCGACGCCTATGGGCATTACCTCTCCGCGATCTGGGGATACTACCGTCTGCTAAGAAACCCGTACTTCAGCTGGGGCGATCCCGGCATGATGGAGATGCTCGTGGCGGACTCCATCGTCAACATGGACTATGAGGACGAGCAGAAGTTCGCCATGGCGGCGGCAAAGATGGCGCAGACCGGCGTTGACGTGGTGGATCGCACGGCCCGCAAGACATGGCGCGACCAGAATGGAGATACCCCGGCAGGCTACTTCGACGCCGACCAGGAACAGGGTTTCGGCTACGGCGAATGGGCTGTCCGCACGGGACTCGGTGCGCTCTACAACTGGGCGACCGTCAACTCGCTGCTGCCCACGAACCGCACGGCGTCGGTATTCGCCGACAAGTCCATTGCCGACGTGACCCGCGCGACCGTGCCGGCGCTCGGTCTTCTCGCTGGGAGCTTCGCCGCCGTCGACCGCAAGATAAACACGCTTGACGCCGGGCTCAACCCGCTTGGCCTATCCGACAACGCCATCCCGTTCGACATCGACCCCGTGAAGGTCGCCGCCGGAACGTCCAGCCACTTCGAGCAGATCCTTGAGCGTGCCGAGCGGGCCCTTGACAACGCGCAGACCGTCCTCGAACACGCCAACAAATACGGTTCGCGCATGCGTCAGATCACGCTTGCCGAGGGTAATGACGCCCATGAGCTCGAGCAGTTCGAGATGGCGTACAAGAAAGATCTCATCGCCATCTACGGTAAGCCGTTCCCCGATGACATCGGCCCAGCCGGCACGTACGAGCAGGGATATGACGGGCCTGACATCTACCACTACCAGTATATGGATCTCGCCCCGTACGGGCTGGAAAATCTTTCCTTGTCGCAGACCACCAACATATATGTCTACAAGATGGCGAACGCCTCCGATGTCGACAGCCTCGCGTATGGTACCAACACCAACGGAACCGTGTCCATCGTATACAACGTCTCCCCGGGTGGCATCGTGGTCAAGCCAAGCGGGTGGAATAGCGTCCGCCCCGCCGAAGGCAGTATCCAGGCGGCCTATCGCGATTTCCTCTCGGCCTATGTCGACGTGCGACACTCTCTGACCGTATACAAGGGGAAAATCGATGAACTGGAACGCGAAGTGGCGATCCTTACCAACTTGAAGGACAAAGCCGACTATCTCTTTACGCTGAAGGCGACATTGGGTGCGTTCAAGGAAGTATACAACGCCATCAAGTTTACCACTGACATCATAATCGACACTCTCGACAACATGTCTTCTACGTCCGAACTGGTTACAGATGCCGGGCAGGATGTCGTTCCATGGATCGTGGCCGGTCTTGCCGCAGGATCGAATGTCGGGACTGCGGTTGCCAATACGACGCTGAATGCCGTCAATGTCAGCATTCAGACCGCTGGAAGCGTGGCCAAAGGCGTAGCCCAGGGCTTGCAGGACGGTGCCGCAAACGTGGTGCAGATGATGTCCGACGGCATCGACATCACGGAAGCCTACCAGACCAGATACTCCACCTACGCCGAACTGAAGGAAAAACTCGCGGGATTGCTCGCAAACGTGTACGAGGCTGCGAACGGAATACAGTCGGCGTATGGCGCGCTTGTGAAGGCCGAGGCCGCATATCGCGCTGAAGTCGCGCGGGGCGATCTGCTCCTGGCCGAGCGCGAGATGCTTCGCAAGCAGCAAAGCAACAACGCCGTGGCCAACCGCTACGCCGAGATGTACTATCGCGTGCAGTTCAATTCCGCGCTCTCCAAGTACAGCACGGCATACGACGTGGCGCAGCGCTACGTATGGCAGCTCGCCAAGGTGTACGACTACGAGACAGGGCTTCTCTCGTCCGACCGCCAGGCCGGCGACGCGTTCCTGCGCGAGACGCTCGCCACGCGCGCACTTGGCGTAAAGGGTGTGACCGTGGCTGCGGACGGCACGGACGGCGGTCTTTGGGACATCGTCACGCGCATGAAGGGGAATTGGGATGTCCTCAAGGGACGACTCAGCGTCAACAATCCCGACACCTCTACGAAGTGGTTCTCGCTCAGGTATTCGATGCTCCGCATAAAGCCGGATGCGTCTGGCGATTCGGCCTGGCGGCAGGCGCTGAACGGATATTGGATGGACGATCTCCTCTCCAACGCCGAGTTCCTCCGCCACTGCCAGCCCCCGCAGTACGGCGTCGCCACGCGCGAGCCAGGGCTTGTGATACCGTTCTCCACCACCATAAATCTCGCGGAGAACTTCTTCGGCAAGCCGCTGCTTGGCGGCGAAACGACGTTCAGTTCGAGCGACTATGCTGTGAAGATCAATGCCGTCGGCATCGAATTCGTCGGATACGACGGACTGGCCGTCACTTCGTCCGACGGCCTTGCCGTGGAGCCGAACGTGTATCTCGTGCCGGTGGGGCAGGACTACATGCGCGCACCGGCCGGCACGACGCGCAAGACGTTGTCGTTCAAGGTGGTCGATCAGGTGCTGCCGCTTCCGTACGAGGTCGGCTCCGCCGAACTGAACGCCCTTGACTGGCTTGCGACGTTCAGTGGACTAGACGGAACGACCGATTCCTCCGCGACGATCCGCCGCCACTCCACGATACGCGTCAGCGGCGACTTGTCCTCAAGCAGACTCGTTGGACGCAGCGTGTGGAACGACCGCTGGCTGCTGGTCATTCCGGCGAGTTCGCTGTCGAGCGACAGGGTACGGGCGCTCAAGACGTTCATCAACGGATTGGATACCGACAGGGATGGCCGCATCGACATACCCGGCGTCGCCGACATCAGGATCGGCATCAAGTCTTATGCGCGGCAGGGGAACTGATCGCGCCTGACGCGCACTTTCATTTGAAAAGGAGTACTTACGATGAAAACCCTTCTCATATCACGCGCCACACTGGATGGACGCACAGTCGATGTCCTCATCGAGGGCAACCGCTTCAAGACCATATCCGAAGCGCCCATCGAAGGTACCTTCGACCGCACGATAGATGCGCGCGGAAAGATACTCGTGCCGCCGTTCTACAACGGCCACACGCACGCGGCCATGAACCTGCTACGCGGCTTCGCCGACGATCTGCAGCTCATGGACTGGCTGCAGAATCACATCTGGCCGGCCGAGGCGCACCTCGACGATCGAATCGTCTACGCCGGCACCAGGCTTGCAATCCTGGAGATGGTCCGCTCCGGCACGGTGTTCTTCAACGACATGTACTGGTACGCGCCCGCGGTGCTCCGCGCGGCCGAGGACATGAAGGTGCGCGCCGCCATCGCACGCCAGGCGATAGAGGTGACACCCGGCGTGAACAATCCCACGAACGTCGAGAGCAACGCCGCGCTCGAGGACATGATAGGCGGCTGCTCCGACAGGGTGTTCCTCACATACGCCCCGCATGCCATCTACACCGTCTGCGGCGACTCCCTGCGCGAAATGCACGCGAAGGCCGCCGCCGAGAAGTCGTACTACCATATCCATGTGGCCGAGACGCGCACCGAGATGGAGACCTGCGCGAAGATGCACGGCGGCATGACACCCATCGCCTATCTGGATTCGCTGGGCGTGCTCGATGCGCGCACCGTCATGGCGCATTGCGTGCATCTGGCGGACGGCGACATCCGCATCATCCGCGAAAGGGGGGCTGTGATCGTCCACAACGCGCAGTCCAACCTCAAGCTCGATTCAGGTTTCTTCCCGTTCAAGCGGGCGGTGACGGAGGGCGGCTGCCGCACGGTTCTCGGCACGGACGGCTGCTGTTCGAACAATTCGATGTCGATGTTCTCCGAAATGAAGACGGCCGCGCTGCTCGCAAAGACGGTGGCGGACGATCCCACGGTAGCGCCGGCGGCGCAGATTCTGAAGATGGCCACGGCGGACGGCGCGGCGACGTTCGGCATCAATGCGGGCGTCATCGCAGAAGGGAAGCTCGCCGACGCCCTGCTGCTGGATGCGTCGAACTCGCTTCTGGTGCCAGGCTTCAATCTCGCGTCCGACCTCGTGTACGCGGCCGATTCCTCGTGTGTCGATACGGTGATCTGCGACGGGAACGTGCTGATGGCCAACCGCGTCGTTCCGGGCGAGGCCGACATCATCGCCGCCGCCCGCGAAGCTGCCGCCCGCCTGCGATAATCTCTCCCCGTTGCGCCACAGCTCCGCCATGGACGGCTTTCACCGCCTAGTCGAAGCGCGGGGAATTATAGCATATTTGCCTCTGTTGTGCGAAGAAAACCATGGAGGTGACGGGGGTGGGGGCGTACCGTTTGTTTTCCACTTCCCCGTACAATGGTGATTTGTTATACTATCACCGCTTTGGAAATGTTGCTCGTATATGTTGTGGGAGCCTCGCTTGCGCTGTTGGCGGGCGTGGGACTGTATTGCCTGTACAAGTGGACATTGGCGCCCTGGCATTCGTTTCTTCAAACAGTAAGTAGGTTTGAGCGCATTACGCTCGCTATGCTGATTGTGGCAACGACCGTGGCCACCATCGAGGCGCAGAAGAGCGGCGGGGACAGGGGCGGAGAGGACGGAGGAATTGAAAATGGAGAATTGAGAATTGAAAATGGCGATGACCCCATCGCGCCGTCGCGTTCGGGCGGATTTGAGGTAACGAACCTTTGCTTTACTGGGATCTCCATCTCGTCGAACGGCATGGTGCATCTGTCGCTCGCGTGGCCGACGAACACCCTGTTCGCGGGCGACATCGTGGACCTGTTCGCAACGACCTCGCTCGTCGGCGCGGCATGGGGATGGGTCGCGGAACACTGGCTTGACGCCGACACGGAGACGAACTGGACGGAGGTCGTGGACACGTCCGCCGTCGCCGGTGTCTCCCGCCCGCCCGCCATGTTCTTCTCCGCGTCCGTCCGCGTAGCGCCGGACGACCTGCGCGACACC
>JAFXTB010000134.1 GCA_017525225.1 Kiritimatiellia bacterium
CCATTCTCCATTCTCCATTCTCCATTCTACATTCCCGTTGAAAGTGCCCTTCGCCCACGCGGGAAGCGCCTCAACCTCCAGCCGAAGCGGCATCGTCTCCGTCTTGCCATTCGCCGTGATGACAAGGTAGGCCGGATTTGTGATGTAGTCGATCGCGGCCGTCGGCACACCCTCGATCCACCATTCGGACTTCACCTTGACGATGACCTTGCCCTTCTTGTTCTTCCAGGCCGCGTTGTGCTTCAACTTAAGTCCTGCCGGCAACCCATACGCCTTCACCGTGTACGACGTCCCGTTCGTCGGCACCTCATACCCCAGCGCCGAGAGCGTCGCCTTGAAGTACTTGCCCACGACGAGCGCGTCGCTAGGATCGTCTTCCTCGACGGACTTGATCTTCACTGTTGCCGAGTAGTTCGTGGTTATGTAGCCAGGCACGGACGCCTCCACCCACACCGTCTCCTCGCACACGTTCGTGTACAACGGCGCTTCCTCCGAGAACTCGCCGTCAATCGTCGTCGCATACCGCAACTGCAGACCTGGAATCGCGTTCGTGGCAACGTCGATACCGTGGCCCTCGACACCTGGTTGTTGAAGTGCATCCCCTAAGGCTTTGCCGGCAAATGGGAGAAATATGCTGACGGTAGCATAATCGCCCTTTCCACTAACGACATAGCCTTTTACGCCGTTCACCGTATTCGTCTCCCATTCGCACTTGCTTGTGAGGTCGGTCAGTTCCTGCTTGGTCGGCATCCGCCATTTCCCGCCCCAATGCATATGCGCCGCGTCATGTTTCACAGAGAGAACCTTATTCGTCGTAATCCATCCTGCGCTCTACAGAGCGGATACGCTTTTATTGTAGGTCGGCACGGTGCCCTTATCGAACAATAAATTCGTATTGGATCCGTCGCTCGCCACCCAGGCGTTGTCTCCGTGTGCGTAGCCTATTGTGTCGCCCCACCAGAAATAAAGGCCGCTATCACAGGGTTCATCCGCACCGATGTTCGTCTCGCCAGCACGGGCCGCCTTCCCATAGCTGGACCTTGCTGCGTGCGTCAAACCCAACGCGCACGACCATGTTGCTGTAAAAAACCTGGCCGAGGTCGGACCGGGCGTCCCAGAGCAGACGGTATTCGCCGTTTGTGGGCACCGAGACGTCGTCCGTTTTCACGCCGCCGCGCACCGCCCAGAACTGCGAGACGTAGCGGGCGTCGCCAGAATCCGGATCCACGAACGACAACGTGAAGTCGAGGCCCTGGGCGGTCCCGTCAATCCCGGACACGGTGCATGTTATGTCCACCAGTCCATTCCATGGATACCGTTGCTTGGCGGTGACGTCCGTGACCGTCGCGCCCGTGGGTACGGTGTCGGCATGCGCCGCCATACCTGCGGCCACCGCCGCCACAGCCATCGCCATCAGTCTACTCTTCATGTTGTTGTTCCGTTCTGGTTCCTGAGGGGGAGGCTAGTTGGCGGACTTGGGCGGCATGGTGTCCTTCATGCCGAGGGCGAGGTACTTCGAGCGGGCGTAGTCGTAGTATTCCAGATCCACGACCGACTTCTCCGGAATGCCGATGGAGGCGAGATAGCGGTGGCGGGCGAGGATGTCGGCGCCGTCGTTGCATCCCGGAACCACGAGGCAGCGAACCTCCAGCTTCACCTTCTCGGCTACGAGCCTTTCAAGGTTCGCCTTGATGATACCGTTGGAGACTCCCGTGTGCTTGACGTGCAGGGCCTCGTCCTCCACCTTGTAGTCGGGCAGCCACATGTCGGTGACGGGGAGCATCGCGTCGATGGCGGCGGGCGGCGCGTAGAGCGATGTATCGAGGCAGGTGTGCAGCCCTGCGTCCTTGAACGCCTTGAAGAGCTGCGCCGCCCATTCCCAGAAGAATAGCGGCTCGCCGCCGGATAGCGTCACGCCGCCGCCGGACTCGTCGTAGAACGCCTTGTCCTCGAGCGCCTTGGCGACTATCTCCTCGATGGTCATGGGCTTGCCGTAGAGCTTGAGCGCGCGCGTCGGGCACGTCGCCTCGTCCATCGTGCACTTCTCGTGGTGCTTGCAGAGGTGCTGGAACCTCGCCCACTGCGCCTCGCGCTTGATGGACTCGGGATTGTGGCACCACACGCACTTGAGGGGGCATCCCTTCACGAAGAACGTGGTGCGCATGCCGGGACCGTCCCATATCGCCATGCGCTTGGTGTCCAGCATCAGGGGAGTCTTGACGGACCGTCCGGCGGCGGACAGCATCGGGGCCACGGCGAACGCGGTCGAGGAGGCGATGAACTCCTTTCGCGTCATACTGGAGAGAATGCCGCCGCTCATTTCGTCGCCCCCCTCTGCCATTTCGACGCCTTTATCCCGCCTGGCAGGTTGACCAGCGGCAGGGCGAGGTTGTCGGGGTACGGGTCGTCGCCCTTGCCATCCTCGGGGAAGATGGCGTCCCTCAGGTCGAAAAGCCCGTCACGTACGGTAGCCACGAGCTTGAGCGTGTCGCGGGAGGCGTACCGCTGGTTCTGCGGCTCGTAGCCGCCGGCCGCCACCATGTTCGCGGGCGACATGTAGCCGAAGTAGTCCGTGGAGCAATAGGCGATGAACGTGCGCTTGAACGGGCTGTGCCACTTGATCTCGAGTCCCAGCTCATTGACGATTTCGCCAGGCACCCCGACGAAGGCGATGTCGCCGATCGACAGGAGGTGCAGCTCCATGCTGACGGTGTCCCTGCCGAACATCTTGCGATATGGCGCGCGGAGGCGGCTTTCCATCGTGACGATCTTCGCGCCGAGCCTGGGTTTGTCCAGGACGAAGCGGGTGGCGTTGCGCCGCACGTCGCATATCCCGGCGATGGACGCCATGGCAAGGTTCTCGCCCACCCTGCGCGCGCCGTTCTCGCCCAGTTCGTCGTCCTTGGGCACGAGATCCCCGCACGCGCCGCTGATGAACATCGCGGAGGCGCCCACGTTCCTCTCGATGTAGCGCCTGTAGAAGCCGGGATAGTCAGCCGTGATCGTGTAGCCGCCGAGGCCCGGCGCGTGGCTCGCGAGGGGATGCGCGGCGTAGTTGCCGATGACGTACAGTGGCTCGAACTTCGCGGCGTCCAGCAGGACGACGGTACCAAGCTCCTTGTCGGCGATGCCCGTCGTGAGCTTGTGCAGGGCGCGGCGATGGGCGTTGAACGACGCGCAATTCTCGACGGTCGTATACCTGCGGTTGCGGTTCTCGTCGCAGTGCGACGAATAGAAACCGACAAGGCATTCGCGCCAGCTGCCGTTCTTCGCCAGATCCTCGACGGCGGCGGCCGTGGTCTTCTCGAGGAAGGCCACGTACTCGGCATCGATCTCAGTGGGCCGGGCGTACGGATTATCGGCCTTGCCGTAGTCTCTCCTGCCCGAATAGAGGCGCGCGTGCGGTCCACCGTGCGTATGCGTGCAGGTCACCAGCACGTTCTCGGGCTTCACGCCGAGCCTGGCGGCGCAGGCGGAACGGATTCTGCGGATGATGTCCGCATCCATGCCGAGAAGGTCGAAGGCGAGGATCATCACCCGGCTGCCGCCATCGTCCAGAGCGAGGCCGTGCAGCTGGAGGTCGTCGAACTTCCTCACGGACACGTCGTTGGGCCCGTAGCCCGCGATAAGCGAGCCGACCTTGCACGATATGTCCTGCGTGAACCATGCCGCCTTGACGGTTCCGGCGGCGAACGACCGGCAGCCGGCTACAACCACGGCGGCTACAAGCGCCACCCTCGCAATCCTCTTCATCCTGCTTCTCCTTGCAATACTACCTGAAACTGAGCGTCATTCCGCATATCGGGCCCTGCAGCCACAGCGATGTGCCCTTGGCGACAAGGAACCATTCCGGCCCAAGTATCGCCTGCGTCTCGGACGAAAGCTCCGGCAGCGTGACGAGTTCGCTGTAGCGGGCAAGCTCGTAGCGGCTCCTGCGGCGCGAGACAACCGTCGCGGCATTGACCACCACCACCTTGTCGCCCGCGGACGGCGAAAGATAGTGTTCCGAGTAGTTCTTCGTCTGGCCCGCAGTGAACGTCCAGGTACCCGTTTCGTTGATTACCACCTTGCCGTTCCCCTGGAACACGATGCGCGACGGGTTGGAGAGCACATGGTCGTTGAGGTCGAGGATGCCACCGGCTGCCACTGTGATCGTAGATTCGGTTGGTAGTGGATCATCCATGCCAAGGCGCAGGGTGCCGTTCTTGATATACGTCGAGCCGGAGGAATAGCTGCAGAGCGCGTTGAGCGTCACGACGCAATCGCCGCCTGCGACGCCGTCGATCGTTATCTTGTTGTTAAGATGGGAATTGACCATTATCGGGCCGCTGCCCTGGAACAGCACCGGCAAACCGCTGGGTGGCTCTACCGCGCAATTGACGGTGAGGATACTGTTCGTATCGAAGTTGCGGATCGCCGACCCGCCTCCGGTCAGGCGCAGCGTGCCCCTGTCCACGACGTCGCCGACCGTCAGGTCCGCTGAGACCCCGTCAAGCGTAAGGGACCCGCTCAAGCTCAGCTTCTGCCCCGTGGCAAGGGCTATGGTCGCAGGTTCGTATCCCTTTTGCGTAAGACTGGACATGGAGACCGTATCCGAACCGAGCGTCATGTTCCCGGTGGCGGCGGTGCCGTCCTGGGATATCTGGCTGGCGGTCGTGCAGTTGGTGAGCACGCCTCCGTTGGACGCGAAGCCGTTGCCTGTCCAGATATTGCCGGCATACGGCCTGACCGATCCATCGTTATTGTATTCGATGGAATCGTACCCATCGATCTTAAGCCGGATGGTCGTGCCTTTTGTCGGGTTGTAGCCGGAAGGAGGGAAATATACACGCTGTTCCCTTGTCACACGGTCGATACGGCACGTCGACGACATTTGGAAATTGTCCACGGAAGTGAACTTCACCGAACGGCGGCCCCTCAGCCTGATTATGTTATCGCCTGTGCCATTTGTGATCGCCGACACAATATTGACGTGCTGGATCGGAAGCGTCACCATCGGGCCTTCCTCCTCGCCCTCGAACGTCACGTCGCAACTCCGGAAGCTGAGGGAAGTATTGGTCGGATTTCTCGGCGTGAAAGTAACATCCTTGGACAGGACGATCCTCGGCATCACGGCAGCGTTCTGGCCGCCAAACCATATATAATGGTAGTGCTGGATGTCCCCATGCAGTATATGTCGGCCGATACCGTAGAACCTCCATGCCTCACCCTTGTCCGAGGCCGTACCGGTGTCGGCCAGGCCCCCATACACCTCTATCTCCGAATCCGCATTGTCGGCCCAGAACGAGAACTCGTTGGAAACTGGCTGGGGTTCGATGGCGATGCCCCCTGCAAGGACGAGCCTGCCGGAGCCGCGATGGCGTATCGTTCCCTGGAATTTGCCTGAAGAAGAATGCAGGGCAAAATTCAGGGTGTTCGTAATGGTCGCCGTCTCTGCCGTACCCTTGTATATGAACGAATTATTGCCGGCGATGGTGATGGGGCCGGTCCCGATGGCGTTCGCATCCTTGTCCACATGCGACGACACAAGGTTGATGCCATCGAGCCTTATGCCGCCTCTTATCACGTTTGTCACGTTGTTCAACTCCAGCGTACCATCCAGGTACGAATTGCTCGTCGACTTTATGTTCAATGTCTGGTAGGACTCAATATTATACTTGTTCGAACCGAAAAACAGCTGGACATCCATTCTGAGATAGGCATTGTTCACGAAGCACATCGGATAGGTTTCTCTTGTACCTTGATCAAGGAACACGAACCGGCCGTCTCCATCCACTACGATGTTGCCTTTGACTCTAACCTGCTCATATCCCCTGTTGTTGGCAAACAGTCCGCAGCCAGCGGCGATGGCGACATGGTTGGTGTATCCACCGCCTTCTCCAGATAGCGTGATACTCGTGAGTGTCCCGTTATATCCGTTTGTAACCAACAGAGAACTGTTACCCAGGAACTGGTATGTGAACATCCTCTGCGTCAGCGCATTGATTCCACTGGCATCAGATCCGTTGTATGTACCACCAAGCGCAAAGTCGCCTTCGCCGGTGAAGGTAACATGGGCCGTAGGATTCTTCGAATTACCCAAGGTTGGATCCAGCGTCTGGGAGGCAGTGCCAAGCAGTGCGAACCTCTTGCCGACGGCATGGTTCACAAACCTAAAGTAATTATGTCTGCTGGAAGCGGGATCGTCGACAAGACCTCCCATACCAGGATACGGGATGATCGGCATGTTTACGACGTCGTCCGCGATGGTGAACACGGAGGGATCGGCTGAGGTGTAGGAGCCATAGAGCTGGAAAATCTGTGCGGCCGTGCGAGCGTTTCCGAATGCGATCTCGGGCGTGGTGGAACCCTGGACAGTGACGTAGCCGATGCAGAGAAGCCCCTGTACGTCAAGCGTGAGCGATGACGGGGAGGCGAAGTACGAACCGTCGAAGATCGCCGTGTCGCGCTTGTGTCCGAGCCAGTTGGCGGAGTCCGAGATACTCCCGCAGACGCCTGGGGCCATTGCAGGCACAACGTTCTCGGCGGTCACCCAGTTGTTGGCATTGGTCCAGAACGAGTCCTGGGCACCGGTCCAATACAGCGTCTGCGGATCGGAATTGAGCGCGCACCATCCCGGCAGAGCGAGAAAGACCATGGCTATCGCGGCAATGGGCATTTTATTCTTTCCCATGGGGAAAACCTTTCCGTTTCGTGACTATGGTTACATCGTGCCAGGGGTCCACCGCCCGGCAATGCGCACATTATATCACAATTTTTCCGCCCGCGGCGATTTTTCCGTGTTGAAAGTTGGGTTGCGAAGGTTGTGAAGGTTGGGAGGGTTGTGAAGGTTGGGAGGGTTGGGAGTAATGGTAATCCGCGTGGTAGGGCCCGCTCGCGCGGACGCTTGCGCGCCCTTCGGGTTCGGCTTGCGCCGAATCTTCCCTTCGAAGCAGAGCTTCTTCGGCGCATGAGCGGGCCGCCATCGCGAACTACAGGCACGCGATTCAACGTTGATTACGGCCGCCTCGGCGAGGCGGCCCTACCACTAACCACTAGCCACTAACCACTAACCACTAGCCACTAACCACTAACAGTTACGAGATGCGCGGAGGGGGGATTTTTGGTATAATCTCGGCATGGAGGAAAAGATGTCGCATGGGTGTGCTGCTGGCAAGTGAACGGGGAACGGCAAAAGGCCGCATGTTCCTCGCGGCGATCTACGCGGTGTTGACGCTGGGCGGCGTCACGATGGTGCTGCCGTTCATGGTGATGCTTTCCTCGAGCTTTTCGGGACCGTACGACTACGACCGGCACACTCCGTACGTCAAGGCGTTCTTCGACCGCAACGACAGGTTCATGCGGTCGCTGTCCACCTACTTCCCCCGCTTCCCGCGCGACATCTACCCGGATGCGCCGGAGTCATGGACGAGCTGGATGTCCGTGGCCCGCGATACGGCCGGGGTGGACGCCTTCGCCGCGCGCCATCTGGAGCCTGCTGTGCAGAACGCCGCCATACGCGCCGCGTGGCGCGAGAAGGCGCTCCGCTTCCGCGATGCCGTGCTCAAATGCGATATAGCGCGTACCACGTGCAACTACGACGCGCGCGACGTGGCGCCATTCGTGCGTGAGACGGTTCCACTCGAGGAGATAAACCGCACATGGCCCGTGAAGTACCGCAGCCATTTCGACGTAAGCTTCACGGCCGAATCCAAGGAGGCCATCTGGCATGCGGACTGGAAGCCGGACCTTTCAAACCCCAAGTACCGCACCTGGCTCGCGTTCAAGGACTCCTACCGCAAGCGCATGGTCGCCGATGGCGACGTGGTGTCGCGAACGATGCCGTATCCCGCCGCCGACTGCGACGGAATCAGGGAGGCGCTCGCGATCCAGTTCATCGACCATGGCTGGCGTGACTTTCTGCGCAACGCCTGCGCCAACTACAGGCTGGTTGGCAGCTATCTCTTCGTGCGCGGGCGCGCGTTCCTCAACACCGTCCTGCTCGTGGTGCTGAGCGTGCTGGCGGGTCTCACGGTCAACCCGCTCGCCGCATACGCGCTCTCAAGATTCCACATGCGCGGAACGGAGCAGATACTCCTCTTCCTGCTGGCGACGATGGCGTTCCCCGCCGCCGTGACCGCGATCCCGGGATTTCTGCTCATACGCGACCTCGGTCTCATGAACACGCTCGCGGCGCTGGTGCTGCCAACCGTGGCCAGCGGCATGGCGATCTTCATCCTCAAGGGATTCTTCGACGCCCTGCCGCGCGAACTGTACGAGGCGGCGTCCATCGACGGCGCATCTGAATGGACAGTGTTCATGCGCATCACCCTGCCGATGACAACGCCCATCCTCGCCGTCAACGCGCTCAACCACTTCATAGCGGCGTACAGTTCGTGGGAGTGGGCGTTTCTCGTATGCCAGAAGGAGTCCAACTGGACGATCGCCGTGTGGATGTACCAGCTCAGCCAGCAGATGAGCGGGCAGCCCTGGTGCGTGATGGCGGGCTTCGCGCTCGTATCCATACCTACGGCGCTGGTGTTCCTCCTGTGCCAGAAGGTTATCCTGCGCGGGATCGTGCTGCCGTCGATGAAGTGACGCGGCCTTCGCCGTCAGAAGAGCAGCGCAACGTCCGGCAGCTGCGCGCGGATGCGCTTCCTCTCCGTCTCGGATATGGGGCAGCCTGAAAGCACGAGCGACGAAAGCCGCCGCCAGGCCGAGAGATCATCGGGCAGCTTCGCGATGCCGCAGTCGGCGAACGACACGTTGCGCAGATTCGGCATGGACACAAGCCAATCGGGAACCTGTGAGATCGGGTTGCGGTCGAGCACGAGGTCCTCGAGAAGCGGCCATTCCTTCACCACTTCCGGCACGGCGGCGATCTTGTTGCGCCGCGCGTAGAGCCGCCGTACATCCTTCAGGGCGGAAAGCGAGGCGGGAAGCCCCTTCAGCTCGTTCTCGCTGAACCTCAGCCACTTGAGCGAGGTCAGCCGCGCCACGACGTCGGGTACATCGGCAAGGCGATTGCCGTCCAGGTTCAGGTACGTGAGGCCGTCAAGCTGCGCAAGCTCCGGAGGAAGGGCCGTGAGCGAGTTGCGCGCAAGGTAGAGGTGGCGCAAGGTCTTCAGCGAGCATACTTCGCCGGGCAGCGCCTTCAGCGAGCATTCGGCCAGGTCGAGGACCTGCAACTTTGGCAGGTTGGCCAGGGCGTCGGCGGGGATCGGCTTTGCAGTTCCGCGAAGGAAGAGCCGCACCACCTCTGCGCGGTTCGTCCTGGCAAGGGCGTCCAGACCGACGACAGTTGGCACGTCGGCGGGGCGTCCATGGTTCTTGAAACATCCGCCGGCAAGCGCGGCGAAGGCCGCGATGGCGAGAAATGGCAGTCTTTTCATTGCGGTAATACCCCCTTTTCACTTCACAAGACCCGCGAAGCGGGCTAGGTCGTCGGCGGACGGCTTGCGGCCGTATTCGCTGACCTCGAACACCTCGATGTGACCCGGCACTGGCGTATCGGGATACTTCGCCTTCCAGTTCTCGGCGAAACGCTTCGCGTCCCTTGCCTTGCGCGCGGCCCAGTGGCGGATGATGTAGGCGTTGCGGCCTTCCTTCGACGCCTTGGCGGCGGCCAGCTCCGACTGGTAGCCGGAATCCCACGGCAGCCATTCGTATATCTGCGAGACATGGCAGTTGACGCCCTCGCACCACTGCTCGAGGAACGGTTCGGCATCCACCATCACGTCGGGACGGAGGGTCCGCGGCTGGGTGAACGAATCGGTGGCGAACAGTATGACGGGGCGCTTGCGCTGCACCGGCGCATCCGGCACCCAGTGCGGCACGCCGAGGAGGTATCCTGCATCCTGCACGAGCTGGCCGACGGCGCGATGGTCGGCATGATAGTCGCACGTGCGGTGGGTCACGATGAAGTCGGGCTGGAACTCGCGGATCAGCTTCACCAGCTGCACCCGGCGCTCGTAGTCGGGCATGAGCGAACAGTCGGCGTTGTCCAGTACGTCGTAACGCTCGATGCCGTACTTTCTGCCGGCCTCCTCGGCTTCGCGCTTGCGGCGCGCGGCGAGCTCGGGCGGCATCATCGTCTGGTGGCCCATGTTGCCGTTGCATACGGATACGAAGCGCACACGCACTCCCATCCTTGAAAGCTTCACCGCTAGGCAGCCCATCCTGAAGTCGGCGTCGTCGGGATGGGCCACTATCGCCATCACGCGCAGGACACCCTCGGCACGGGGTATCTCGGACGAACTCCAGCTCTTGTAGCCGACCGTCTTCTCCGCGGCTCCGGCCTGGCACGCGGCCACGGCCAGCCCCGCCGCCACAACCGCAATCCTGCCAACGTTCGTCATGTTTCGTTCCTTTCCTGTTCTGCCTTTGATGGTGATATCTTCAAGCGCCCGGCATGCTCCAAGGCTCGATGGCATCGAGGCCGGGGTGGCGGGTATCCTTCTCCGAGAGGATTGGCGCACGGCCGATATCCGGCCATGGTATCCCGATCGCGGGATCGTCGTAGCGCATACCACGCTCGGACGAAGGCTCGTAGAGGTTGTCGCACTTGTACGAGAAGAGGGTGTCGTCCTCCAGCACGAGGAATCCGTGCGCGAAACCACGCGGCACGTAGAACTGCCGGCCGTTCTCGGCGGAGAGGGTGACGGCGGCGAACCTGCCGAACGTGGGGGAGCCGGCGCGGATGTCCACGGCCACGTCCCACACCGCCCCGCGTATCACGCGCACGAGCTTCGCCTGCGTGTGCGGCGCGGCCTGCCAGTGCAGCCCGCGCAGCACGCCCTTCTGCGACATGCTCTCGTTGTCCTGCACGAAGTCCGCGCCGATGCCGGCGGCCTTGTAGCGCGCGGCGTTGTACGTCTCGGTGAAGTATCCGCGTGCGTCCCTGAACACCTTCGGCGTGACTATCTTCACGCCCGCGATCTCGGTTTCCTCTACTTCCATGCCTCACCCCTGCACGAGATTGCGCAGATAGACGCCGTAGGTCGACTTGCCGTATCCTTCCGCGAGCCGATGCAGCTGCTCGTCCGTGATCCAGCCCTTGTGCCAGGCGATCTCCTCGATGCAGCTCATCTGCAGTCCCTGGCGCTCCTCGATCGCGCGCACGAACGCCGTGGCGTCCGCCAGCGACTGGTGCGTGCCGGTGTCGAGCCACGCGAAGCCACGGCTCATCAGCTTCACGCGCAGGCGGCCCTGGGCGAGATAGGCCCGGTTGACGTCGGTTATCTCGTACTCCCCGCGCGCCGAAGGCTTGAGCTCGGCCGCGATCTGGACCACGTCGTTCGGATAGAAGTACAGCCCCGGCACAGCGTATTGCGACCTGGGCTTCGCTGGCTTCTCCTCAAGCGACTCCACGCGGCCTTCCTTGTCGAAGGACACGACCCCGTAGCGTTCGGGGTCCGTGACCCGGTATCCGAACACGGTCGGGTCCGGTGAGGCGGACGCCTCGCGCAGCATGTGCGGCAGGTCGGCGCCGTAGAAGATGTTGTCGCCCAGCACCAGGCAGGCGTCGTCCTGGCCCAGGAACTCGCGGCCGAGAACGAACGCCTGTGCCAGCCCATTCGGCACCTCCTGCACCTTGTAGGCGAAGCGCATGCCGAGATCTGAACCGTCGCCCAGGAGACGCTCGAAGCTCGGCAGATCCTGCGGCGTGGAGATCACCAGCACCTCGCGGATCCCCGCCAGCATCAGCGTGGACAGCGGATAGTAGATCATCGGCTTGTCATACACAGGCAGCAACTGCTTGGACACGACCTTGGTGAGCGGATGCAGGCGCGTGCCCGCGCCGCCTGCCAGAATTATTCCCTTGCGCATCGCTTTCCTCCCTCGGGCTATGCCTTGGCCACGGAAATCCTGGCCTGGTGCCCGTTCAGATCCGTCGGCTCCGCCGACACCTCCGCGAACGAGAGCGACGTGGCAAGTATCTCGTTGGCGACATATTCGCGGTTGGCCTCGATGGCAGCCTGGGTCTCAGCATCGGTCGCCACCACAACCGCTATGCGCTGCGTCACCTCGAAGTCCGCCGCCTTGCGCATGTTCTGCACATGACTCACGAACTCGCGCGCCAGGCCCTCGGCCACAAGCCCGGGCGTGAGGGTGGTCTCCAGCCCCACGACCACGGCCCCTTCCGAGGCCACTACGAGCCCGGCCTTGGGTGTGCGCGTGACGAGCACGTCTTCAGCCGACACTTCGACGCCCTCAATGACCTTGGGCCAGACTGCGGCCTCTCCGTTCCCCGTTCCCCGGTCTCCGTTCCCCGTTCCCCGGTCCCCGTTCCCCGTTCCCCGGTCCCCGTTCCCCATAGCTGCTATCGCCGACGCCACGGCCTTCATCTTCGCCCCGCACTTCCTGCCGAGCGTCTTGAAGTTCGCCTTGTACGAAACGTCGCAAAGCTCGGTCTCGTCGGAGACGAACTGTACGCACTTGACGTTGAGCTCGTCCTCGATGAGATCCTCAAGCCCCTTGACGTCGGCGCCTGCGAACTTGAGCGCCGACAGCGGCTGGCGCACCTTGAGGTTGCTGTCGGCCCGAAGGCGGCGGCCCAGCTCCACGACGGCCTGCACGTCGGCCATGCGCCGTTCCAGGTCGAGGTCGCGCGCGGCGGCGTTCGCGGTCGGGAAATCACACAGATGCACGGATTCCGGCACACCCATTCCCCGTTCCCCATTCCCCGTTCCCCGTTCCCCGGTCCCCGTTCCCCCAACCAGATTCCGATAGATCTCCTCGGCGATGAAGGGCGTGAACGGTGCGGCGACCTTCGCGAGCTGCACGAGTACGTAGCGGAGCGTGCGGTAGGCGCAGAGCTTGTCGCCGTCGTTCTGCGACTTCCAGAAGCGGCGGCGGGAGCGCCTGATGTACCAGTTCGTGAGGTCCTCGATGAACTTCACGAAAGGCCGCACGGAGCGCTGCAGGTCGTAGGCGTCCATCGCCGCCGTCACATCGGCAATCAGCGTCTCCATGGAGGAGACGATCCACTTGTCGAGCACATTGCTCGACTCGGGGTAAACGACCTCCGCGTCGTTGAACCCGTCCACGTTCGCGTATGTCACGAAGAACGAGTAGGCGTCCCACCACGGGATGAGAAGGTCGCGCATCAGCTGCTTGACGCCGTTCTCGGAGAACTTCAGATTCTCGGCGCGCACGACGGGCGAGTAGATCATGTAGAGCCTGATCGCGTCCGCGCCGTACGTGTCGAGCATCTTCGCCGGATCGGGGTAGTTCTTGAGCCGCTTCGACATCTTCTTGCCGTCCTCTGCGAGGACGAGCCCGTTGACGATCACGTTGCGGTAGGGCGACCTGTCGAAGAGGCACGTACCCAGCACCATGAGGGTATAGAACCATCCGCGCGTCTGGTCGAGGCCCTCGGCGATGAAGTCCGCCGGGAAGAACTGGTCGATCTCTCCCCGTTCCCCGTTCCCCGTTCCCCGTTCCCCGTTCCCCGTTCCC
>JAFXTB010000135.1 GCA_017525225.1 Kiritimatiellia bacterium
CGCACGAGCGGATCAACGCGACGTTGACGTTCGGGGTTATCATGTATTCTCCGCCGGATTCGATGCAGATCGCGAGCTGCTCCTCGGTTAGCACGGTGCCGGCACCGGCCAGCACATCGCCCCCGAAGCGCTCGCGTATTGCGGCGATGGCGGCGGCGGTGTCGCGCCATGTCTCGGGCGACTTCTGGTTGAACGTAACCTCCACCAGGCGTATGCCGCCCTTGGCGTATGCCTCTGCGAGCCTGAGGCAGATGTCTGCGGGGAAGCCGCGGATTATGGCTATGATGCGTCCTTCAAGGACCGCGCTTTCGATCTTTTCCTTCATGGGATGATGCATATTATAGTACGATTCGGCCTGTAATGCAACAAGTCCGGAACTGGTGGCTGGCACAGGCGGACGGAATATGGTATACTAGTGGCAACTTTGCGCGAGCGGGGCTGCCCGTATCGCGCTGGAGCGGAAAATCATACAATGCCCATGAAGACTAGAATTCTGTTGTTCGCGACGCTTGCGGTGGCGTCGCTCTGCGCCGCGGAGACGCCAGGCGTCGCGCCGAAGACCGATGAAGCTGGCAATGAGACCGCCGCCAGACGGGAGGTGGAGCCTGAGCGGGAGGAGTCGCTGCTCGACCACTACATCGCGCTATCCACTGAGCTCGCGTTCTATTCGGCGTACGTGTGGCGCGGGCAGATACTCTTCGACAGGCCCGTGTGGCAGCCCGCGCAGAACGTATTCCTGAAGTTCGGCGAGAACGCCGAATACGGCGCGTTGAAGATGCGCTTCTGGGCGAACTTCGCGATCGACGGCAACAAGCCGCCGCACCGCTTTGGCGGCATGAGCATCGTCGACGAGCGCGTGGGCTACGTGAAGACGTTCTTCGACTGCCTCGACTTCGACGTGGGGGCGATATTCTACCAGTTTCCCAACCGCCATTCCCGCGGGCTCAGGGAGACGGACGAGTTCATGGCCGGGGTCAAGTGGCGCAACCCGTACATCACGCCCAGCTTCTACGTGTGGTGGGACTTCGACGAGAACGGCCATAACGCCGACAACGCGCTCTTCTTCGATTTCGACTTCACGCATTCCTTCGCCCTCGCGGACAGCCTTTCGCTTGACCTTGGCTCCGGGTTCGGAGTCGCGAACGGTTCCTACATGGACCACTACACGCGCGGCGGCGTCGACGGCACGGCGTTCAACTACTTCCATCATGACCTCGGTCTGTGGTACAAGATCAACAGGCATGTGAAGGTCGGCGCGAGTCTCACATATTTCTACAACCTGAGCCGCCAGGTGCGGCACAGCTCCTACGACATGCATGAAAGCTACAACGCAGGCATTCTGCGCGGCGGCGTGCATCTTGCGGTGAGCTGGTGACAGAAAGGACGAAAAGCAGATGAACAGAAGGGAATTCCTGATGGGTACCGCCGCGTTCGCCGCTGCGGGATGCGTGACGGACGATACGAGGAAACCAGCCGTGGATGCCGTGACTTCCGCTACGCCGGTCGCCATGTGGAAGCCGCGCAAAGGCGCGAAGAAGGTACGCGTGGTTCAGTGGGGCATGCGCCACGAGCATGCGTCCGGGAAGTTCAAGTCGCTCAAGACCCTTCCGGACGACTTCGAGCTGGTGGGGATAGTCGACGACCGCTCTTCGAAGACAGCGACCACGGTGAAGAACTTCAAGCTGTACGATGGAGTGCCGCTGATCTCCGAGGAACGGCTGTTCTCCGACAAGTCCATCGATGCAGTATTCGTGGAGGTGGCCAACGACGACCTTGTGGGCATTGGCATGAAATGCGCGCGGCATGGTCTGCCGATGCATTTCGACAAGCCCTGCGGCCAGACGTACCAGCCGTTCGCCGACATGGTGGAGATCTGCCGCAGCCGCCGGCTCCCGCTGCAGCTGGGCTACATGTTCCGTGTCAACCCCGCGATCCGCTTCATACAGAAGGCGGTGAAGGATGGCTGGCTGGGTGAGATCGTCTCCATCGAGGCGGACATGAACCACAACTACGGCGACAGCGAGTATCCCTACTACATCGGCACGTTCAAGGGCGGTCTCGTATACAATCTCTGCTGCCATCTCGTGGATTTCATCCTGCCGATGATGCCAGGGTTGCCCACGCGCGCCCACCCTGTGCTGCTCACGGCACCTGGCGATCCGGAAGGTCCCAAGACCAACTGCGTGGTCGTGCTGGAATGGCCGCATGCTACGGCGACGATCCGTAGCTGCAGCCAGGCGGCTGGCCAGAAGCGCTGGCTGCGGGTAAGCGGTACCAAGGGCTCTATAGACCTCATGCCGATCGAACGTTTTGACGGCAAGCCGACCCTTCTGGAAATGCGCCTCGCCCAGGATGTGCCGGGCTACAAGAAGGGCGGCCATACGGTGAACTGCGGCATCCAGAAGGACCGCTACGCCGAACAGCTGAAGGAGCTGGCGGACATCGTACGCGGCCGCATACCCAACCCCGACCTCTACGACCATGACCTCGCCGTACACAAGGTGACGCTGATGGCGTGCGGGATCGAATGTTGAGAGGGTTGGGAAGGTTTGAGGAGATTGAAGAGATGAAAAGAAAAGAGTTTCTGAAGATGACGGCCGGGGTGGCGGCGATGCCGCTGTTCAACATCGGCTGTGCAGGGTTCGGGCAGAGTCGGCCAAGGCAGATAGCCGCCGGGCGCAAGATACGCGTGGCGCTAGTAGGGTGTGGCGGCCGCATGACGGTGCTTGCATCCAAGAGCGTTGGCGAGGAGATAGTGGCGATGGTCGATCCCGACTCGCCGAGATTCGACGTGATGCGGAAGGTCATAGAACGCAACGCACCGGGATACGACCAGTCGCGCATACGCCAGTTCGCCGATTTCCGCGAGTTCCTCGACAAGATGGCGGACGAGGTCGATGCCATGATCATCGCGACCAACCAGCAGTCGCACGCGCCTTTTGCCCTTGCCGCCATGCGGCGCGGGATCCATGTGTATGTGGAGAAGCCCATCTGCTACTGCCAGGACGAGGCGGATCTGCTCCTGGAGGCATCGCGGAAGTACGGTGTCGTGACGCAGGCCGGCCACCATGGCCATTCCGGGGCGTTCCAGCCGCTTGTGGCGGAGTACATCCAGTCGGGAGCGCTGGGCCAGGTGCGCGAGGTGTGGTGCTGGTCGGACCGTTTCAACGCGCAGCGCAGCCTGCAGCCGCCGTGTCCGCCGCCGAAGGGTATGGACTGGGATCTCTGGTGCAACGCCGCCGAGATGCGTCCGTACTCTCCTTCATACCTCGGCCAGCGCTGGTACGACTGGAAGGGGTTCGGCAACGGTTCGCTGGGCAACATGGGCAACCACGTCATGGATGCGCCGTTCTGGGCGCTCAACCTGAAGGACGTGCATCCCACCAGCGTGGAGATGAACGAGATGAGCTACGTCTGCCGCGAGTCGTATCCCACGCGAGAGGCGCTTACGTTCGAATTCCCGGCCCGCAAGGGCATGGACCCGGTGACAATCCACTGGTGGGACGGCATCCGCGACGACGTGCCGATAGATACGGACGTCCAGTACCACTACGCCAAGCGCGAATGGATGGTGATACCGCCTATCGTGTTCGAGCTGGAGAAGAAGTACAACATGAGCCTCGGCAACATCGGCACGCTCTTCGTGGGCGAGAAGGGGATCCTCTGGGCGGGGCCTTTCGGCAACGCGCTGCAGTTCGTGCCGCTGTCGCTCAAGAAGTCCATTCCGGAGCCGCCGCGCAAGTACCGCCGTCTCGCGAAGGGGAAGAGCCATGTGCACGAGTTCTTCGACGCGATACGCGAAGGGCGTAAGGCCAATGCGGACTTCGACTACGGCGTGCCGCTGGTGAAGACGGTTCTCATGGGCAACCTAGCCGCGGAGGCAGGGCTATGCAAGTTCAGGTGGGACGGCCACCGCGTCCTGGACAACGCCGCCGCCGAGAAGGCCTGCCACACCACCTACCGCAAGGGCTGGGGTCTCGACATCTGACGCATGCGATCTGGTCGAGATGGAAAGCAGAAGGGGCGGCCGAACGGCCGCCCCCTCTTTTTCATCCCTGCGGATGACGGGTTTACATCATGCCGCCGTCCATGCCGGGCTGGCCGCCATGGCCGCCGCAGTTGCAGTCCTTCTTCTCGGGAAGGTCCGTGACCATGCAGTCGGTCGTGAGCAGCAGGCCTGCGATGGACGCCGCGTTCTGGAGGGCGGTGCGCACCACCTTGGCGGGGTCGACGACGCCGCACTTCAGCAGGTCGCCATACTCGCCCGTGCGGACGTTGTAGCCGTTCGCGCCGCTGGCCTTCTTGACGTTCGCCACCACGAGCGCGGCCTCCTGGCCGGCGTTGGCGACGAGCTTCCTGAGGGGCGACTCGATCGCACGCTCGATGATGCTCGCGCCGACGGCCTCGTCACCCTCGAGCTTGAGCGCGTCGATGGCCTTCTGGCAGCGCAGGTAGGCGACTCCGCCACCGGCTACGATGCCTTCCTCGACGGCCGCGCGGGTTGCGTGCAGCGCATCGTCGACGCGGTCCTTCTTCTCCTTCATGGCCGCCTCGGTCGCCGCGCCAACCTTGATGATGGCGACGCCGCCGGCGAGCTTCGCGAGGCGCTCCTGGAGCTTCTCGCGGTCGTAGTCGGAGGTGGTCTCGTCGATCTGCTTCTTGATGATGGAGACGCGCGCCGAGATGTCGGACGACTTGCCCTGGCCCTGGACGATCGTCGTGTTGTCCTTATCGACCGTCACCTTCTTGGCCTTGCCGAGCATGTCCAGCGTGACGTTCTCGAGCTTGACGCCGATGTCCTCGCTGATCAGCCTGCCACCCGTGAGGATCGCGATGTCCTCGAGGATCGCCTTGCGGCGGTCGCCGAAGCCCGGAGCCTTGACGGCGCACACCTGGAAGGAACCGCGCAGCTTGTTCACGACGAGCGTGGCGAGAGCCTCGCCCTCGACGTCCTCCGCGATGATCATCAGCGGACGGCCCGTCTTCGCCACGTTCTGCAGCAGAGGCAGCAGGTCCTGCAGGCTGGAGATCTTCTTCTCGAACAGGAGGATGTAGGGGTTCTCGAGGACGCATTCCATCTCCTCGGGATCCGTAACGAAGTACGGCGAGAGGTAGCCCTTGTCGAACTGCATGCCCTCGACGACGTCAAGCGTGGTCTCGAGCGTCTTGGCCTCTTCGACCGTGATCGTACCGTCCTTGCCGACCTTGTCCATCGCCTCGGAGATGATCTTGCCGATCTCCTCCTCGCCGTTGGCGGAGAGCGTCGCCACCTGGGCGATCTCCTCGGCGCTCTTGACCTTCTTTGACTGCTTGGCGATCGCGTCCACGACGGCGGCGGTGGCCTTGTCGATGCCGTTCTTGAGCGCGGGCGCGTTGGCGCCGGCGGTGATGTTCTTCAGGCCTTCACGATAGATCGCCTCGGCGAGAAGGGTGGCGGTCGTCGTGCCATCGCCGGCCACGTCGTTCGTCTTCGAGGCGACTTCGCGCACCATCTGGGCGCCCATGTTCTCGAAGGGATCCGCGAGCTCGATCTCCTTGGCCACGGTCACGCCGTCCTTGGTGATCTGCGGAGAGCCGAACTTCTTGTCCAGGATCACGTTGCGGCCGGAGGGGCCGAGCGTGCTGGTGACCGCCGCGCTGAGCTTCTCAACGCCGGCGAGAATCTTCTGACGCGCATCGGCGTCGAACTTAATCTGCTTTGCCATGATTGATTATAACCTTTCTTCTTGTGGGGGTTCGGGGGAGACTGGTCTCCCCCGTTCTTTGTTACTTCTCCAGTACGCCGAGGAGATCCTCCTCGCGGACGAGCTGCAGCTTCTTGTCGCCCAGCTTCACTTCCGTACCGCCATATTTCGGCAGCAGCACCTCGTCGCCGACTTTGACGTCGAACGCGACTTCCTTGTGGTCCTTATCGTACTTCTTGCCGATGGCGAGCACCTTGCCCTTGATCGGCTTCTCCTTGGCCGCGTCGGGGATGATGATTCCGCCGACGGTCTGTTCCTTCTCCTCGACGGGTTCAACGAGAACCCTGTCACCTAGTGGTCTTACCTTCATTTTTACCTGTTCCTTTCGGTATTGTTGTCTTTTCGATAGCCGTCGATTGCATCCGATTGCATCCGATTGCGATCAAATCACTTCATTGTGTAATCCGCGTCGACTGCGTCGTCGTTCGGATTCTTCCTTGGGCCGCCCTGCGGAGGCGGAGTACCCGCGCCAGCATCCGCGCCAGGGGGCGGAGCGCCCGCACCTGCCGCCTGGCTCGCGTACATCGCCTGCGCGACCGGCTCCATGGCCTTCATGAGAGCCTCCTCCTTCGCCTTGATGGCGGAGATGTCCTGGCCCTTGAGAGCCTCCTTGAGCTCGGCGAGAGCGTCCTCCACCGGTTTCTTCTTGTCGGCGGGCACCTTGTCGCCGGCGTCCTTGAGGGTCTTCTCGACCTGGAAGGCGAGCGAATCGGCCTTGTTGCGGGTCTCCACCTCCTCGTGGCGCTTCGCGTCCTCGGCGGCGTGCATCTCGGCATCCTTGCGCATGCGCTCGATCTCCTCCTTTGAGAGGCCGCCTGCCGCGGTGATCGTGATCTTCTGCTCCTTGCCGGTGCCCTTGTCCTTTGCGGACACGTTCAAGATGCCGTTCGCATCGATGTCGAAAGTCACTTCGATCTGCGGCATGCCGCGCGGTGCGGGCGGGATGCCGTCGAGGTTGAACTCGCCCAGCACCTTGTTGTCGCGCGCCATCTTGCGGTCGCCCTGGCAGACGACGATGGTGACGGCCGGCTGGTTGTCCGCCGCAGTGGAGAACACCTGACTCTTCTTTGCGGGAATCGTGGTGTTGCGGTCGATGAGCGGGGTCATCACGCCGCCCAAGGTCTCGATGCCGAGCGTGAGCGGGGTCACGTCCAAGAGCAGCACGTCCTTGACGTCGCCCTTCAAGATACCGCCCTGAATGGCCGCGCCCATTGCCACGACTTCGTCAGGGTTCACGCCCTTGTGCGGTTCCTTGCCGAAGAGCTTCTTGGCCTGATCCTGAATGCGCGGCATGCGCGTCTGGCCGCCGACGAGAACCACTTCGTCGACAGTGGAAAGCTCCGCGTCGGCCATGCACTTGCGGCAGGGCTCCGTCGTGCGCTCCACGAGGTAATCGGTGAGCTGCTCGAGCTTTGCCTTCGTGAGCGTCGCCTGCAGGTGCTTCGGTCCAGTCTGGTCGGCGGTGATGAAGGGGAGGGAGATGTCGAACGTCGTCGCGCTCGAAAGGGCGCACTTCGCGTTC
>JAFXTB010000019.1 GCA_017525225.1 Kiritimatiellia bacterium
CGAGCAGCAGCGGCAGGAGCGCGCGGTTGACCGTGGCTACGGTGCCGGATCTTTCAGGGAACGTGCATGTGAACTCACTGCGGGCGGCGACCCATTCGAACGTGGCGCCGGGGATCGCGGCGGCGAGGGACGCGGTGTCGGTCGGTTCGGCGGCGAGCGTGTAGGTGATGCGCGTCCTTGCCTCGGTGAGATCCGCCAGCACGGCGGTGCGGGCTACGCGGCCCTTCTCGACGAACGCCACGTGCGTGCAAAGGGCCTCGATGTCGTGGAGGTTGTGCGACGACACTACCATCGTCTGTCGGCCGCGCCGGTCCGAGAGGAACCGCCTCATGCGGTCAGCCTCGCGCGGGTCCAGCCCGTTGAGAGGTTCGTCCAGAAGGATGATCTCTGGCGAGCCGATGAAGCACTGCGCCATGCGCACGCGGGCGCGCATGCCGTGCGAAAGCGTACGTATGCGCGACGAGGCGCGGTCTTCCAGCCCCACAGCCTTCAGCAGCTCCTTTGCGGACCTGCCGGCCTCTGCGGCCCCGACGCCCTGCATACGCGCATAGCGGTAGAGCAGGGACTCCGGGCATACGTCGAGCGGCAGTGCGGAATCCTGCGGCAGTATGGCGAGACGCCCGGAATGCCTGGCTGCGTCGAAGGGGCCGCGACCGAGCAGGTCCACAATGCCGGACGTGGGCCGCAGGAATCCCGCGACCGCCATCATCCATGTGGTCTTGCCGGCGCCGTTTGGTCCCACCAGCCCCACCATAGCACCTCGCGGCACTGAGAGGGTGAAGCCGTCAAGCGCCAGGCGGCGGCCGTAGCGCTTCACGAGATCCCGCGTCGACAATGCCACGCCGATCATGCGTCGCTCCTTCTGAACACGGCGTGTCCGAGCATGAGGTATGTACAGCCCAGCACGAGCAGATGCGCGCCGCCCGTCATTAGCGGAAGAAAGGACCGTCGCCAGAGCGAAAGCTTGGCAGCGGAGGGTACGAGGGCGTCGAAGTGCAGGAGCCACGGCCAGTCGCACCAGTCCGCCCACAGCCTGAGGATGGTGGGCCATGCCCCGCAGATGGCTACAGCTATGAGCCCTATCGCCGTGGCGCGGCTGCCGGAGCGCGTGATGTGCGACACCCCGAGAGCGAGGCCGAGCCATGCGAGCGCGTATAGGCCGGCGCGAAGGCTCCAGCCGAACATGGCCGGCAGCAGCATGGGCAGGTCCACGCCCGAGAGCCGGAACGCGGCCACGAGCCATGCGCCGAGGGCACTCGCGGCGAGCGACGCCGCCACCAGCACGATCTGGCCGACGTACTTGCCGAGCGTCCATTCGAGGCGCGTCACGCGCACGAGCGAGTAGCGCGCCGCGCCGGAGCCCAGGTCGTCGGCCACCCGGTTGCCGGCCACCAGCACCGCCAGCAGGGGCGTGAAGAGGAATGCGAACCATGCGTAGACGAGTTCGGCGGGGTGTCTGCCGGAGATGTCGCGGTAGACGAGGTCGTTGCGTACGCCGGACTTGACCATGCGCTGGAACGACTTGGACTTCCACAGCGTGGCCGACACCACGCCCGTGCGTTCCGATGCGGGCAGCTGCAGCACGTTCACCAGCTCCGCCTCCATCTTCCCGAGGAGCGAGATGGTGCCCATCATGCAGAACACGGACGAGAACAGGTACAGCACGAGTATCGCGAGGGCGCGGCGGCTGCGCACGGCCCCCGCGCATTCGGCGAGCGCCGTCTGCCAGATGCGTGCAAGACTCCTCATCGGTTCATTCTCCGGCTGGACGGCATGGGCATCTGCTCAAGCTTGTCCTGCACCTCGATGAGCGGCTCGGCAACACCGGGATCTATGAACTCTACCACCTGCATGTCGGCCACCTCCGAGCGATGCTCCTCCGGGACGCATGTCCTGATCTGCTCGTACGTCTCGGTCATGATCGTGGTGGCGTCGCCTACCATCCTGAGACCGAGCTCGGGCGTCATCCTCTCCTGCTGTGCGAGGAGCGTGGCCATGGTCTGCATCGTCTCGTGGAGCTGCTCGTTCATTGAGTCGATGGCGGCGTCGAAGCGACCGGCGGCGTCGGAGCCTGAGGCGATGCCGAGCTTGTCCTTCCACTGCGTGCGGGCCAGCTCCACGCGCGTGCGCCAGAGATCCTGAGCCTCCTCGATGCGTGCGCGCAGATCTTCCGGCGACATGCGCTCGGCGCGTCTTGGCGGGGCGTTTGTGGCGACGGGCGCCGGCGCAGGCGCAGTCGCAGGCGCGGACGCAACGCGCGGAGCGTCCTTCTTCGGGGCGTCCGCCTTCTTCGGGGTTGCGTTCGTGGTCGTGAACAGCGCCTTACCTGGCTGCCGGTGCCGACGCGGGCGCCGGGCTTCATCGGGGATGTTCGCGAGACGGGCGAAAGCCTTGAAGCCCTCTGCCGCGTTGCGCGGGCGTGCCTTCTCGGCGGCGGCATGCTCTTCGCGGGTACGCAGCTCCTCGCGTGGACCCCATGCACCTATCACGATCCCGGCCAGACACGCCGCCGGCAGCCAGATGAGCGCCTTCATGCGTGCGGACTCACAGGCTTTCCGCCGCCCTGCGCAGGCGGTACACGGTACGTTCCCGGCCGAGCAGCTCGCACATCTCGAACAGCCCTATACCCTCGCCTCGCCCGGAGACGGCCACGCGGATGGGATGTACCCACGGCCCCATGCCGCCACCCTGCGACAGTTCCTTGACCATCGCCTCGCCTGCGGCGGCGGTGAACGGCTCGAGCCTCTCGAAGCGTCCGGCCAGGTCGAGCAGCGTTTCCTTCACGCCGTCCTTCCGCAGCCGCTTCTCGACGGCCTTGGGATCGACCTCGTAGTCGTCCGTGAAGAGATACGCGCAGTTGCCGGGGATGTCGCTCCAGAACTTCGTGCGCACCTGCAGCTGGTCGATGAGCAGATCGAGGTTGAATCCGGGCGGCGGCACGAGCCCTGCCGCCTCGAGGCGAGCGAGCAGCTCGGCGCGGTACTTCTCACGCGGGGCGCGGCGGATGTATTCGCCGTTCATCCATTGCAGTTTCTTGATGTCGAACTTCGCGGCGGTCACATGCACCTTCTCGATGTCGAACAGCTCGACCATCTCGTCCCTGGAAAGCACCTCGCGCTCGTCGCCGGGGTTCCAGCCCAGCAGCAGCAGATAGTTGAAGAGCGCCTCTGGCAGATACCCCTGCGCGCGGAACTCGCCCACGAAGGCCGCGCCGTCGCGCTTGGAGTAGGGCTTGCCCTGCGCGTTCACGATCATGGAAAGGTGCCCGTACCTCGGCGGCGGCGCGCCGAGGGCCTTGAACAGCTCGAGGTGCTTGAAGGTGTTCTCCACGTGGTCGTCGCCGCGTATGACGTGCGTCACGCCCTGGTCGATGTCGTCCACGACGTTGGCGAGATGGAAGATGGGCGAACCGTCGGAGCGGACGATCGCGAAGTCCGGCACGTCCTCGGCCTTCTTCTCGAGGTGTCCCTTCACAAGGTCGTCGAACGCGAGAGTACCTTCCTTCGGCATGCGGAACATGACCACCTCGCCAGTCTTGCCGTCGCGCGAGGTCTTCTCCATCTTGTACGCGCGGCCGTCCGCGAGCAGCCGGTCCACGCATTCCAGGTGGCGCTTGACGTTCCTGGTCTGGTAGAAGGCGGGCTCGTCGTAGTCCAGCCCGAGCCACTGCATGCATTCGAGAAGCGCCTGGATCGCCTCCGGGGTGGACCGTTCCAGGTCCGTATCCTCGATCCGTAGCAGGAACCTGCCGCCGGTATGGCGGGCGTAGAGCCAGTTGTAGATGGCGGCTCTGATGTTGCCGATATGCACCTTGCCCGTGGGCGATGGCGCGAAGCGTACTCGAATGTTGGACATATTTCCTCCTTGCGCGCGTATTATACTTGTTTCTCCGCGTACAATAAAGCCCAAAGTTAAAATTTCAGCCGATTGCCCCTTGTGGACGCACCGCCGTTTTGGTATAATTCGCATTCCTTTGCCCAAAGACGGGAAAGGCGCGGCAGAAAACCGCGATCATTAACAAACCAAATAAAAAGTTACAATGGCTATTCGTAAACCAACCGCGCCTGCGGAAAAGTCGGCGGTATTCGCCGAGTTCCTGGCAGGAGCCAGCGCGGGCAAGGATACCAGGATCGTCGCAGGCTCCATCGTAGAGGGCACGGTATCCGTCGTCAAGGGCGGCGACGTATTCACGGACATCGGCTACAAGTCGGAGGGCATCGTCGGTCTGGACGAGTTCGCCGACGCCGCCGAGGTGCAGCCCGGATTCAAGTTTCAGGTGAAGGTCCTCGACCTCGAGGACGACAAGACCGGCATGGTGCGGCTCTCCAAGAAGGCGGCCGACGACCAGATCCGCTGGCAGCAGGTGCTCGAGCGTTACACCGAAGGGTGCGTCGTCACGGGCACGATCACATCCGCGGTGCGTGGCGGACTGCTTGTGGACATCGATGGCGTGGGGGCGTTCCTGCCCGGCAGCCAGGTGGACGTCACGCCCGTGCGCGAGCTCGCGCCGTACATCGGCCAGACCTTCGAGTTCAAGGTCATCAAGATCTCCAACGAGCGCAAGAACATCATCGTCAGCCGCCGCGAGCTCATCGAGGGCACGATGGCGGAGAAGAAGGCCGCGCTGCTCGCGTCGCTGCAGAAGGACGAGATCCGCGCCGGCCGCGTGAAGAACATCACGGACTTCGGCGCGTTCATCGACCTCGACGGCATCGACGGCCTGTTGCACATCACCGACATGAGCTGGGGCCGCATCAAGCACCCGAGCGAACTGCTGAAGGTGGGCCAGGAGATCAACGTCAAGGTGCTGGAGATCGACCGCGAGAAGGAGCGCATCTCCCTCGGCCTCAAGCAGACCATGGACAATCCGTGGGACACGATCGCCGTTCAGTTCCCCGAAGGCGCGCGCGTCACCGGCAAGGTCGTCAACCTCGCCCCGTACGGCGCGTTCGTCGAGATCGCGCCCGGAATCGAGGGCCTGGTGCACATCTCCGAGTTCAGCTGGACGAAGCGCGTGGCGCGTCCCGAGGACATGCTGCAGCCCGGCGACGAGGTGCAGGTGCAGGTGCTGTCGGTCGATACCGAGACGCAGAAGATCGCCCTGGGCATCCGCCAGACGCAGGAGAACCCGTGGGACACCGTGCAGGACCGCTACCCCGTCGGCAGCCGCGTGAAGGGCAAGGTCCGCAACTTCACGGCGTACGGCGCGTTCGTCGAGCTGGAGGAGAGCATCGACGGCATGATCCACATCTCCGACATGTCCTGGACGCGCAAGATCACGCGCCCGGAGGAGTGCCTCAAGAAGGGCCAGGAGGTGGAGACGGTCGTCCTCGAGGTCAATCCGAAGGAGCGCCGCATCTCGCTGGGCCTCAAGCAGGCGCAGACGGATCCGTGGACGGAGATCGTCGCGAAGTACCCTGTGGGCAAGCTCGTCAAGGGCAAGGTCTCCAAGGTCGCCTCGTTCGGCGCGTTCATCGAGCTGGAAGAGGGCGTGGACGGCCTGGTGCACATCTCCCAGATCTCCGACCAGCATGTCGAGAAGGTCAAGGACGCTCTCGACGTCGGCCAGGAGGTGGAGGCCCGCGTGGTCAAGGTGGACCGCGACGAGCGCCGCATCGGACTGTCGATCCGCGCGGTCGGCATGACCGAGGAGGAGGTCAAGGCGCTGGAGGCGGAGGCTGCGGAGTCGGCCGAGCTTTCCGGCGGTTCGTCCGCTTCGGGCGCCGAACTCGGCTCCCTCGGCGCGGCGTTCGATGCGCTCGGGTCTGTCGAATGGCAGCCTGGCGATGACAAGTAAACTTCATGGAAGGAAAGGATACATACCATGTCCAGAGTCTGTGAAATCTGCGGCAAGCATCCGTCGGCCGGCCGGTCGATCGTCCGCAAGGGTTCGCCCAAGTACAAGGGCGGGATCGGCCTGCATACCACCGGCATCTCGAAGCGTCGCTTCCTGCCCAACCTGCAGACGGTCCGCGCGGCCGATGCCAAGGGCAACGTGAAGCGCATGTGCGTGTGCGCGCGCTGCATCAAGGCGGGCAAGGTCGCCAAGAAGGCGTAGCGTTCTTCGTGGCGACAGGCCGAAAGGCCGGGAAAAGGAAAGGGGTTGGCGGCTTTGGCCGCCGCCCCTTTTTTTTTCAACTTTTTTTCATGCCCCCCTTGCGCGGCACGGGGGGATTATGCTAAAATCCAACCATCGCAAAAGAAGCCTTTCGATAGGGAGGGGGATTTTGCGTCCTTAAACTGAACTGAAAAACTGGAGAAATGTACATGAAACTGACAAAGACGAGAGTGCTGACGCCCCTTGCGGCGCTGGCGTTCGCCGTCGCCGCGCAGGGAGATCTCGTGCCCAACGAAGGGTTCGAGACGTTCAATGTGGGCGACAGCGTTACGAACGTGAACAACTTCACGTTCCAGGAAGGTGCCGACCAAGCCGGCGATCTGTCGACGGTCCAGGCGTATGCCGTTGGCGAGGCTCTACCAGAAACAACGGTTAGCTTGCCGGATGGTTTCGCATCTTCTGGTGAAAAATACCTGAAGCTGTCTACGGAGGACGGTACGCTCTTCCGCAATGTCCAGGCGGGTGGAGGAACCAAGGACATCCCCGGTACGGGGCTTTACATTGATGCTGTCGTCCAATTCACGGTGACGGATCCGACAGATCGTCCTGTGCCGGATGCCGCGGACAAGTTCATCGTCTGGCTTGAACCAGATGCGAATGATGCCACGATGACCAATGTGTGCGTCTATGCGGGGCAGTACAATCTCGCAAACAATGCGCTGGTTCTTGATGACGTTGCAAGCAACAAGGTGTACAAGCTGACAGGTAATTACGGTGCCAACAATGATGGCTCGATAGCATCTGGTTCGTGGCATCGCCTGACAGTCAAGGCCATTGCCAATGGCTGCAAGAACAATTCCTACACCATCCCTGGTTTCAAGATCTACATTGACGGAGCGGAGGCTTCGGGTGATGCTGCCATCTACAGAGACGGTTCGGACTTCGACAATGCGGTGCAGAACACGGAAGGGTTTGCCGATAATTTCATCAGTGGTGTTACTGGTGTTACGCCAACCTTCTTCCCGACCATGTATGGTGCGGCCAACCTGACCAAGGTCGGTTTCTCCGGTGAAGGAAAGGTCGATGATATCGTAATCACAGAGACGATGCCTGATATCGCGGACATGAATCCTGCCACGTTGCAGATCTCTTGGGATACCACGGATGTTTCCGCTATAGAGGCAGTTGTGAATGGGCAGACTCTGACATTCTCTTCCTCGCCTGCGGTCATTCGTAACGAGGCTGGATACGATGTAACCATCGTCAAGGCTGATGTCACGTTTGTCAATGGCAGCCCAGCGTATCACAAGTTCAATGCTCTGACCAGCACAAATAGCAACACAATTGCCTATCTTGACGATGAGGATGATCCTGCCTCTGCCTCTGCCGCAACGAAGTGCGTGATCACGGTCGATAACAGCGAGGATATAACGCTGTCGTTTGCGTCCGCGCAGCCGGATCGCTCGGTGACGTTCAACTTTGATGGCGCTCAGGACTACTTGACGGCTATCACATACCAGATTCAAGGTGAAGAGGCTGAGACCATAACCTCGGCCGATGATCGTGTCTGGCTCGTAGGAGAGTTCGAAATCACGGCAACCGCAGGAAAGACAGTGACGTTCACTCCTGCCTATGTGTCGTCCTATAGCGGTACGCTTGCCCTGTCGGGTAATGCGGCTTCTTTGGCTGGCAATGTGCTGACATTGAACGAGAATTCGGATGCTGCTGTGACGGTCACTCTTAGTGTGACGCCTCCTGCTGCCAAGGTGTTCTCCGTTGATGGGACCGACTACACGCTTGATGAGGTGCTTGCCGGTATCGCTGATGGTTCGCTCACTACATCGGCGGCCAATCCGCTTGAGCTGACGGACGATGTCACGCTCGAGGCGGCGATGGTGATTCCGGTTAACTACACGCTCTACGTCGACCTCAACGGCAATACACTCACGGGGGCTGCGTCTGCGGATGTGTTCACCGTGTATGGTTCGCTCTACATCACGGATTCCGATGCGAATGCCGGTACCGCGAATGGCGGCCAGGTCATCGCTGGTACGGGCGGCGCGGTTGCTTCCGTGTACTCCAATGGCCAGCTGACCATCTACGACGGCTACTTCACCGGGGCGATCGCTTCCGCTGATGGTGCCACGGGTACGGCCATCGCCATCTCCGGCGGTTCGTACAGTGCCAATGTGGCGGAGGCCGTATTCCCGTCTGCGGGCTATGGGCTCGTCTACAGCGAGCTTGCTTCCCGTTGGAACTATGGTGCGTTGCAGCTGTCCATCAGCTTCAACGCCAATGGTGGTACAGGTAGCTTGATGGCAGATCAGACATTCACGGTTGAATCCGCTGCCTTCACGCTGTCGGCGAATACCTACACCAAGACGGACAATACCTTCCAGGGCTGGGCGCTTGCCTCTGACGGTGTGGTTGTGTATGAGGATGAGGCCACGATCACCACGGGATCCGTGACCTCCAACCTCGTGCTCTACGCCGTGTGGGGTACGGATGAGGGCGAGACGCTCTCGCCTGGCGAGACGGGCCAGACCTATGCCACCCAGGCCGAGGCCGAGGCGGCGGCGGCGAGCGTCGTGATTGTTGGCGACAACAACGTGACGAACGGCCTTAGCGCGGCTCAGCTCGAGACCTACTACGACAACTTCGAAGCGAACGTCAAGGCGGTCGATGGCGGCTATGCCGTCGAGATCGTCCTCACCGACAGCGCCACGAACAGCCTCACGCAGCAGGTCAATGCCGATGTCGCGACGGTGGCGACGAAGCTCGCCGATGTCGCGGCCTGGACGAGCGGCGACGCCGTCACGGTGACCATCGATGCGACGCCGGGCTTCTACTACTCGATCGCGGCGGGCTCCACGCTTGCCGGCATCGCGGAAGTGGCCGGGGATCGCGTGCTCGCGACGGGTGACACGGTGACGCTGGCTCTGCCGAAGCAGTCGACTGCGGGCTTCTACAAGGTCCTGGTCAACATCGTGCAGAAGCCGACCGGGCCGTTGAATCAATAACGGCAGGCGCTTCGAAAGAAGCAGCAAGTAACAAGGGCGGCGTTCCGAAAGGAGCGCCGTTCTTGTTTTTCGATTTTGGTTCGCGAGGTGCTGGTTATTGGGGGTATAGTGGCGAAGGTTGAGAAGGTTGTGAAGGTTGTGAGGGTGGTGAAGGTTATGACCACTAGTGACTAACGACTTGCCTATAACTTCGTATTGTTCACAAATCTCAATTGTTCACAAATGCCATCAATGCCACCAATACAAATTGCCATTTGTCATTTGTGAACAATTGTGGCAATTGCCATTTGTGAACAATACCATGTTATC
>JAFXTB010000020.1 GCA_017525225.1 Kiritimatiellia bacterium
AGCACGAACCACTGCCGTTTGACCAGCCTAGCCTGTCCCGCGACAGAATCTGCACCGCCAGCGACCATCCGTCAATCCTCCGCCAAGAACTCCTGCGTGCGCTCCAGCACCTCGTCGAGCGAACCTACCACTTGCACCGTGGCGGCGATCGACTTGCGGAAGATCGCGCCATAGTTCTTCCGGGCCAGCCGCGGATCGGCCACGACTACAACCCCGCGGTCGGACTTCGTGCGGACGAGCCGTCCGAAGCCCTGGCGGAAACGTATCAGCGCCTCCGGGAGCATGAAGTCCCTGAATTCGCTGCCGCCCTGCGCCACGATGCGCTCGCCGCGGGCCGCCGTCACAGGCTCGCCCACCTGCGGGAACGGCAGACGCGCCAGTACCACGCAGCTCAGCGCCTCGCCCGGCACGTCCACGCCTTCCCAGAACGACTGTGCTCCAAAGAGCGCGACGCCTTCGCCTGCCTCCTTGAGCCTGTGCACCATCTGCTCGCGCGAGAGACCCTCACCCTGCACCAGCAGCTCGATGCCGCACGCCATGAGGCGCGGACGCGCAAGCTCGGCCGTCTGCTGCATCATGTCGTACGCGGTGAAAAGCGCGAGCGCCCGCCCGCGGGTGGCGAAGAATAGATCGGCAAGGAACGCCGCCAGCCTTTCGGCGTAGGCGGCAGGATCGGTGGATGGGTCGGGCAGGCAGTCCGGCGCCAGCACGCGCGTCTGCCGGAAATAGTCGAAGGGCGAGGCCGCGACCAGCGCACGGACACGCGGCCCCGGACGCGCCACGTCGCCATCGCATCTAGGCGGCTCCGAGGCCGTGAGGTCCAGTCCCAACTTGCGCGCCATGTAGTCGAAGCGGTCACCCGCCCGCAGCGTCGCGGAACATAGAACCACCGTGTCCTTCGGATCGTAGAAGCAGCGCTTCATCTCCTGCGCGACAGAGATAGGCGCCCCAACGAGGCGCACTGCGGCCTTGCGCCGCCCGTGCGCCGGCTTCGCCTCATGCAGCTTCTCTATCCAGAACACTCGGTCAGGATCGGAACCGTCCAGCACGCATTTCATCTCCAGGATGAAATCCGTGAACTGCTGCACCAGACCATACGCCTGCGCCGAGAGATCGTTGAAAAGCGGAAGCTCGCCATCGGCGGCCGAACCTTCAAGGGCATCGCCAAGGCTCTTGACTACAGCCTGCAACCGCGCCAGGACATCCTCGAAGCACAGAGCGACTTCAAGCATGGCGCCTTCATCCCACTGCGCCGCCGTATAGTCGGCGAATATCCCCTGCAGGCAGTACTGGCGCAGCGCGCGCGACACGGGCGGCGCCGCCGGGACGGTACGGTACCTCAGGATGTCGGCCTTCGGCGACGGTGAAAAGAGTCCGCTGAGAGTTTCAAGCAGCTCTTCGCCAGCCTGTTTCACGAAGCCAAGCTGTACATGGGCTCGATTGACCAGCTCACGTATCTCCTCGGCCCGGGCGGAATCGGCGAGCACACCCTTCCCGAGCTGACGCTCCACCGCCCCCAGCAGTCCGCGCATACGCGCCTGGCGACCGCGACCGGCGCGCCCCGGACGCGCCAGGCGACCCAGAAGCCGCGTGAGCGAGGCCAGGGAAAGCTCGTACGAGAAGTATTCCGTGGCGATGTCCTCGAGATTGTGCGCCTCGTCGAATACCAGCCGTCCGTATGCCGGCAGAAGCCCCGTGCCGGGATTGGCCGCCTCGGTGAGCACAAGCGAGTGGTTGGCCACTATCACATGCGCACGCATGGCGCGAGCGCGCGCCTTGGCAACGAAGCACTTGCCGGAATAGCGGCAGGCGCGGCCCCAGCAGTCCTCAGCCTGGCATACAAGGTGCGAACGCAGCTCCTCGCCGCCAAAGGTGTCCATGTCGCCATCCTCTGTGGCGTGGAACCATGCCACGAAGCGGGCGAACTCGGCCTGCTCGCTTTCGTTCAGAGTCCACCATCCACCCTGCATGTACTCCTCCAGGGCCTTCAGGCAGAGATAGTTGGCGCGCCCCTTCAGAACGGCCCAGCGCAGTTTCGGCGCATCGTCGCCAAGAGTTCCGGCGGCGCGCGGCAGGTCGCTTCCGGTGAGCTGGCTCTGCAGGTTACGCGTTGCCGTGGAGATTACGACGGGCGTGTCGTTCGTGAAGCTCCAGAGGATGGAAGGTACGAGATACGCGAGCGACTTCCCAACGCCCGTGCCGGCCTCCACCATCAGATGGGAGCCATCGTTGAAGGCACGGGCTACGGCACGAAGCATGTCTAGCTGGCCGGGACGCGCCTCGTAGCCGGGCATCATGCCGAGCGTGCCGCCAGGCTCAAGATGGCGCGCCGTCCGGGCGATGTCCAGCGGTGTGCAATCCTCATGCGCCACCATGCTGCATCTCGCCCCGCCGGACGGCATGTCCGGCACGCATGAGGCCCAGTCGGGATCCGCCATGAAATCGGCGGGAGATGGAACGGGCCGCGTCACCGGCGACCCATGCCGAAGAGTTTCAAAGTTGCGCGGAAGTCAGCCGGCAGTGGACTGTGCGCCTTGATGCGCACACCCTTCGAAATCGGATCCGGAAGTTCTAGCGACGAAGCATGGAGCATCTGGCGCGATATGGCCATCAGACGTGGATCGCGCGCGCGCTTGAGTCCGAATGTGCGATCGCCCACGATCGGGAAGCGTATCCCGGCAAGATGCCGACGTATCTGGTTGGTGCGGCCGGTCTCGATGCGCACCTTGAGGAAGGAGGCATCGTTGGAGACCGCTTCACGCAGAACGTGGGTTACGGCCTGCTGGCCGTCCAGAGGAGTGTCGATGCGCTGATGGGCGTAAGGGAATCGGCCCACGGCGATGGCGTGGTACTCCTTGCGCACCAGGCGCGTCTTGAACACCTCCACCGCCGCAAGATGGGCCGCATGGTTTCTCGCAAGCAGCAGGCAGCCCGACGTGTCGCGGTCCAACCGGTGCACAGCCTGCAGGTTCGGCTCGGAGAGCTGTTCGCGAAGGATCGCCTCCACCGAGCCAGCTCCACCATTGGCGAGCAACCCGGCCGGCTTGTCGACGACGACAAACCCATCCGTCTCGACAAGCACGCGTATGTGCCGCCCGGCATTGTCGAGGCCCTTGCCGCCCCCCAGGCCGCCATCGGCGGCAGATTTCGACGGTGAGCGGCGCCTTGCGGCCGAGGCCACGGCGCGGGGCACCTCCACGGTGTCGCCTGTCTTCAGCGCGTGGTGCGCCATCCACACGCAGCGGCGGTTCACCCACACGCTTCGGCCGTCTATGACGGCCTTTGCGGCGCGGCGGGTCAGGCCAAGCCTTGCGGAAAGGAAATCCTGCAGGGTGCGGCCGGAATCCGGCCTGCCCACGGCTAGCACCTCGATGTTCGCGGAGAAGCGCGGCGCACGCGGCGCGGATGCATTCCTGTTCATGCTCAGACCCTGAATACGGAGCCTACGACTCCGCGAATCTTCTTGCCGTGGAGGTCCGGAGCCAGGGCGATCTCGACCTCCTCGCCTTCGCCGCCATCGGCGTTCTCGGCGCAGATGCGCGTGGCGCTGGATTCGCCGGAGAGCGCCTGCGCGAAGAGCGAAGGCATGGGATCGTCGTCCATGAAGTCCACGAAGGACGACTTCTGCACGTCGTCGGTGATGCCGAACATATCCATGAAGGCCTGGTTCACCCAGCGGAAGCGTCCATCGGGCGCGCAGGCGAAAAGCGCCGCCTGCGACACGTTGAAGCAGTTCTCCTTTGAGCGGAAGGCGTCCAGCTGGCGGCGGCGGCGCTCGGTGTTGCGAACGGTGAACACCAGATCCCCCGGATCCATCAGGTCGATCACGCTCACCGTGACCTCCGCGGCGAATGGCGTCCCGTCCTTGCGCAGGCAGTTCGCGTCCAGCATCATGTGGCGGGCCTCGTCAAGCCCCTTGCGGATGCGCTGGACGATCGCCGGCGTCACTCCGGGGATGAACACGCCTATGGGACGGTCCATCACCTCCTCGGTCTCGTAGCCGAAGAACTCCTTCGCGCGGGCGTTCTGCTCGATGAGATGGCCATTGGGATCGGTGATGATCACGGCGTCGTACATTCCCGCCAGCAGCTGGCGGAACAGCGACCGGTGGTCTTTCATCGTCATTACTGGACTGGACATCTCGCTAACGCTCCTTCTGGATTGCCTTGCAGCTTCAAAGCAGTTCGCGCGCCTTGGCAAGCACATTCTCGGCCGTGAAGCCGAAATGCTGCGCCAGCGTCTTGTATGGCCCCGACTCCCCGTATCTGTCGAGCGTCAGGTAGCGCGTGGAGGAGATGTCCCCCGCGTAGCGCTCCCAGCCGAACGACACGCCCGCCTCCGCTATGACGCGACGGCGGCATGTGGACGGTATCACGCTCTCGCGATAGGCCAGCGGCTGCTTCTCGAAAAGCTCCCAGCACGGCATGGATACGACCCGCACGCGGCGACCCTCCTCGGCCAGCTTCTTCGCAGCATCGAGACAGATACCCACCTCCGAGCCGCTCGCAAGGAAGAGGACCTCGGGATCGACGTCCGTGCCGAACACGATGTACGCCCCCTTCGCCACGCCATCGGCGGAAGTCCCCTCCAGGATCGGCAGATTCTGCCGCGTCGTGAGGATGCAGCTGGGACCATTCGTGTTCTTCAGCATCTCCACCCAGCAGTAGCCGGTCTCGTTCGCGTCCGCAGGACGGAACACCGCCACGTTGGGCATTGCGCGCAGCATCGCCATCTGCTCCACCGGCTCGTGCGTCGGCCCATCCTCGCCCACGTAGAACGAATCGTGCGAGAACACCCAGATCGACGGCAGCTTCATCAGCGCCGCCAGGCGCATCGCCGGCTTACAGTAGTCGCTGAACACGAAGAACGTGGCGCCGAACGCACGCCACGAGCCGTACGCCGTGATGCCGTTGACGATCGCCGACATCGCCAGCTCGCGAATGCCGAAGTGGATGTTGCGGCCCGTGAAGTCACCGGCGGCCAGCCAGCCGTACTCCTTGAGCGCCGTCTTGTTGGAAGGCTCCAGGTCCGCGCTACCGCCGACGAGCGACGGGTAGACCTTCGCCAGCGCGTTCATCACCGTGCCGCATGCCGCGCGCGTCGCTACGGGCTTTGCGGGATCGAACGCCGGCAGCGCCTTCAGGAGATCCCCCGCGAGCGCGGTTCCGCCGTACGCCGGATGGTCCTCCTTGAGCCAGCGGTTGCGCAGGCGGCGGCACACTGCCGCACGCGCGGCGAACATTGCGTACACCTCCTGCGGCACATAGAAACTCTTCTCGGGATCGAAGCCGAGTGCGGACTTGGTGGCCTTCAGCTCGTCCTCCCCGAGCGGCGCGCCATGCACGCCCGCGGTGCCCTTCTTGTTCGGCGCGCCGAGGCCGATCGTCGTGGTGGCGATGATCAGCACGGGCGCCCCCTCCACCTTCATGGCCCGCTTGTAAGCCCTGGCGATCTGGTCGTAGTCGTGGCCGTCGCATGCAAGCACCTTCCAGCCATAGCTTTCAAAGCGCTTCCTCGCGTCGTCCTTCATCGAGAGGGCGGTGGATCCCTCGATCGTGATGCCATTGGAATCGTACACCAGAACGAGCCGGTCGAGGCCCAGGTTGCCCGCGAAGGAGCAGGCCTCGTGCGAGATGCCCTCCTCCATGTCGCCATCGCCGCAGAATATCCACGTGCGGTTGGTGCGGTTCGCCATCCTGGCGGCAAGCGCAAGACCCACGCCCATCGCTATGCCCTGGCCGAGAGGGCCCGTCGTGACCTCTACGCCCGGCATCACACCACGCTCGGGATGCCCGGCGCAGCGGGAGCCAAGCTGGCGGAAGCTCTGGCACTGGTCCATCTCCGCCCCTTTCACGCCAGCGAGATGCAGCAACGCGTACTCGAGCGTCGAGCCATGCCCACCGGAGAGCACGAACCTGTCGCGCCCTTCCCACTGCGGATCCTTCGGGTCGAATTCCAGATGGTTGAGCCAAAGGCTCACGGCGAGGTCCGCCAGGCCCATCGGAGCGCCGGGATGGCCGCTCTTCGCCTTCTCGACCATGTCCGCGCACAGGCAGCGCACGGTGTTGGCCGCAAGGGCCAGCTGTTCGTTGGTGTATCTCATCTCTTGACCGATCCTTTCTGGCCGCCCCGTCACGGGGCGGCGGGGCCGTCGTTGACGGTTATCACGATGCCGGTGTTCGGCGTCTCCGGCTGCGGCGACGCCGGGTTCCTTGATGGTGCATTCTTCTTCGCGTTCGCGCGCGGCGGGCCGATAAGGCAGAAATGTATGCGCCCGTCCGTCTTCGGCGCCTGCTCCACGAAGCATTCGTCCTTGAGCATCTCAAGGACTTCGGATATCTTGTCCTCGCCGATGTCGCGGTGCGCGTTCTCGCGGCCGCGGAACTGCAGGGAAAGACGGACCTTGTTGCCTTCCGCAAGGAACGCGCGGATCTGCCGCAGCTTGTGCTGCAGATCGCCCACGTCCGTACCCGGATGGAACTTGATCTCCTTCACCTGTGTCTGCTTCTGGGCCTTGCGGGCCTTCTTCGCCTTGATCGATTCCTCGTAGCGGAATTTGCCGTAGTCCATGATCTTGCACACTGGCGGCACGGCATTGGGGGTGATCTCCACGAGATCCAGCCCCTGGCTGTCGGCCAGACGCTGGGCCTGGCCGGTCGGCATCACGCCGACCATGTTTCCGTTGGCATCAAGAACGCGCACCTGGGGCACGCGGATCTTGTAGTTCACACGCGTAAACGAAGCGATAAGTCACCTCTCGTTGTTTAGTCTGTTTTTCCATTTTCCGCCAACATGGCGAAATCGTCGCACATTATAGCACATTCCGCGCCTGCGTTGCAAGTTAGCCTTCAAGCTCCCCCTCGAGCCTGGCGATGAACGCCTCGAGGCTCGATGCGCCAAGGTCGCCCTCGGTGCGGGACCGCACCGACACCACCTGCGCCGCCTCGTCGCGGCCGCCAGCCACGAGCATGTAGGGCACCTTCCAGAGCTGCGCGGCGCGAATCTTGGCGCCGAGCTTCTCGTTCGAAGGATCGATCTCCGCGCGGAAACCCTTGGCGCGAAGCGCCGCCTGGATGCGCCTGGCGTAGTCGAGCTGCCTGTCGGTGATCGGCAGGATGCGCACCTGCTCCGGCGCCAACCAGAGCGGAAACGCGCCCGCGTAGTGCTCGATGAGGATGCCGAAGAAGCGTTCGATCGACCCGAGAAGCGCGCGATGCACCATGTAGGGCTGGTGCTCCTTGCCATCCGCCCCCACATAGGTAAGGTTGAAGCGTTCGGGGAGGTTGAAGTCGAACTGCACCGTACCGAGCTGCCACGGACGGCCGAGCGCGTCCTTGATCTTCATGTCGATCTTCGGACCGTAGAACGCGCCGCCGCCCTCGTCGACCTCGTACGCCATGCCTTCCTGGTCGAGCGCGTCCCTGAGCGACTGCGTGGCCTGCTCCCAGCGGGCAGGATCGCCCACCGCCTTCGCGGGCTTGGTGGAAAGATACGCCTGCACCTCGTGGAAGCCGAACTTCCCGAGCATCTTCTTCGCGAACTCCACCGTGTCCTTGATCTCCTGCACTATCTGCTCGGGCGTGCAGAAGATGTGGGCGTCGTCCTGCGTGAAGCCGCGTACGCGGAAGAGACCGTGCCTGACGCCGTCCTTCTCGTAGCGGTACACCGTGCCCAGCTCGGCGTAGCGCACGGGCAGGTCGCGGTACGAGCGCTTCTCGAACTGGTAGCACTGGATGTGGAACGGGCAGTTCATCGGCTTCACGTAGTAGTCCTGTATGTACGCGTCCGTGCCCTCGCCCTCCTGCACCTTCATCACAGGGAACATCCCCTCCTTGTAGAAGGAAAGATGCCCGGATGTCTCCCAGAGGTTGGACTTGCCCACATGCGGGGTATAGACGATCTCGTAGCCCGCCTCGTAGTGTTTCCTGCGCCAGTACTCCTCGATCGCCACGCGCACGCGTGCGCCGCGCGGCAGCCAGTGCGCAAGGCCAGGCCCCACCTGGTCGTTGATCGTGAAGAGCGCTAGCTGCCTGCCCAGCACGCGGTGGTCGCGCTTCTTCGCCTCCTCGAGGCGCGCGATGTACGCGTCTATCTCGGCCTGGTCCCTGCCGACTATGCCGTACACGCGCTGGAGCATCTTGTTGTTCTCGTCGCCCCTGTAGTAGCTGCCGGCCACCTTCATCAGCTTGACGGCGCCGATCTGTGAGGAATGCTCCACGTGCGGACCACGGCACATCTCCGCATAGTCGCCCACCGTGTAGGTGGAGATCGCCTCGCCGGAGGCCTCCACATCCGCCAGGCGCTCAAGCTTGTACTTCTGCCCGGCAAGCATCCTCTTTGCCTCTTCGGCGGTGACATCCTTCTGCACGAACGGCTCGTCCAGGGCGATGAGGCGCGCGACCTCCTTCTCTATCGCCGGGAAGTCCTCGGGCGTCAGCCGGTGCGGCAGGTCGAAATCGTAGTAGAAGCCCTCATCCGTCGCCGGACCGATGTCGACCTGCACGTCGTCGAACAGGTTCATGACCGCACGCGCGGTCAGGTGGGCGGCGGAATGCCGCCGCATTTCGTCTGTGATGTCCATTTTCGCCTTTTCCGTCAAACCAAAGTGGCATATATTATAATGCCTCTCTGGACGAAAAACAAGGGGAAACTCAAATCGGCAATACTGCTACAGGCACTTGACCAGCGGACGGTACTTCGCCAGATACGCGGCGTTCTTCTCGTCGCCACCAGGCGCGTTCGCGGAGTTCCACACCGGCGGCACGATGCCGCGCTCCACGCATTGGCGGCACGTCTCGATCTCAAGGAGATGCGCAATCGTGAAATCCACCACGTTCGAGACCGGACCGATGGGGGTCGTCATGCCGGGGATCGTCACCACCGCGTCGCCAACCGGGTTGTAGTCGTCGATGCATACGTCCGCATAGTCGAACAGGTTCTTGCCGTTCGGATGGCGGATGAAGTGGTCCTTGGGCATCTCGTTCTGCCAGTACGAGCTCGCCACGGCGATGATCTTCGCGCCACGCTTCTTGCACTCCTCCGCCGCATCGATCGTGGCGGGGTTGATGCCGATGTTGTGGAAGAAGAGCACCACGTCCCCTTCCTTGATCCCGTAGTACCTTATGATGGCCGCGCCGAAATTGACGGTGCGCTCCAGCTCCAGATACTTGAGCGCCTGGTTGAAGACGGAGAGCGCCGTCTCCATGAGCGGGTTGATGTTCGCGAGCCCGCCAGCACGGAAGAACATCTCGCCCATGGCGAGCGTGGTATGTCCGCCGCCCGCATAGACATTGATGAGCTTGTCGTTCGCTATGGCGTCGGCCATGAGCGTGGCGGCGGCTTTGATGTTGGCCTCCTGCTTCTCGGCGACCTCCCTGATGTTGGCTATCGCCTTGTCGATGTATCCGTAGTCTTCTATCATCTCGTTTTCTCCTTTCAGGTTTGAAAAATGCTTCAGTCCGGAACCATGCGCGGGATGGACGGCAGCACGTAGCGTACCGTCACGCTCTTCGCCGCCGCCTCGTTCGCGGCGCGGCATGCCTCCGGGATTCCCTCGCCCCCGGCGAGTCGCACGGCAAGTACCGCATTGAAGGTATCGCCGGCGCCGGTGGAGTCGACCGCCTCGCCGCAGGGAACGGCCGGCACCACCTCGCCCGTCGAGCGGATGCGGCATCCCTTCGCGCCAAGAGTCTCCACGACCTCGCATCGCGCATCCTCCAGCCCCGCCGTCTCGAACTCATTGGGCGTGAACAGGAAGACACGGCGCTTCAGGACATCGGGCAGCGGACGCGCAGGCGCGGGATTGAACACGATCCTGGTGTCGTTCGCCGCTGCGATCTCCGACGCACGGAGGTTCACCTCTTCCGGAACCTCGTTGGTGAGCAGAAGGATGTCGGCGGAAGCGATGGCCTGCTTGAACTGCTCTACGTCGGCTACGTCCAGCCGTGCGCCGGGAAACACCGTCACCCGCGTCTCGCCGGTACCGTCCGTGAGGATGGTCGCGTGCGCCGAAGGAACATCCTTGCCGACCACCGTTCCAGCGATCCCCTCGTTCGCAAGAAAATCCCGCACCTTGGCCACATCGTCCATGCCAACTGCAGTCAGCAGCGCCGTATCCGCGCCCTGCCGCGCCGCCGCCACCGCCTGGTTGAAACCCTTGCCGCCAAGCTCCTCGTGGAAGTCCGTGGCATGCACCGTCTCACCACCCGAGTGGAAATGCGGCACGCCCATAAACACAGTGTTGCCTGTAAGGCCTATGGAGACTATCCTGGCCATGCTAAAGCCGTTTCACCCTTCCGAAGTAGCGCTCCTCGAGCGCGATATTCCTCGCCGTACCGCCTTCCACGTTCCCGCTCACGTACACGGGCGGCTCCACGCCGCGCGCAAGGGCCTTCTGGGCGCCTTCTATGAGGATGGAGTTGAGGATGAAGAGCGAGGCGTAGGTGGAAAGGCCGCCCATCTTCGTCCTGCCCACATCCAGCACAGCGTCGCCATGCGGCACCTTGCAGTCGATGGGGATGTCGGCCTCGTCTAGCAATACCGCGCCATACGCCCGGTAGGCCGAGGACGAGATGGCGATCGTAGCGACACCAGCTGCCTTCGCAGTGCGTAGCATCTCCACGGGCGCAGCGTTCTTCCCGCTCGCGGAGATGACCACGACGAGATCCTTCGCGGGATCGACCCCGGCACGGCGAAAGGCCTCGGACGCGATGCCTGCCATCTTCTCCATCCGGCTCGACTTCGCCGCACCGTCATGGAGCATCAGGTCCTCGTCCAGCAAGGGCGACACGCACGCGAGCCCGCCCGCGCGGTAGAACGTGTCCAGCGCAGCGAGATGGGAGTGGCCGCAGCCGAACACATGCACGATCCCGTCGCGGCAGATCACGTCCGCCACCATGCCGGACGCCTTTCCCATCGCGTCCGCCTCCTCGCGTTCGATCCGTCCGAGGATGTCGACGATGGCCTCCAGGTAGCGCTTCATGTCCTGCTGGCTCCCGATGCACTTGCGGATGTAGACTGTCTAGAAAGTTCCATGGCTCATATTATAGCAAAAAAAATGGCGCGTGGCGCTTGACTTGTGCCGCAGAGAAGAGTAAACTACACAATCAAGAATTGCGCCGAGGTGGGTGCCGAAGCGGGATTCGCGAAAAAAGAACAAGGAACAAAGATGGATATCTATGTCGGTAACCTGGCTTACGCCACGACTGACGACGGCCTTAGGGCGGCATTCGCGGCTCATGGCGAAGTTACCTCCGCGCGCGTAGTGACCGATCGCATGACCGGTCGCTCCAAAGGCTTCGGCTTCGTCGAGATGCCCGACCGCGCCCAGGCGCAGGCGGCAATCGACGCGCTGAATGGCCAGCCGCTGGACGGACGTCCGATCCGCGTGAACGAGTCGCAGCCCAAGCCGCGTGGCGAACGCCGCGGTGGATTCGGCGGCGGCCGTCGCGACCGCGATCGTGGCGATCGCAGCGAGACGCGCTGGTAAGGGCGAGAGCCCGCTGGCACCAGGAAGCGCAGCAATGCGCGATTGAAGCAGGATCCAGCCTCTGGCTGGATCCTCTTTGTTTCTCCAGGTTCAGAACGAACCGAGTCGAGGCGAAGGAACGGTGGAGCGCTCCGCGAAGGCCCGCTTGAGGCCGGCGACGGAGAAGGAGTCCAGCTCCGCGCTGGTCCACACCCGTGCGACATCGTCGAGATTGTGGGCGTCCGACGAGCGCGTCGCCGCAAAGCCTTCTACCTTGGGCATCCACACGGCCGCATCCGCGGTGCGCGAGAGTTCCACGGCATCGAAGCCGGCCTCCGGAGGAATCGCGCCTAGCTGCGAGAAGCAGCTGAATGACGCCCTGTCGATGTGGGCGGCGATGAAGATGCCGCCAAGCTCATGGCATCTGGCTCCCGTCTCGGGAAGCGTCTTGCGGCATGCGAGCGCCAGGATGCGCCACTCCAGCTCCACGATCTCGTCGTCTGCTGTGACCACAGGCTGGTCGCCAAAGGCCTCAGGATCGTTGACGCGCTTTATCATCGCGGCATAGACCCAGTCTGTCATGGAAAGCGCCTGTTCGGGTGTATCGAAGATGGCGAGCGCATGCACCTCCTCGGCCGTACACACCTCAAGCCCGTACAGGCACGAGATGCCCTGCCGCCTGGCGCATTCGGCGATGGCGGGCGCATTGCGCGCGCTCTGGTGGTCGGTGAGCGCCATGCCGTCCATGCCTGCCGCCTTGGCGCGACGCACTATCTCCGACGGAGACATCTCAAGATTCGCGCACGGCGACAGGCAGGAATGGATATGGAGATCGAATCTCATGCGGCATCAGGCAGGACGCATGTCCACAAGGCGCAGCTCAGGTTGCGGTCTGTCGCTTCCGTAGTCCGACAGCGCGAGCGTGAAAAGAATGTCGTAGCGCGCGTTGGCGTGGCTGCGTATCTCCTCGACGTCCGCGCCATGTCCCCACCATACCGCGCGCGCAAGATCCTTGTCGTTGAACTCGAACGAGGCATGCCGCCCTTCCATCCCCATGACGCGCACATCCTTGAACGTGACGCCCCTGATGCCGAACACCGGCTCCGGGTTGCCCTCGCCGAACGGTTCAAACCGGTGCATCTCATCGTAGAGTTCCGAAGTGATGTCCGAAGGGGCCAGCCAGGCATCGAACGGTATCGCCGCAGCATCCGGCGATGCGGCCTGCCTTCTAGCGCAGGCGTCGCAGAAAAGCCGCTCGAACTCATCCAGCATGCCCTTCTTCACCGTGAACCCGCCGGCCGCCGCATGGCCGCCATGGCGTACAAGCGCGGATACGGCATCATCTAGCGCCTCGCGCACGTTCACCCCGCCAGGCGCGCGCGCGCTACCCGTGATGTCCCCCTTTTCCGGATCGCCTACGACCACTGCCACCGGGATGCAGTACTCCTCCATGAGGCGCGCCGCCACGATTCCAGCCACGCCGGAATTCCAAGGCTCCGTTCCCTCGGGGCGGCGCGCATCGGAGACGACTAGCGCACCCTTCCCCTCAAGGCTGGCGGCCTGCAGCATCGCCTCGCTGAACATCCGCTGCTCCATCGTCTTGCGCTCCGAGTTGTGCGCGTCGATCTTCACCACCAGATCTCTGGCCTTTTCACGGTCTTCCGACATCAGAAGCTCGTACGCAAGCCTGGCCTCCGCCACCCGTCCCGCGGCGTTGAGGCGGGGCGCGAACATGAAGCTGAAATCCCGCGACGTGAGCCTTGCCGCCCGACGCGCCGCGTGGTTCAGGAGCTCGCGCAGCCCTACCGGCGCGAAGCGGTTGAACATCTCCAGCGCCGCCGACACAAGCACACGGTTCTGACCGCGCACCTCCATCTGGTCCGCGATGGTGGCAAGCCCCGCAAGGACTATCATCGGCCCTGCAAGACGCTCGCCATCGGCGATGAGGCCCTGGGCCACGGCATCATCCCTCAAAGCGGACACAAGCGCACTGGCGAGGAAGAACGCTATGCCGGCGCCGCACAGCCCATCGCATCCCGGAGCGGACCTGACACGCGGGTTCACGAGCGCCACCGCATCCGGGACCGGCGACTCCTCCGCTCCCGCAGGCGGCAGATGGTGGTCGGTGACCACCACGCCTATCCCCTCGCCCTTGAGGCGCGATATCTCTGCGCTTGATGCAATGCCGTTGTCCACGGTCACGATCAGGGCCACGTCGCCGTTTTCGCTCTTCAGCCTTTTCAGCGAATCGTCCGTCATGCCGTAGCCTTCGCCATGGCGCTTCGGTATGAACGCTTCGGCAACGGCGCCAAGGCGGCGGAGGGCCGAGACCAATATGGCGCAGGCGCTGATGCCATCGACATCGTAGTCGCCGAACACCACGATCCTGCGGCGGGCGCGGACGAACGGGACGATCGCGGCAACGGCGTCGGATATGCCGGGCAGGGATTCCGGGGAAACGAGCTGCTTCAGGGACGGCGCGAAGAAACTCTCCATCTCCGCCGGGGACACACCGCGCGAAGCCAGCAGGCGGGCGATGACGGGCGAAACACCCTTTTCGACGAGTTCCCCCGCAAGGGCCTCGTCGAATGCGCGTTCCCGCCAGATGGCCCGTACGCGCATCGTTATCAGAACCCCATCTTGTCCGGCGTGCCGACAGCGCACTTCACCTCGGCCTCGGCCACAAGCGTATCGCCGACATAGCCCTTGAGGCGCGAGATGGCGATCTTGGACATCAGGCGCACGTTCTCAACCACCGTGGTGAGGGTGTCGCCGGGACGCACCGGATGACGGAAGCGCACCTTGTCCACGGCGGCAAGCAGGAACGCGGCATTCCCTTTCGGCAGGAAGCCATGGGCCACCATTCCGCAGCCGGCCACCTGCGCCATCGCCTCCACGAGCACCACGCCGGGCACCACGGGATGGTCAGGGAAGTGTCCTTCGAAGAAGGAGTTCACCGCCTTGCCAGGGATCTCGGTGGACTTGTCCGTGAAGGTATATGTTCCTACGCAGCCCGTCTCGTCGCCTGCGAGAAGCTCGTCGACGAAGAGGAACGGATCGCGATGAGGCAGCAGGTCGATGCCCTTGATGTGGTATGTCTGCTTGAACGAGGGGATTTCCATGTCGCTGGCCTTTCTCCGCTATGACTGCTGCACCTTCTTGAAGACGAGCACTCCGTTGTGTCCGCCGAACCCGAGAGATGTCGAGACCGCCGCGCGCACCTCGTGCGCCACTCCGACGTTCGGCGTGTAGTCGAGGTCGCATTCGGGATCAGGGTGCTCGTAGTTGATCGTCGGCGGGATGAATCCCTCCTGGATGGCAAGGGCGCAGAATGCGGCCTCCAGCGCGCCGGTGCCGCCAAGCAGATGGCCGGTCATGGACTTGGTCGAGGATATCTTGATCTTGCGCGCGAGCTCCTCGCCCCACACCTCCTTGAACGCCCTCGTCTCCATCACGTCGTTCAGCGGCGTGGAGGTGCCGTGGGCATTGATGTAGTCGATGGTGGAAAGGTCCGTGACCTCGGCATCGGCGAGCGCGGCCCTGATCGCCTTGACGGCCCCGGCCGCGGACGGGTCGGGCGCGGTGATGTGGTAGGCGTCGCAGGTGGCGCCGTATCCTGCCAGCTCGCAGTACACGCGCGCCCCCCTTGCCCTGGCATGCTCCTCCGTCTCGAGGATCAGCACCGCCGCGCCTTCGCCTATCACGAAGCCGTCGCGGTCCACGTTGAACGGGCGGCACGCCTTCTCGGGCGTGTCGTTGTACTTCGTCGACAGCGCCTTCATCTTCATGAAGCCGCCGACGCAGAACTCGAGTATCGCCGCCTCGCATCCACCTGCGACGACCACGTCCGCGCGGCCCGCGCGGATCATGTCGAGGGCGAAGCCCAGCGCATCGGTCGAGGACGCGCATGCCGTCACAATCACCTGGGAAGGCCCCTTGGCGCCGAGGGCGATGGAGACGTTGGCTGCGGCCTCGTTGGATATGAGCTCCGGCACGGCAAGCGGCGAGAGACGGTCCGGCCCGCGGTCGAAAAGCGTCCGGTAGGCTTCGCCCGTCACGTCGATGCCGCCGACGCCGTTGCCTATGAGGGTGCCCACCCGCTCCATGTCGGGGTGCTTATCCTCGGTGTAGCCCGCGTCGCGCCATGCCTCGACGGCGGCGGCGACGGCATACTTGGAAAACTGCGCCATGTGCCTGGCGGCCTTGCGGTCGATGAGTCCGTTCGCCTCAACGTATGCGTCGAAGTCCTTGACCTCGCCGGCGACCTGGCTTGTGCACCTGGAACAATCGAACTTGGTGATTCGTCCGATGCCAGTCCTGCCCGCCTTGATGGCGGACCATGTGGCATCCCTCCCGTTTCCGCAGGGGCAGACCATGCCTATGCCGGTGACTACGACTTTCTTCTTGCTCATGTTGCTCTCCTTTTGAAATCCTTTGCTAGAGGCAGGGCCACTGCATGTAGGTGCCCGCGTAAGTAAGCCCCGAACCGAACCCGCACAGGACGATCCGCATGCCGTCCCTGAGCTCGCCACCGCGCAAGGCCTCGTCGAGCGCGATCGGGATCGACGCGGCGGACGTGTTGCCGGTCTTCTCGAGGTTGAGGTAGAACTTCTCGATCGGCAGCTTCATGCGGCGCGCCACGGCCTCGATGATGCGTCCGTTGGCCTGGTGCGCGAACACGCGGTCGAGCGATGCAGGCGTGGTGCCGAGCTTTTCGCACAGCTGGTTCGTCACCTTCGCAAGCGCCCGCACGGCGAACGCGAACACGTCGTGGCCCTGCAGCACCAGCGTCGGCACAGGGAACATCCCGGGCTGCGGCTTCAGGCGCGTGCCGCCGTCGCGCGAGATGAAGCCCGCCCCCTTGCCGTCGGCCCAGAGCACGGTATGCGCGGCAGGGCCGTCATCGCCCTCCACGTTGCCAAGGACCACCGCCCCCGCGCCGTCGCCGAAGAGTATGCAGCTTGACCTGTCGCGCCAATCGACTATCCGCGAGAGCGTCTCCGCGCCTATCACCAGCGCCTTGCGGTCCGGATTCATCTTCGCCCAGCCGCGAGCCTGGTCGAGCGCGTAGACGAACCCCGCGCACGCCGCCTGGAGATCGTATGCACCGGTCGACGGACATTCGAGCGCGGCCTGCACGAGACAGGCGGTAGACGGGAACGTGCTGTAGTCCGGCGAAGATGTCGCCACCACTATGAGCCCGATGTCCTCCGGCGCCACGCCCGCCGACTCCATCGCCTTGCGCGCGGCCTTCGCCGCCATTATGGAAGTGCAGTCGTCCTCCTCCGCGATGTGGCGGGCATGGATGCCGGTGTGGGAGAATATCCACTCGTCCGACGTGTCCAGCTCCCTTGCCAGATCGTCGTTGGTCACGATCCGCGGGGGAAGGTAGCTTCCTGTTCCAAGTATCCTTATGGACATGTTTCGCTCTTTCCTTTAAAATCCCTCAGACTGCGGTGAAGAAGCTCCGCATCTGCTCAAAATCCGGCATCTTCGACAGTATGAAGTCGCGGCAGCGGGCGTATATCTCCTCGGCCGAGCACGACGAACACGCCGTACGCACCTCTTCGGCAAGCGCCTGCGCCTCGGCGGAGGTGACGGTGCGCAGCACCTTCTTCACTGCCGGGATGCAGCTTGCGGCCATCGAGAGCACCTTCACCCCCATCCCCACCCAAAGCACGGCCATCACGGGATCGGCGGCGGACTCCCCGCATACGCAGGTATAGATGCCGCCCTCTCGCGACAGGCGGCAGGTGGTGTCCACCAGCCGCACGACGGCGGGGTCGGACGGATGCGAAAGGTATGCGACCTGCTCGTTGCCGCGGTCCGCCGCAAGCGTGTACTGCACCAGGTCGTTCGTGCCAATCGAGAAGAAGTCGACCTCTGGCGCAAGCTGGTCGGCGCAGATCGCGGCCGCGGGGGTCTCGATCATCACACCCCGCATGATGTTCGGGTCGAAATCCTGCCCCTTCCCGCGCAGCTCGTCCATTGCGCGCTGGAGCTCCTCGTTGCACCGGCGAAGCTCCGTGCGCGTGGCTATCATCGGGTACATGACCGCGGCCTTGCCGAACGCGCTGGCGCGGAGGATTGCCCGCAGCTGCGTGCGGAATGCGTCGGGGTGGCCGAGAAGCCAGCGCACCGAGCGGTTGCCCAGGAACGGATTCGCCTCCACGGCCTTCGCACCGCGCATTATCTTGTCGCCACCTATGTCCAGGCACCTGAACGTGATGCGGGCCTCGGGGCCTAGCGAAGGAAGCGCCGCCTTGACGGCCTCGGAGTATGCGCCGAACTGCTCCTCCTCGGAAGGCTCGCGGCCTGCGCCAAGCCAGAGGTACTCGGTACGGTAGAGCCCCACGCCCTGCGCGCCGAACGCGGCCAGCGAACCGAACGGCACCCCGGGCTGGATGTTCGCGACGATCTTGAGCGGCGTACCGTCCTTCATCGCGCCCGGTAGCTGGCGATCCTCGTCGAGAATGGCTGTAAGCTCCTTGGCGCGCCGGACAAGCCGCCTGAAATCCGCCGCCGTGGCGGTGTCGGGATTGACGGTGACGGTTCCATTGGAACCATCGAGAAGCACCCGGTCGCCAGGATGCACGCGTAGCGACACGTCGCCGAGCCCCACAACCGCTGGTATCCCCAGCGCCCGCGACAGCAGCGCCACATGCGATGTGGCCGATCCGTGGTCGGTCGCGATGCCCAGCACCAGTTCACGCGGCAGGGCCACCGTCTCGGACGGCGCCAGGTCGTCCGCAACTATTATGACAGGCGACTTGATCGAGGAGAAGGAGGTCTCCTCGCGACCATGTAGGATTCTGAGGAAGCGACGCTCCACATCTTCGATGTCGCGCTCGCGTTCGCGCAGGTATGGATCCTCCATGCGGCCGAACATCTCGCGGAAGCCGCCCACCACGCGCCTGATCGCCGTCTCGGCCGCGTACGGACCGCTGCGGATCGTATCCTCGACCTGCGACACCAGCAGGGGATCCTCCAGAATGGCCAGATGGTTGGCGAACACGCTTGCCGCCGAGCCATCGCCCATACGGGCGACAAGATCGTCGATCTGCCTGCGGGCCTGCGCACGGGCGTCGCGGTAGCGTTCCAGCTCAGCCGGTATGCGCCCCTCGGGCACGACGGCATCCTGGACGGCGAAGTCCCCGTCGTCCCTGCGATGGACGAAAACCGGCCCGGAGGCAAAGCCGCGCGATGCGGCCAGGCCCGAAAGCGTCGCCATGCGGCGCTCGTCGCTGGCGGCGTCACTGTTCATCCGGGATGTCGAACTTGCGGGCCGCAAGGGCCTCAAGCTCGTCCAGGACTTCCTTTGCCTGCGGACCGCTGGCCGTGACCTTGAGCACCGTACCGTGCACGGCCTCGAGGGTCATCAGCGCCATTATGGACTTCCCGCTGACGATGTTGCCGTCCTTCTCCACCTCTACGTCCGCATCGTAGCGCGATGCGATCTTGGCGAATAGCCCGGCCGGGCGCACATGCAGCCCGTATTTGTTCACCAGCGTTATCTCCCTTGTTTCCTTCTGTTCTGCCATTTGCTTTCTTCTCCTTAGATCTATGGCCTGTCCGCCGCGTTCCGGCCCCGCGAACAGAGACGCTTGTCGAGATCCCTCGCGGCGTCATGTCCCGCCATGCGCAGCTTCTGCTGCTGGGCGGCCGTCTCCACGAGGTTTACGAGGTCGCGCCCGGCGGACACCGGTATCACGACCTGCGGTACCTCCACGCCGAGAATCGTGCGCGTTGCACGTTCCTCACCGATGCGGTCAAGCTCGCCCGTCACATCCTCGATGCGGCGGAACGTTATCACTAGGTCCAGCTGCTTCTCGCCGCGCACCGCCGTCACGCCGAATATGCTCGGCACATGGATTATCCCGATGCCGCGGATCTCCATGTAGTTTCGCGTCACCTCCGCAGCCGATGCGTAGAGCACGTTCTCGGCCACGTCCTTGCGAAGACAGGTGAGGTCGTCCGCCACGAGGGCGTTGCCGTGCTTCACGAGCCCAAGGGCGGTCTCGCTCTTGCCGAGGCCAGGCGCGCCCTCCATCATCACGCCCAGCCCCGCCACCTCCACGGTCGTCGCGTATAGCTTGGCCTTGGGGGCGCAGAGCGTCTCGAGGACGAACGTGGCCTGGTGGAAGAACTCGCGCGTCAGCAGCTCCGTCGTGAGCACCACGCCGCCGGCGGCCCTGGCGATGGCCACGGCCTCTTCCGGCGCGCCCATGCCGCACGTGAAGATGAGGCAGTAGGCCTGCCGGTCGAACAGGGCCTGCAGCCTGGCCCGGCGGTCGGGCTCGGACAGGCTCATCAGGTATTCGCGCTCGGAATTGCCGATGATCTGCAGCCGCCGCCATGCGAAATGGGCGTAGAAGCCGGTAAGGGCGAGCCCCGGACGGTTGCACATGGGCTCGTCCACGTCATGGCCGAGCCCGTCCGCCACCACTACCGACATGCGCAGACGCTCGGCACCGGCCGCGACGAAGTCGCGTACGGTGAAGCGTGCCGGCTGGGCGGTCTCGTGGATGGACGTGTCGACCATGCGTCGCTCCCGGTCAGTTGCGGGGCGAACCCGCGCGCGCCGCGCGCACGTTGCCCTTGCGCGCCTTCACGCGCATCTTCAGCAGCTGGCGCTCTGCGCGCGCGGCCGCAGCGTCGATGACGCTCTTGGCGCTCTCGCTGAATTCCTTCGCGCCCACCGCCGTCTCGCCAAGGCGGTTGGCCACCACTTCGGCCATGTACATGTGCTTCTTCACGTCGATGTCGATCACGATCGAGATCTTGGTCACCTTGGGGAAGGCGGCCTGCAGCTTCTCCATGCGCTGCTGCGCATAGTTCTTCATCGCCTCTATCCTCACATCGCTGTGGCGCATCGTTACTTCTATGGACATGTCTTGCCTCCTTTGTTTTTGTTGTTGCTTTTAAAATGACTTCACATTCTGAAATCCTCGCCCAGGTAGAGCCTGCGGGCCTCTTCGTCGTTCACGAGGCGCTCGCTCGTGCCCTCGCACAGCAGCCTGCCGTTGTACACCAGGTAGGCCCTGTCCACCACCGAGAGCGTCTCGCGCACGTTGTGGTCCGTGATGATTATGCCAAGCCCCTGGCCCGCGAGCCTGCGTACGATGTCCTGTATCTCGTTCACGGATAGCGGGTCCACGCCCGCGAACGGCTCGTCCAGCATGAGTATCGACGGCTTGCGCACCAGCGCGCGCGCTATCTCGAGCTTGCGGCGCTCGCCGCCGGATAGCGTATAGGCCGGCTGCTTCGCCACCTTCATCAGATCGAACGTCCCGAGCAGCTCCTCGCAGCGCGCCTTGCGCGCACGGCGAGGCATGTCGAGCGTCTCGAGTATCGCCATCACGTTGTTCCACACGCTCAGCTTGCGGAAGATCGAAGCCTCCTGCGCCAGATACCCAAGCCCCTTGCGCGCACGCATGAACACCGGCAGTCGCGTAAGATCGTGTCCGCGGAAGGTGACGCTGCCCTCGTTCGGGCGCACCAGCCCCACGATCATGTAGAACGTGGTGGTCTTCCCGGCGCCGTTCGGCCCCAGAAGCCCCACCACCTCGCCGCAGCGCACCTCCATGTTCATGCCGTTGACGACCGTGCGATCCCCATATATCTTCACGAGGTTCTTGGCGACCAGGTCCGCCGGCTTTTCCGCCGCCGCCTGACGCTCCGCCGCAAGCGCGGCCATCTCTTTCATCACTGGATCTTCCATCGCCTGCCTACTTCTTGAGCATTTCCAGGGGATTGCCGCCCTTGCCCTTACCAAGCGCCGACCCAGAAAGGACCGGCTTCTCGATCTCCACCTGCTCCGATATCGTCCAGAACGTGATCTTCTCGCCGTACTGCGGCGTCTTGCTCTGCTGCGGATCCAGTATCCACGGCGTGATCTCGTCGCTGCCGTACATCACGATCTTGCCGGTCTTCTTCGTGTACGTGGCACGGGCGCAATAGGCCGAACGCATCTCGTTCGTTATCGACACGTGCCCGATCGCGACAAGCCGCTTGAGCGACGTGCTGCCACCCGTAAGGCCGGCCACGCCGCCCTTGCCGGACGCATCCTTGTCCTTGGCCTTCGCCGGTTTCGCGGCCTTGCCGTCCTTGTCCTTCTTGCCGCCCTTCCCTGCCTGTGAATCCGCCTTCGACACGGAGTTGGTCTCGAGGAACACGAAAAGACGGTCTGCATGCATCTGGTACTGTTCGTCGTCCACGTACACGTTGCGGTCGAAGAGAATCACGCCCTCCTTGCGGTCGAAATCCATGCGATCAGCCGTGATCACGGCATCGCGACCGGTCAGCTGCTTCGCCTTGCCATCCGCCGCCTTCCCGGCGGACTTCCCGGCCGCCTTGCCGTCCGCCGCCTTTGCAGGAGTCTTTGCCGCCTGCATGCGGTCGGGCGCATAGTCCGGCGTCTCCACCGTCGGCGGCGGCACGTTTGTCACCGCGTCCAGCTGCTTGGCCGCGGCAATCGCCGCATTGCGCTCGGTCTCGGCGCGCCGCTCGGCCGCCCGCTTCTCGGCCTCGGCCTGTTCGCGCGCACGCCGCTCGTCAAGCGCCTTGCGGGCAACCGCCTCCACCTGCGAAGCCACCTCTTCACGGGCCGTCTCTGCCGCGGCCGCCTTCTTCTCGGCCACCGCGGCCTTCGTCTCGGCCGCCTTGAGCTTCTCCTCTGCCTGGCGGCGCGCAGCCTCAGCCTTGGCAAGCTCCTCCTTCATGCGGGCCATCTCGGCCTCCGCCTCGGCCTTGGCGGCCTGCGCCGCCACCGCCTTGCGCTCGGCAGCCCCACGCGCAGCCTCGGCGCTGGCACGCGCACTGCGCTCCACCACGGCATCGCGCTCCGCACGCTTGCGCTGCTCCTCGAGAGCCTCACGCTCGCTCTCGTCCATGCGCTTCTCCACCACGATGTTCGTCTGCACCACGTAGTCGGTCTGCGTCACCACGTTCGTATGCGTCACGACGTCGGTCAGCGTGACAAGGTTCGTCTTTACCACTATGTCCGTGACAAGGTTGGTCTTAACCACGACGTCAGTGACGAGATTCGTCATTACCACGATGTCCGTCTGCGTCACATGGTTCGTCTTCACCACGATGTCCGTAGGCACCGCTTCTGCCGGTTTTGCGACGGTCGGCTTGGCAGCGGGCGCGGGAGCGGGCGCTACGACAGGCGCGGGGGCGGGCGATACGGTGGACGGACGCTGGGTGCGGGCCGCAGGCGTACGCTGGGTACGCGAAGGCTTGCGCAGCATCACGTCGTCGGGATTCATCAGGTCGGACAGATCCACCGCCGCCGTAGGGGCTGCCGCCATCAGGACTATCAATGGAATGATGTGGATAAATCTTTTCACAGCAGGCTCCTAGCATTCGCTTTCAGGCCCTTGGCCCTGATTTCGGACTGAGATAGGATCTTGATGAACTCACGATGGAAGGAGAAATAGACCCCGCGCCCCCGCACCATGGTGTCGCTGGAGTTCAAGACCGCGTTTCCCTGCACCCAGCCTGTGAGGGTGTTCCTATCGACGATGCAGTCGTCGGCTTCCAGCCAGCCGCACACCTTGCCCTCGCTGTCATACTCCTCTACGCGTATGCCCATCCCAAGGATGAAACCCGTATCCATGAACAGCTGCGCCTCGCGCGCCTTTAGCCGGCTCTTTACCGTACCGTTGGGGTAGTGCTCGATCGGGAATACCACGTCCAGCGCGGGCTGCGTCATCTTGGCCTTGCATGCCAAGAACGCATCCCTGAGGCGTACGACGTCTGAATCGTCATTGCGCTCCGCCAACCACCGTTCGCTGGAGAACGCAAACACACCTCCGCAGACGACCGCTGCCAGCATGGCGGCAATGCACCTCAACGCGCACCTCCCGACGGGCTGGCCGCCGCATCTATCGCCAGAAGACTCTTCCACAGCGCCTCAACATCACGGAAGGCTATCGCGTTGGCCGCATCCGACAGCGCGCGCCTAGGGTTGACATGCGTCTCCATGAACACACCGTCTACGCCCGTGGCCACGGCCGCGCGCGCAAGCGCGGGCGCAAAGCGCCCATCGCCACCGGAACCCTTGCCCAGCCCGCCCGGACGCTGCACCGAATGCGTGGCGTCGAACACCACCGGGTAGCCAAGCTCGCGCATGATGACGAGCGAACGCATGTCCGCCACCAGGTTACGGTAGCCGAAGCTCGCGCCTCGCTCGCAGAACACTATGCGCCTGTTGCCGGTGGACGCGATCTTTGCGGCGACGTTCGCCATGTCCTCCGGTGCCATGAACTGCCCCTTCTTGACGTTGACCACGGCCCCCGTCTCCCCGGCCGCAACCACGAGATCCGTCTGCCGCGCGAGGAAAGCCGGTATCTGGATCACGTCGCACACCGCCGCGGCCCGCGCACACTGCCACGGTTCGTGCACATCGGTAAGCACGGGCACGTCGAACGTCGCGCGCACTTCCGCCAGGATGTCGAGCCCCTTGTCGATGCCAGGCCCGCGGAAGGAATCGATGCTGGTGCGGTTGGCCTTGTCGAAGCTGGCCTTGAAGATGAAATCGACGCCCAGCCTGGAGGCTGTTTCAACCAGCCGCCGGGCAAGGTCAAGGGCCATCGCGCGAGACTCGATGACGCATGGCCCGGCAATGAAAACAAGCCGGCCGCCGCCAAACGCGACGCCTTTGTCGACTTCAACTTTGCGTACTTTCATTCCCTATCTGCCACACTCCATGAACCAGACGGCGCCGATCGCGGCGACATTGCCGAAACAGGCGCCAGCACACTGTGAATTATAGCAAAAACGCATTGGCGCGCGCAACCTTAAAAAGCTAGCTCTTCAAATTGAACTTGCAGGTCACCGTCGTGCCCTTGCCCATTATGGACTGGATGTCGAAGCGGTCCGAGACGCGCTTGGAGTTTGCAAGCCCCATCCCCGCGCCGAACCCGAGCGATCGTATCCAGTCGTTCGCCGTGGAAGTGCCGTCCTGGCAGGCCCATACGACATCAGGGATGCCCGGCCCCGTGTCCTTCGCCACGATGGTAGCCTCGTCGTCGGCGATCATGAACGTCAGGGCGCCGCCGTGCGAGTGGATGCAGATGTTGATCTCCAGCTCGTACGCCGCCACCGCTATCCGGCGCGTAAGGCGGCGGTCGATGTTGCGCTCGCGGAGGATGACCTTGATGTCGTTCGCCGCCTTGCCCGCGTTCTCAAGGTCGTTGTGAACCACCGACCACTCGCGCAGCAGGTACGACGAACCGTCGCTGTCGGAATCCTCGGCCTTGGCGGTCTTCTTCTCCAGCTTGTTGAGCTCCACCGCCAGCTCGTAGAGCAGCGTGCGCGTGATGTCGCGCTGGCTTATGAGACCAACCAGCCTATGCTCCTTGTCGAGCACCGGGAAGCGGCCGTAGTTGTAGTTCTCGAAGTACTTGAGCGCGAAGGCGAGCGGCATGTCCGCCTCGAGCACGATGAGGTGGGTGGACATGTGCTTGACGATTATGTCGTCGATCCACCCGCCCGTGAGGGCGCGTATTATGTCGTCCACCGACACTATCCCGTAGAGCCGCCCCCCTTCCGCGATCGGGATCCCGGAGATGTGGTTCTTGCGCATCAGCTCCTGCGCGCGGCGCAGAGTGTCCCGCCGCGACAGCACTATAATCCCGGTGCGCATCACCTCGCGCACCTTGATGCGCTGCAGCAGCTCCATTATGACAAGCGGGGAGTCGTCGCCGGTGGCGACGGATGGAATCGGTGGATGCCGGGCGATGATCTCGTCATCGCTCGCATGCGGGGGCGGCAGTATGACCGGCTTGTGTTCCGCCACGGCCGACCCCTCAGACGCCGCCTTCCGCCGCCAGCGCCGCATGCAGCCGCACGCAGCTTTCGTACTTGGACAGCGGCGAGGACACGAGCGGTATCTTCAGCTGGCGCGCCACCTCGCTCATCGTGGACGGCAGAGGCTTCGAGTCGTGCACAACAACCCCCATCGCACCCACGATGTGGGCAGTGCGGATGGACTGGTCTGAAGCCAGGGAGGTCAGCAGGAGGATGTCATCCGCATCCACAAGCAGCACATCGCTCATGAGATCCGAGGCGACAGGCAGGCCCACCGCGCGGTCGGACATGGCGTCGCCTTCCACCAGCGACCCTTCTAGAATCTTTACAACATCTGAAATCGTCATGTCGCTATTCTACCAAAAAACGCGGGGTGGGTCAACCTTTCGTACCATCGAAACGGCGGAAATGTGGTATAATGTGCGCATGGCGGAAACAATCTCGATAGTTGCCGGCAGTCTGCTGCTGCTCATATCGTTCATCGGATGCGTCGTGCCGGTCATTCCAGGTCCGTTGCTGGCGTTCATCGGTCTTCTATGTGCGCGCGGCATCCCACCGCACGACCAGCCTTCCATCCAGATGCTGGCGATCGCGGGCGGATGCGTTCTGGTGGTGACGGTTCTCGACTACATCGTGCCGGCACTTGGCGCGAAACGGTTCAACTGCAGCCGTCTCGGCGTGCTGGGCTGCGTGCTGGGAACTGTGATCGGGCTGTTCTTCATGCCGCTTGGACTGCTGCTTGGCCCCTTCCTCGGCGCGCTCATTGGCGAACTCGTCGCCGGGAAGGCACTGGGGCCGTCCTTCAAGGGCGCGACAGGCGCCTTCCTCGGCTACGTGGCGGGGATAATGATGAAGCTGCTCTGCTGCGGATTTCTCGCGGCGGCGTTCTTCAGGGCCGTCACTTGACAGTCACGTTGACTGGCGCGCGGAGCGCGGCGGCGAAGTCACGCACGTATCCATGCCACTGGCAGGCCTTGGTGAAAACCCCGGCGCCCGTCCAGGAACTTCCGGCCCAATAGGATATGGAAGCGGTCTTCGCGCAGGGCTTCACCAGCAGATGGAGGCAGTCCAGATCGTCCGCGGCCACCTTCGCCGGTCCGGCGGAGGGATCGAGGAGGATGGCGGTCATGATGCTGCCCATGGCGCCGTCGCACGGCTCGAAGTTGGATATGAACGCCTGCGCCATGTCGACACGTATGTCGCCGTTGTGGTTGCGGTCGGCGGCAACGTCAAGCCCCGGTCCCGCGAGCACATCGGGCACAGCACCCTTGAACGACGCCGTGAACCTGGCGAAGCACTGTCCGCGATCTATGGTGACGCGCCGCGTCTCCTTGCCGAACGCCCCCCAGGGACGGTATGTAAGCTCGAACACCGCGCGCACGGGGCCCGTCATCACGACCTTCTGCTCCGCCCAGTTGATCGACCGCGCCCATACGCCCTTGTCGAACTGCGAGATGCCGCCCGTCCCGCGGGACTGTCCCACCTTGTAGTTATCCATACCCTCGCCGTGGTTCTGGTGGTAGCTGCCCATGCGCTGGCGGTGGCCGGGATCCATCCATGTGGACATTATCGGATAGCGCACACGCTTGCACAGGATGTCGATGCCGCTTGACACCAGCTTCTGCCCGGTAGGGGCCGGCTCCATGATGGCCGGCCCGTATGCACGCATCGCGAAGCAGTCGTTCTCCCAGGCGAAGTCGTCCATTCTGAGCGGCAGATACCCCGCCCAGCAGACGGTCCGCAGATCCGCCGCCGGCACCGAGGCGTCCGCAGCGACGATGAACTGCTTCACCTCTAACGGTGCGAGCGAGGTCGAGAAGATGAGATTCCCCTCCTGGTCGTCCTGGTGCGGCACCGTAGCCTGTCGGACCACGTCCCACACCCGTACGCCGCCCGAGCCGGGCTTTGCGCCCACATCGGCCCAGCGCACGGATATGGTTTCCGCGGGACGCGCGATCGCCACGGGGTTGGCTACCTCCACGACCTTGCCGGCGGGGCCGGCGAAGCCGTTGTCCAAAGGCCCCATCGCCAGCGCCGTAGCGGCGGCGAAAGCCATCATCGGCAGGATTGCGCGCATCATCGCGTGGCTCCTCAGGCGACTGGCGCGCCGGCTGCAGCCTTGGCCGCCTTTGCCGCCTTGCGCTTCTGGATGAGCTTCCAGCCGAAGAAGCCTGCCACCGCCAGGAGGATTATCCCGAGCACCGGGCGGTAGAAGAGCCACGCTATGGCAATCGTCACGAGCGAGCAGATTATCGCGATGAGCCCAGCCACAAGCCCCATGCCCATCTCAACGATGTCACCGAGGATCGGCAGCACGTCCGCAAGCACGCTGAGAGGCTTGAACACCATCGACATGCCGATGAACATCAGCAGGAAGCCGCCGATGCGCACGAGCCACGTCATGATCGCGTTGTTCGTGCGCGCCGTCTCGAACATCGCCGCAGCGTCCTGGACGCCCTCGGCGAGATAGCTCAGCTTCTTGCCGTTCTTGGCCGTGTAGCTCACGAACGTATCGCCCTGCTGCTTGGCGATGAGCGAGATCTCATGCGGATAGACCACGCGGAACTTCACGCGCATGTCGCCGATGCGCGTCTGGGAGAAGACGTCACGCACGTTCTTGGGATTGTTGCGCGTCTCGGCGTTCGGCACGTAGATCGTGCTGCCCTGGATCTTGACGCGTTCGACCTTGCAGGTGAAGTTCGTCCCGAACTTGTAGTCCTGCGCCGAGCCGATGAGGCCGATCTGGTCGGAGTTGAGCCTGAACGCCCCGAACGAGACGTTGGACGCCAGCATCTTGTCCGACTCGAACTCCATCGCGCCAGGATTGTCGTGCCCCTGCTCCTTGAATCCGCTGGAGTCGATCGCGTGGCTAGCCCAGTCCTTCTTGTACGTGTAGGTGGTCACGGTCTCCTCGCTGCCGCCCAGCTTCTTCCTCTTCTGCGAGCGCGACTCCTCGATCCACTGGTACATCTCCACCTGGCGCTCGAGGCGTATCGCCGTGGCGGACACGCCGAACGTGTCGTCGGAAAGGACGTCCTGGGTGTCGGCCTTGCCGGTCAGATGCACGAGCTTGCCGTTCATCTCGGGATCGACCTTCGCGTTCGATTCCAGCGAGATGCATGCGCCCTCGCCCTCGTCGATGGCCTTCGCCGTCTTGACCGAGTTGCCCTCGTTCCAGAACAGGACCGGGAAGCCCGCCAGGAACATCGCGCCACCCATGATCACACCCCTGAGGGAACCGCCGAGCCGCGAACCCCAGGATTCAGTTGTCGTTTCCGTAACCGCCATGGCTGTATAGTCTCCTTTTTTGCCGCGCCGCCATTTCGGCGCATGCGTGAATCATAGCATATCCAGAACGAGAGGGCAATCGCAAAGTTCACGACCCCTGCTTCTTCTGGCAGATCTCGCGGGCCTCCTTGAGCGCCTTGAAGATGCTTTCTATCTCCTCGCGGCGCTCGTCGAGCCGCCCGGTGTTGAACGACTGGAACGTCATCACAAGAAGCTTCAGATCCTTCGCGTACGGCACCAGCCCCTGCGCCTTCTGCTGCCCGTATCGCTGGCAATCGATCATCTTCGCGGGATCGAAGAGCTTCGCCGCCTGGCATATCTTCTTAGCGTTGTTGCGGAAGCAATCGCCGAAGAAGACCGCGCTTCCCGGGTTCATCACCTTGTTCGTCTCCGCGAAAAGCGGCTCGTAGTGCGGATTCGCCGCGAGGCGCGGATTGTACCAGATGTTCAGCAGGCTGCCGAGATCGTCGTCCTTGTACCACTCCTCCTTCTTCGGGCAGACGCCCTTGAACTGATTTGGCACAAGGCGGTTCACCGTCTTCATCTTCGCGAACGCATCGAGGAACCCCTGGTATATGAGCCCGCTCCCATATGCGTTGTAGGAGTGCCCGGACGGCGCGAAGGTCCAGTGCTCCCACCGTGGCTTCATACCGATCAGGTAGGTGCTTGCGTCGAACACCTTGACCCCCGCCTCGCGGCAGATGGCGGCCAACTCCGCCTGCGTGTCGTAGTTCGTGTAGTTCCAGAGCCAGTCGTGCCAGCGCGGCAGGTACTCGGGATACGCCTGATGCTTGTCGGCCACGGGGACGAATACGAAATCAGCCCCGATGGAGGTGCACCATGCGTCGATGTCCTTCAGCAACGCCACGGCCTCGCGGTACTTCTCCTTCCCGCCGGGCCGCGGACAGCGCAGATGGAACTGCGAGTACGCGCGTTCGAAGATGACGTTGTCCCGGCCCTCGTACAGGCTCTGGGCGTAGCCGTAGTGGAACTGTCCAAGATTCATCCACTCGCGCATCTGGTATGCGGTCTTGAGGAACGTCTTGCGCAGGAAGAACGTCTTCGCGTAGGATTCTGAGAAGGCGTCCTGGAATCCGCGCGACCTGAACGTCGCGAGCGAGAGTTCGGGTGTCTTGGCGATCTTCTCGTATCCATAGAGGCTTGTAAAGTCCTCCTTTACCCCGAAGAGGCAGAGGGTCGGCAGGGCGACGAGCGCGAAGAACACTGCCGAAAAGAGAATTTTCAGGAATCTTTCCATGGCTGCACCTCAGAACCTGAAGTAGATGAAGGGACTGTACGCGGACGTGATCGCGAGGACATACGTGATGGCGAAGAACACGATGCCGCACGCGAGACGAACCGTCTCCGGGACACGCCGCGTCACGGCGTCGAATACGGGATACGAGGCGACGCATCCTATCACGAGCAGGAGGAGCTTGTCGAGCGCGATGAAGTCGAGCACCGCCGAGAAGCTCGTGAACGCCGCCGTGGCCCCGCCGAACATGTTGCAGATGTACGACCATGCATAGCCCATGTCGGGCGCGCGGAAGATCACCCAGCCCACGATGGCGAAGAGGAGCACGTACGCGTTGCCCAGCGGCCTGGGCATCCTGTCGACCACCTTCCTGAACCCGCAGCGCTCCACCACGAGCCCGATGCCGTGGTAGACGCCCCAAACCACGAAGTTCCACGCCGCACCGTGCCACACGCCGCAGAGGAGGAACACGATGAACAGGTTCACATAGGTGCGAAGTTTCCCCTTCCTGCTTCCGCCGAGCGGGATGTAGAGGTAGTCGCGGAACCAGGTCGAAAGCGATATGTGCCACCGCCGCCAGAACTCCTGGATGGAGCACGACGAGTATGGATGGTCGAAGTTCTCGAGGAAGCGGAAGTTGAACATCCGGCCTAGACCGATCGCCATGTCGGAATATCCGGAGAAGTCGAAGTATATCTGGATGGTGTAGGCGATCGCCCCGAACCAGCAGTAGAAGCACGGGATGGATTCCACGGGCGCGGCGAAGATCACGTCGACCATCGACGCCATCGCGTCCGCCACCAGCACCTTCTTCGCAAGGCCGATGGCGAAGCGGCGGATGCCAGCCACGATGTTGTCGAAGTTCGCCGTACGGTTCTCGATGTCCTGCGCGATCGTGGCGTAGCGGACGATCGGGCCGGCGATCAGCTGCGGGAAGAGGCTGACGTACAGCATGAACTTGAACGGGTTGCGCTGCACCGCCACGGTGCCGCGATATACATCCACAATGTACGAGATTATCTGGAACACGTAGAACGATATGCCTATCGGCAACGCTATCTTCGGTATCTCGTACCCGAAGCCCGCCGTTTTCAGGACCGGCAGCAGGTTCTCGGCCAGGAATCCAAGGTACTTGTAGGCCACAAGGGCCCCGAGGTCCGCCGCCACGCCGATTGTCAGCAGCGTCTTCGCGAGCCACCTGCGCTCGCCAGATGCGGCGATCGCCCGCGCAAGCACGTAGTTCACCACCATGAGCGCGACCATCGTCACCACGGCCGACGGTTCGCCCCACGCATAGAACAGCAGGCTGAACGACAGCAATACGTACGGCCTGGCGGAGTTGTTCGCCAGGAAGTATACGGCGAACATCGCCGGCAGGAACAATCCTAGGAAGACTGCAGATGTGAATACCATTTCAGCACCACCAGACGTTGCCTATCGCGAAGAGCCAAAGCGGAAGCCGTGGCCGTCGGCGAAATCCATGTAGCGATCCCAGTCGTATTCCGTGATGTCGTGCACGCCCCGCCTGATGTGATAGGCCGCGTGGCCCGCGTGCAGAGGCACGTCCGAGGCAGGGAAGCCGCCCGTCGCCACGAGGCCCGCCTTGCCGTACAGCTCCCAGGCGGGAGATGCCAGCAGGGTTGCCGCGAACTCGCCGCGCGGACCCGCCCACGCATCCTCCTCGGCGCTGGATACGTAGACGAGCCTCGGCGCCATGAGCGCGATGAGCCAGTGCTGGTCGAAAGGCATCTGGCGGTCGCGCTTCACCCACTGCGCGAAGTTCGGGCAGAACCATCGCCAGGCCGGCTTCACGATCTTCTCGACGTTCTCCGACTCCCATAGCACCATGTGGTTCAGCTTCGCGCCGCCCATGCCGGAGCAGCACGAGATCGTGAGCGCGAAGCGCGTATCCGTGGCGCCCGCCCAGAGCGCGGTCTTGCCGTTGCGCGAAAGCCCCACCACGGCGGCATGCCGGGCATCCAGGAGCGGCTCCGTCTCGATCCAGTCCATCGCCCGGCTTGCCCCCCATGCCCAGGCCGAGAGGATCCCCCAGTCCGTCGGCGCGCGCTTCGACGCGTCGCACGGGCCCCAAATCTTGAACACGCCGCTCGTCGACACGACGGGACACTTGTTGAAGTCCGGCGCGGACTCGTAGTTGTAGTAGGCCACCACGGCGTAGCCGCGCGAGGTTATCTGCCGTAGAGGCAGGAGGTACGTGGGCCGGGGGCCGTCAGGATCGGCGGCGGTATCCGCCGGACGCGGCGCTATGTGCACGAACACCGGCACCTTGCGCGGACGCTTCGGGATCCATGCCGAGAAGTTGAGCTCCCCCTTCCCGCCAGGACCGGAATAGGTGGCGCGGATGCGCTTGCGGATGGCAGTGCCATCGAGGCAGTCCTCGGCCGGGGCGGTCTCAGCAAAGGAGAGGTCGGCAGGACGTTCCACGCTCCGCACGCCATAGACCTCCTCCTGCATGGTCTTGAGCAATTCGGGGCGGCGGACCTTCTCCCACTGCTCGACCGTGGTGACCTCCTTGCCGGATGCGGTACGCATCAGAGGCGGCACGTTCTCCGGTTCAGACGGTTTGACGTTCACGGCATGCGCCCCCGTAGCAGCCGCCACAGCAACCGCTGCCACGGCGCCGTTGAAAAGCCTCCTTGTCATGCAATCTGCTCCTTTTCCTTACTTTACGACCCAATCCGTCGGGTGCCGGATATTTTACCCGATTCCCCCGACCCGATGCAAGAGTTATCGTCTGCCATTTGCTTTGGCAAACCGCCCTGCCTTTGGTATACTGTCGGCATGGGAAAAAAGTCCTCTCTCTGCCGTTTCGCCGTCTTCGCCGGCATAATCGCCGTCGGGACGCTGCTATCGCTCGTTGTCTCCCCGCCTCGCCAGAAAAGACAGGTGCGCTGGACGTCGATGGGTACTGTCGCCGCCATAACGTTCCGTGGCGGTGCGCCGCAGTCCCAGGATGCCGTGCGGGAACGCGTACAGGGCGAATGGCTCGCGCTCGAGAAGCGGTTGACTGCATGGGACGCCGATTCCGAGCTGAGCCACCTCGCCCCGCGCCTGGTCGCCGATGGCGAGAAGGCCCTCGCCGAAGTACCTGCGGACGTGCGTCCCTGCTATTCCTTCGCCTTCGACCTAAGGCGGCAGTCCAGCGGAGCATTCAACCCCGTGGTTGGCGAGCAGCTGCGGAAAATCGGCTTCACGCGCCTTTCGCCCGTGGACCTTGGCGCGGTCGCAAAGGGGTTCGCCGTGGATCGCGCCTGGGAGCTGCTTGAGGAAGGCGACATGCTGCTCGATCTTGGCGGCAACCTGCGTGCGAAAGGCGGCAGCTGGCATACCGGCGTGCGGAACCCCTTCTCGTCCGGCGCATACGCTGCCACGTTCGACCTGCGCGATGGCGAAGCCGTGGCCACGAGCGGCAGTTACGAGCGTTTCGTGGAACGCGATGGCAAGCGCTTCTCGCACATCCTCGACGCCCGCACCGGCCAGCCGGTCGCAGGCATCGCCGGGGTCACCGTGCTGGCGGCATCCGCCATGCTTGCGGACGGGCTTTCGACCACGCTTTTCGTGCTAGGCCCTGATGCGGGCATCGCCTTTCTGGAAAGCCACTATCCCGGCACGGCGGCGCTCTGGATCCCGGACACGCCAGAGAACCCCGCGATACTCGCCACCGTCCCGATGGCGGCCCGCCTGCAGTCGCCTGCGTTCCCGGTCACGGTCCTGCGCAAGGCCGGCGATCGGGGGAAAACGTCCGTACGGCCTTTTTGCCATTGACGCACGGGGAGAAATGAGGTATACTATCGCCCGTTTCCACTTCGGAGCGTAGCGCAGTCTGGTAGCGCGTTTGGTTCGGGACCAAAAGGCCGAGGGTTCAAATCCCTCCGCTCCGACCATTTGAAGTGAGTACGCAAGGTATGTCCCAGATGGGTGTTTTCGAATTTCTCATGTTGGTCTGCTTCGGCTTCTCATGGCCCTTTTCCATCGTGAAATCCATCCGCTCGCGCAGCGCGAAGGGCAAGAGCATCGTGTTCATGCTGCTCGTGGAGCTGGGCTACGTGTTCGGGATGATCCACAAGATACTCTACAGCATGAACTGGGTCCTGTGGGCGTACGTGGCATGCTTCGTGCTTGTGGGCATCGACATCGGCCTCTACTTCCGCAACGCCCGGCTCGACCGTGAGCGCGGCGCATGACGCGTGGCGGATGCGCCTCAGCGTATGCCGATCACCTTGTGCATCTGGATCGAGAGGGCCCAGGGCGGGTTGGCGTCAGGCATGAGCCGGTTGACCTTCGACAGCAGGTTGAGCGCACGGCGGTAGTGCATCTTGCCGTCCTTCTCCAGCGGCGAGATGTAGTAGTCGTCGGCCTTGATGCGCTCGCGCATGTTGCGGCAGAAGGAGGCTATCATGTCTGTCTCGGCGACGATGCGCACCTCGTTCGCGCGATTCAGCATCTGGCCGTCGCGATAGCGGGGGGCGTAGTCGGGCTTGGGGGAGCAGGCTATGTAGTCGAAAAGCTCGGGATGCGGCGGCGCGATGAAGCCGTTCGTCTCCAGCGCCACCACGCGGCCATCGTCCTTGAGCGCGCGCACCAGGTCGGAGAGGCCTGCCTGCACCGACGGTTCCCCGCCCGTCAGAATCACGAAACGCTTCTCGCGGTGCCTCACCTTGAGCATCACCTCTTCAAGCGAAAGCTCCATGTGCACCGTGCGGTGCGTATCGCACCACGGACAGTGCAGGTTGCAGGTGGCGAACCTTATGAACGTGGCCGGACGGCCCACGTTACGTCCTTCTCCCTGCAGAGAAGTGAATACGGAATTGAGACGGTATTTCATGAGGAATACTCCGCTACCGAATCGGGCGTCTCCCACACCTTAACCGAGGAAAGGCCCGGCAGACGCTCTCGCATGGACATGAAGAAATGGCGCGCGAGATTCTCCGCCGTCGAACGGAACGGCAGCGCAACCGTGCGCATGTCGTTCCGGGCGAGCACCTCGGCTATCTCCCGTTCGACGGGCGACGATTCGTCGTATATGAACGCATGGTCGAAGCGCGCCACCATGACCTCCTCGCAGACGCGCTTCAGGTCCTTGAAGTCGATCACCATGTCCTGCGCCGCGTCCGGCGCCTGGGCCACCGTGACATCCACCCGGTAGGTGTGCCCGTGCAGGTTGCGGCACAGGCCCTGGTGGTTCGTGAGGATGTGCGCCGCGTCGAAACGGACGGTCTTAGTCGCCTTCAGCATTCGCAAGCCTCCATTCCTTTCCATGAGATTCACGGCGCGCCACACCCTCCCGCGGCTCGTCCTCCGGCGCGGGCGCGAGGGGCGCAAGCGGCCGTTCGCCAGGATCCGCCAGCGCCTCCCAGGCCGCGGAACGGATCGGCAGTCCCTGACCGCGAAAGAGCGTCTCGAACTCGGTCCATTCCTCCGGTCCCCGCGCCATCGGCTCCACGCTCTGGAACCGACCGTCGGCGGCGAGGCATCCCTCCACCACGTCCGCATACTCCGCATGGTCCGTGGCGAACTCCAGCCTGCCGCCGGTCTTGAGGCGATAGTGCAGCGCGTTGAGGAAGCGCGGCCCGAAAAGCCGGTGGGAATGATGCTTGCGCTTAGGCCATGGATCGGGGAAGAACACATACACCGTGTCGATGCCATGGCACGGCAGAAGGTAGTGGAAGGTGTAGAGCGCCTCCAGCCGCATCACGTCCGCGTTCGCCAGCCCGAGCCGACGGCATTTCGCGTCAAAGCATCGCACGCGCTCCGGGATGCGCTCTATCCCGAGGAAACGCCTGTCGGGGTGCAGTGCGGCGCGGCCGGTGAGGAAACGCCCCTTCCCGCATCCAACCTCCACCTCCAGCGGGACGTCCGCAGGGAAATCGAGCGGCTTGCAGGGATCTGTGACGCGAATGATCATTCGTCGATGAGCGCTATGAACTTCTCGGGGGGAGGGATGGGACGGAAGTTCCCGGTGGACACGAAGCAGTGGCGCGTAAAGCCCGATACAAGCAGCTCCTCCTCGCCCTTGCGGCGCACCTCGCAGGCGATCTCCAGCCTGACGCCCTTGTGCTCGCGGCACCAGGCCGTCACCTCCAGCAGATCGTCGTATCGCGCCGGACGGCGGTAGTCCACCTCCGCATGCACGACCGGCAGCATCCACCCTTCCGCCTCGCACTGCCTGTAGGTATAGCCGCATGCGCGCATCAACTCGTTGCGCGCGCGCTCGAAGAGCGTGAGGTAATTGCCGTAGTACACCACGCCCATCTGGTCGGTATCCGCGTATGGGACGCGGTATTCAATGGTCGTCTTCCTCATGGCCGAGACACCTGCCGGTCAGTCGCGGGCCTTGACGGCGCGCCGCACCAGCAGCGCGAAGACGACGCAGGCGACCTGCACCATGGCCGTGAGGAACGGCTGGGGCGTAGGCCCGAACAGCTGCGGGAAGCCCTGCGAGATGGTCTCGGCGAGCTTGACGAGCGCAGGCCTGAACGGCATGTGCGAAACCAAGTACGCCGTTAACGCGAACTGCCCGAAGAGTATCACAAGGCCCATGCCGCGACGGAACATCAGAATATCCGTCACCACGTACAGCACCGCGAGCGCGAGAACGCACCAGCCCATCGCCTGCAGCGTGAAGCTCACCGTGTAGATTGGCTTTATGACTGGCACCCAGATTGAAAGCAGCAGCCCCACGACCAGCATTCCGCCGCCGTAGACGAAGAGCCATAAGGCCTTGCGGCGCTTCTCGAGCCCGCTTCTCAGCAGTTCCGCCGCGTGGAAGCCGCACAGCGTCATCACCGCGAACATCATCGACGGCAGCACCCAGGTGTAGATGGTAGTCGCCTTGGGGTTCGAGAGGTAGGTGAACACAGTGTTGTCCGCCGGCAGGAACCACGAGAACACCACGCGGTCGAATCCAACCGTGAAGTTGCCCTGCGGCGTGTAGTCGCCGCAGAGGTGGACGAGGAGCCCGTATATCGCGGTCAGCGCGACCGGAATCGCGATGCGGACCTTACGGCATGGGATCGTCAGCACAGCTGCCGTAGCAAGGTATCCGACCGCGATCGACTGGAGCGTGTTGGAGAACACCCAGATCTTCTTCGGATCGAGCGTGCAGAGGTTCCCCTGCACGAGCATGCCGCAGAACCACAGCAGCGCCACACGCCCCAGCACATGCCGCCAGTATGCCCAGCCGGCCTTGCCGTCCACCATCCTCTTCTTCAGGGCGAATGGGATCGCCGCGCCGCACATGAAGATGAAAAGCGGCATTATGATGTCCCAGAGCGTGAACCCCTCCCAGCCATGCCTGAACTGGGCCATGAACGGCGCCGGCAGATGCCATGCGGCGTTGAAACCGTGGACGAGCGGTCCTATCGCCGTGAGCAGAATCATGTCCAGCCCCCGCAGCAGGTCGAGCGAGAAGAGCCGGTCTGGCGAATATTCCTTGCCTTTGAAGAATCCCATGCGAGACATTCCTTTCATTGCGAATGGAGGTTATTATCGCACATTTCCCCTCTCCGCGCAAGCGGTTTGTTCCGTAAGGACATCCGCCGCGAACAAGTTGCATGATTGGTAGGACCCGCTCGGCGAACGGGCCATTCCTTACTCTCTACCCACGAACACGGCGGTCTGCCACGGGTCGAGGCGGACGGCGAATCCGCCGGCCGCCTTCTGCGGAACGGGGCTGCCGCGATAGGCGGGCTCAAGCGTCTTCACGGGGAACTCCGGCGTCAATGTCGCGTCCACCATCCTGTCCGACGCGTTCCGCACGGTGAAGAGGCACTCGCCCGATGCGCCAGGTTCGCCATAGCGCTCGATCCATACCTGCCCAACGTCCGCGCGCATCAGCGTCTCGGGCTGCCAGCCGGCGCGGTTCAGGCGGCGGATCACCGGAATAGCCGCCTTGAAGAGGTCGCGGTCGCGCTCGTAGCGTTTCGCGGAATCGAAGTAGCGAGGCCAGCCCTTGTAGCCCGTCTTCTTCTCGCCGCCTATCGTGCTGACCGCAGGGTAGAACCCGTAGAACAGCTGGTTATCGATGTAAAGCTCCATTCCGCGACGCGAAACCTCGGGACGAGGACGCTCCCAGTGTCCTTCCTGCAGCAGGTTGGAGACGGGGCGGCGATACGCGAAGAACCGCTGTTCGCACGCCGTCGCATCGGTGATCACCGAATGGAGATGCTGTTCGCCGGGCCGATTACCCCAGCTGCCCACCTCGCAGCCGAAGACATCCAGATTCGCGGCGTTGAACCTGTGGGCGATGCCGAACGTGTTGCCGAAGAGCCGCTTCCCCCTGGGATGGAGCTTCCCGGCGAGCCAGCCGATGAAGACCGTCATGTGCTGCATGCCGTCCGTACAGGGACGCAGCGTATCCTGGTCGTATACGAGCGGCGCGTCGAACACCGCCAGATGCTCGGACCTTACATTGCGGAAGTCGGCGGAGAAGCCGTAGGACACGGAATCGAGATACACGCCGTCGATGTCGTCCAGCCGCGGCGCGAGAGTGTGCTCCCAGCAGATCGAGCAGCGGTTCGGCTTCGCGAGACGCGGATCGGGATTCGTCCGCCACCATGTCGACCAGCCATCGTACTTGTCCTCGATGTACGCATGCGAACCGTCAGGCTTCATCGGCATCGAATTGAGGCATGCGCGCGCGGCCTCTTCGCGCGGGGAGAAGAACCAGCTCTTTCAGGAATTCGTCATCGCGGCCCAGCCTTCGAGTTCGGCAAGCCGTTCGGACACGGGCGGATGCGAACCGTCCTTAGCCGTCGGGAGCGGCTGGCGCATCCCCCACACCTCGGTGTAGGGATAGACGCCTATCCCCAGCTCGTGCGCGCGGCGGATCGTCTTCGGACGCTCCTCTATGCCGGAGGGCGCCTCCCAGAACGTGTGCCCGAAATCATCGGGATTCAAAGGTCCCGCAGAAGGCGAGATAGGCCACACCCATGTCCCCTCCTTCGCACCGGCAGGCGCGGCATGCATCTTGTGCGCCTCGCGGATATAGTACGCCTTCGCGGCACTGCGGAAACCCCATGTCCCCTTGAACGGGAAAAGTAAATAGCGGAACCTTGCGCGCGTACCGATCCCTTCGCCGCGCTTGAGCAGTCCCACGGGCGTAAGGCTCCTGACGCCTCTTGCGGTCACGATGCGGTTTTCGTAGACGCCCGCATCGAGCGGCGTTCCGAAGGCGAATCCCCTTCCGTCCTTCGACACCGCCGTGAACGGATAGCGCGCAACTGGGAATCCGCCGACTTGATCGGCGTCGGTCAACGCCGAATCGGCGGCGATGGCGCAATCCTCGCGCCAGTTGCGGTGCCACGTCCAGCCGGAGAGCGCCGCAGGCACGGTGACGGCGACATCGAGTGCGCGTGGCCTGGGCGGCGAGGCGACATCAGCCACCTCCACCTCGAAGGAGACCAGGCCCGTGCCGTCCGCAGAGGCGGCGACCTCAAGCGCAAGGCCATCCGCCTTGCTCGCGAAACGCGTCACGCCCGCGCCTGGCTGCGCAGTTGCATCGAAGTCGATCTTGCGCGACTTCGCAAGCACGCCCTCCACGATGCGCATGCCGCGCACGTCGGCCCCGCCGCCGCGCCACGGACAGAACATCGGCATCACGGACGCAACGCCATCCGGCACGCGGAACCGTACCTTGAAGACCGTCCAGCGGCCGACGGCGTCAGGCTTGAGGGAACTTTTGTAATAGCACTTAGTATAGATCGAATACCGCCATCCGGCCGGAGCCGGAGCAGACGCCGTCACATCGCGTCCGGACGCATCGAAAGCCCGCAGGTAGATGATGGCCGTATCGTCTCCTCGCGCAGCACGCGCCGTAACTTCCAGAGTGCATGCGGCACCAGCCGCAACAGGCACGGCTCTTGCGGGCTTCACGCCGTGGGCAATCCCTACACGCTTCGAGTCGCCGCCGATCTTGACATACTGGATGTCGCCTTCCGTCTTCCTGACGCAGTTCGCGGGCGCACCGGTCGGTTTCCACGCATCCGCCGCCGAGATATCGAATTGAAGCGCGGTACGGTCACTCCGCCCGTCAAGACTGCGCTCGAACACTTCGAAGAGGACGGGCTCGCCATCCCATCCGGGAAGCTTCACGGTGGCGTCCTTCGCGACCGCCGCAGCCAGCGCAAGCGCACCAAACGAGGCGAGTATCTTTTTCGACATGGTTCCCTCCTTGCCCGACATTATACCTTCCCCCCTGTCGTTTTGTCAATTAGAGAGGAGTGGACGGCCGCCATTTTGCCGAACTCCCCTTTTTGCAAACACGGATTTGACCTGCGCTAGAATCTTTGGAGCAGTTCCAAGGCCATAGCGCTCGCCGACCATGAGTATATCTTCGTCAGCGATGCGGGAGAACTTTCCGTTGACTGAAAGCGCATGCTGGTTTTGCCAATCGCTCCAATCCGAATCGGCGCCGGAGAAATGGCTGCCGGTAAGATCGTATGCCGGAGCGAGTTCCCACGTGCCGCCTTCGCGCATCATGAACGAGAAGTTTTTCGTATGGTCGTCCATCTCCTTGTTATAGACGTTGAACGCCATGCGCCTGAACAGCTCCTCCAACGCCTCGTAACCCAACCCAAGCGTATCGGCGGTATCAAAAAGCATTTCATAGGTATAGAGTCCCTTTGGACCACCCTGCGGCAAATGTTGCAGAGCACACAGCGTTTGCACAAGATGACGGTTCTTCACGTCCCTGTCGAACCGTTTCGTCATGAAATGCCGTACTCCGTCAAGCTCATATAGGCGGCATTCACTCATCTCGATCCCTGCTGCACGAGCCTTTAAATAGACGTCATATTCCTCCTCCCCCGCAGAGGGCACTTCCGCAGACGTAAACTTGATAAGCCAATGCTCGAATCCAGGCGGAAGATTATCCTGTCCGGCAAGGAATTCACCTGTCTCCCGATTCCATGCGACAACCGCCTTCGCCTGTGCCCCGCCGGCGGAAGTACCGACACGGATGATTTCACGCAACGCATCGTCGCCGCCAAGTTTGGAAAGATCGGCATTGAGCGCCATGCGAGCCTCTTCGACAAGTTTCCGCATGTCAAGGGCCGTCGGCGTGATGCGTTCAGGCCCAATGTCTGGCTCGTACGTCAAGGCACCCATTCCGCGCGTACCGACATACGCGAGCCGATCAAGCGTGGAAATAATCGATTTGGGAATCTTCTGTTCATCCATCCACTTGTCGATAAGCGCATTTCCGAATGCGTCAGGAATGGAATCGGCAAACACGCCCGGAAGGCCTCGGAACGTTCCTTTGGGAAGTTCAAAATTGATCGATTTGTAGATTTCTGTACGTAGCGGCATCTGAATCGGTGCAATCTGTATTCCAGTGCGAATAAATGCCGGATCATACTGAAACTGGTAGTATGATCCGAAATCAGGTGCGATCCTTCCAACATGGTATCCCCACAGAAATACATCCACGGCCATTACACGCTTATACATGCTTCGCCTCGCTTCCTTTTCGCACGGTCTTTGAGGCCCGCTTGCGTTCCTTGTGCGTCATTTGGGCAATATGATGGTCGATATGTTCTTCTGGTGCTAGCTCGAACACCCAATTCGTATGCCCATACGTACGACAGAGCGAGACCAACGCCCAAATCGAACCGCCATGACCGTTTTCAATATTCTTGACAGTCGATGCAGATATGCCACTGCGTTCTGCAGCAACTTCACGTGTCATATTCAAGAATAGCCTACGCATACGTAAGCCACCACCAACCTGTTTCAAGATTTCTTTCTTGCCACCACGCAACATGCTACACCTCCTGTCAAAACCAGACGATTGAATTATAGCAAAAGACCTTTTGTTTCACAAGGGGTAAAAATCAACCCTTTAAAAGATGTTAAGAGCCATAAAGGGCAAGAATATACCAATTGTCTACTAAAGCCTCCATGCATCCGCAACATGGTCATTAGCGAGATGTCTGGGGTGCTTGGGTAGTTCTCCTGTAGACGCGAACATAGTCTATCTCGAAATCGCGCGGATATGGCAGGTTGTCCGGCGTGGGCTTAAGCCAGCCGGCAAACTTCGGATGGCCGCCGAGCTGGTACTGTCCGAGGAGGATCATCATCTCCTTCTGCGGGGTCGGCCCCTCGTACACCCAGAGCCTCTGGCCGTCAAGGTACCACGTGAGTCGGCCTTCCTCCCATTCCATCGCATAGACATGGAAGTTCTTCGACCAGTCAAAGGGAAGCGTCGGACAGCAGCCGAACTGGCCGAACTTGCCGTTGCCCAGGTCTTTCGGGAAGTGGATCGTGAGGGCAAGCTGGTTGTCGTATCGTCCGAGCGCCTCGAAGATGTCGATCTCCACCACGTAGTCGGATACGTTCCTGCTGCGTCCCGCGACACTGCCCAGCCGCTCGTTGTTGACCGTGTACTCCTGCCAGAGCGGGTCGGCCTGCACGAGCCAGAACGCGGCGTGGAGCCCATCGCCCTTCGGCATCCGGCAACGGATTTCCCACCAGCCGTACTTCTGGGCGAACTTGTCGAGGCGCTGGACGTCGTTCGTGGTCGCACCGATGCGGTGGTCGCTCGTCTGGATCGACGAAACGGCGGGCGCGGAGGGCTTCCTGCGGCGCGGCAGGTCGCGGTCGATGCGCAGTTTCAGGATGCCGTCCTCGATCACGTAGTTCGCATCGGGATCTTCGAAGCGCGACGGGATGCCCATGCGCGCGAACCAGTCCTTGCGTCCGGCGCGGTAGGATGTGAACCAGTTCCTGTCCTTGACGCGTACACCGTCGAAGTCGTCCGAAAAGGTCAGTTCCCAGCCAGGCTTCTCGATCGGAGGGCGCGGCGTGTCGCGCTCCGCCCAGCTGCCTCTGCAAGGCATGCCCTTGACCGGAACATCCGACGCAAACGCGGAAGAAAGCGGTCCTACGGCCTGAATCGCGGCGTACAGGATAATCACACCATGCGTAATATCGTTAATTTTCCCCATGGCGAGTATTCTACCAAAATTCCCACGCCGCCACAACACGGGCATGCCCTATGACGGCAGTAGGCTTCCGCGTCGTCATCGGCCTCACCCCCCACCACTGGCGATTCGAATGCATCTCCGGAACCTGACCGCACCGGTGCACATTCACTTTGAAGTCTTCACTGCCAGCTGAAGGTACATGTCGCCTCGCGATGTTCGCGTTCGATGTCGTCCCAGGCCTGCGTGCGCGGATTGTCGGGTCCGGGGAAGAAGAACCCCTTCTGTACGAACTTCGCCACGGCGCCTTTGCATGACAACCGAAACGTGGCATATCCTATGTCGCCCCAGTGCCCAGTCGAGGGCAGGCAGAGTGTACGGACGATGTCAGAACTCTTCCAGCCGCGGGAGATCCAGTCGGTCTTCCAACGATGGTCGTGTCCATGGACATATCCGACGACATACGGTGCGCTGCCAAGAACCTGCCTGAACGGCTTTCCACAGACCTTGAGATCCACGAGCGGATAGTGGGACGCCACGATGGTCGGACGCGAAAGCCTTGACAACCTGTCGGCTATCCACTCCTGCTGTGGCAGGTCGAAGTCGCCGGGAACCGGTCCCATGTCCTGCGGGCCGCGGTCGTCGGTACCCTGAAGGCCGTCCAGCATCAACAGATCGACAGGACCGAGATCCGTACTGCTGACGATGCGGCCGGGGAATATCTGCCGCGCCGCATATTCTGGCCATGTCTCGAGAAACGCCGAACGGCGGTCGTGGTTGCCCATACCGAACACGACCTCGATTCCGAGGGCGATCATCTGCCGGAAAAACGGGGCGGATGTTTCATACTCCTCCTTGAGCCCGCAATGGTAGGCGATGTCGCCGAACACGATCACACGACGAGGCAGCGGATCCATGCGAAGTATCTCCGCAACCTGGCTTGCGAAATATCTGTATTGGTAGCAGCTACTGTTGCGCACATGCAGATCGGAAAGGAATACGACAAGGTTGTCGTCGAAGTCCGACTTGTCGCCAGTGAAGAACCGGGGCATGACACATCCACCGGTGAACGTTGCCGCGCCCATCGCTCCAGCAAGCCGCAGGAACCCCCTGCGCGATAGTTTTTCTGTTTTCATTTTCTCCTTTCTGACCCGCGCATCACGCCGTCTGGCAGATGGGAATCGACCTCGATCTTTCCGTCCACGACCTTCCACGAAACGGATATCCGTCCCTTCGGCGTGTCGAGCCAGCCAGATGCCGAGGTCACACCGGGAATGGGCTTGGGATCGATGCGAACCTTGTCGCATCCGACGGCATCGTCGCAGACCGATATTCCAAGCACGTGCCGCATCAGCCACTCGTCCACCGAGCCGAACATCGGATGGCAGTTGCTGCTGACGCTCTTGCACTTTTCCTCGGACCACTGCTGCCATAGCGTGGTTGCGCCGCAATCCAGCATGTTGAACCATCCGGGGAATCCCCTGTGCATCGCCACGCGCGCCGCAAGCGCCGCATCGCCGTGGAGCGGCAGATATTCAAGCAGGTACATCGTCGCGAAGATGCCAGTCGTGAGCGCATCGCCATGGGCGTGGATGTCCTGCTTCAGCAGTTCATACGCCGCCGGCACGTCCCCGGGCTCCAACAGGCCGTGATAGAGCGCGAAAAGCTGTTCGCCCTGCAAGCCCGACCCCACCTTTCCGCCTCCATGCACATGGTCGGCGCGAAACCTGGCGGCGATTCTCCCGGCAAGCTCCATCAGCTTTCCGGCGTCGTCCGTCTTTTCGAGAAGTCGCGCGAACTTCGCCGTGAGCGTGACGAACTGGTGCCAGTGCGCGAGACTCGTCAGCTTCCAATAGTGCTTCTCCCCGGCCACTGCAACGTGATCGCCCAGGCATTCTGGGAGATCGTTCGACGGATAGCGTTTCGCGACAAGGTCGATGTAGCGGACGAGCGCGGGGTAGGCGAGACGCACGGAATCAAGGTCGCCATCGTAGCGCACTAGCGAATCGACGAGTACGGGCACGCATACCGCCCAGCCGATAGACCCCGCGCGCGTTCCACCCTGGGCGATCATCGAATTCGGCTTCTGCCGGGCGGAGGGATAGATCGATTTAGATGCGATTCCGACGAACGGGGCCGTCTCGGTGAAAAGCCCGTCGTCCTCCGCTTCGTCCAGGAAGTCCCGAAGCGTCTTGCGGTAGAATTCCGCCATATCGTAGTTCATCCAGAACGCGTCGGCGGTACATGCGATGTCGCCACCGTAGCCGAGCTTCTCGCGTCCGGGACAGTCCGACTGCACGCTCTGGAGGTTGGAGCGGAACGTACGGCGGCAGACATCGTGCAGCAGGTTGAGCTTTTCATTCGAACACGTGAAATGCGAACGTTCCCTGACGTCCGCCGACCACGCGCACATCTCGAAATCCTCCGGCCTCGGGGCGGCGCATCGTCCTTCCACCTGCACGTAGCGGAAGACGTGGAAAGTGAAGCGCGGCTCGAACGTGAATTCCGGCGAACCGTCCCCTATCACGCTGTCGCGCTGCTCGGCGATGGCGAAGAGCGGTCCACGCCCGGGATCCTTTATCTGGCCGGCGACAGCGGTCATCACGTTGACGGTGCCGTCCGGCCAGATACGCTCGCCCTGCCGCAGACGCACCTTCTCTCCCCTGGGTACGCCGCGAAGCTTGGCTCGCAGCGTGCCCGCCGCATTGACGCCCATATCGACAAGCCAAACGTCGTTCGACAGTTGCGTTACGCTTTTCGCATGCCAAGAGTCGTAAACGACCACTTTCGGAAACGCTCCTGCTGCAACGACCTTGCCTTCAGGTCCCTTCACGACACGCGCACGTCCGTTGAAGTCAACGTGAAGTCTCCTGTCCTCCACCACGCCGAGATAGATGCTGTTGTGTATCACGCGCCCTTGCGCCGCGCGCCACGATTCGTCGGTCTGGACCGTCTCGCGCACTCCGTCCGCGTACGCTATCTCCAGCGTAGCCTTCACGCAGGGCGTGCCCGTCGCCATGTGCTCGCGCAGATTGTACACGTACCACATCCTGAGCGGCAGAAGGTTGTACCAGCCGTTTCCAAGCTCGACGCGCAGGGTGTTGCCGGTCCCCTTCCGCACCTGCGCCGTGACGTCGAACGACTCCTCGAGGATTCGCTTGCGGTACGGCGTCAGCGGCGGCAGGGACGTGGACGACACACGCTCGCCGTTCACGAAGAGATCGCGCATCCCGGGGGCGGCGACCCGCCATACGGCACGCGCTATCGCGACGTCGCGAGTCCTGAAATCCCGCATCACGACATCGTTCCTCGCCGGCGCGAAGAACGCCGCCGTATCCGACTCCGCCGGCGGCTCGTACGATCCGGCGATCCATTCCGAGGCGAGGCTCGCGAACGACGCCGCACACAAGGAAGCGGCGGCAAGAATGGCCTTCATTGACCTGCGTCTCATGTTCATGGCTCAGTTCAGCAGCCGGTCGTAGTCCAACTTGAATTCGGCGAGGTTGACCTTAAGGTCGAACTTGCCGTTTGCGAACGGCTTCATGAGCGCATCGTATTCCGCCTTGCCTGTCGTCTCGCGCTTTACGTCCCAGTTCAGCGAGATACCGTCCTTCCTGCCGCGCCCCAGCTCCATGCACATCATGCCGAGCGAGGAAAGCGCCGTGGAAAGATGTCCCTCCTCCGCGTTGGTGGCGGTCTGCGTTGGATCGTTCGCCACGATCGCCTCCAGCCAGTCGTCAACGTGCAGCTGCAGGCAGCTCTTCTTCATTTTCCACATCTTCGGCAGTACCTCTGGACGCGACGCCTCCAGGGGACCCATCTCGCCGGGCTTGACGACCGGATCAGGATCGGTGGGCGTAACCTTGAATGCGCCTCTCGTGCAGAATATCCAGTCGCCCTTCTCACCGATGAACTTCACGCCCAGCTGATACTTGTCGGTGACATGTACATCCGTCTTGCCGCCGTTGAAGGCAAAGTGGAGGTCGTAGGTGTCATGGACGTTCCAGAGTTTCCCGCCGCTCGTGTCGAGCCATGTGCACGTGCCCGTCACCGATTCCGGCCCCGCCGCGCCCAGTCCCCATCGTGCTATGTCCAGATGGTGCGCACCCCAGTTCGTAATCATGCCCCAGCCGTAGGGCATCAGCTCTATCCAGCCCGGCCGTTCGCGCTGGTTCGTCTGGGAATGGCAGCGCGATTCGCAATAGGGCACGGAAGGATCCGTCGGCCCTAGCCAGGTCTGGTAGTCGAACGTGTCGGGAATCTTCTGCGGTACGCTCGACCCGCCGGCGGGATCCGTTCCGAGGCCGACCTCCACGCGCCTGATGTCACCCAGGACGCCAGCGCGTACGGCCTTTACCGCCGCCTGGAACTGGCTCCAGTTGCGCTGCTGGGAACCGACCTGGAAGACGGTGTTGTACCGCTTGGCCAGATTGGCAAGAAGACGTCCTTCCTTTATCGTCTGCGCAAACGGCTTCTGCAGCCACACTGCCTTGCGCGAACAGATCGCTGTCGTCGCCACGAGCGCGTGCCAGAAGTCCGGCAGACAGATCATCACGGCATCTACATCCGTCTGCGCACAGACTTCCTTGTAGTCCCGATAGATGCGGATCTTCGTGCCATCCGCGTATGCCTTCTCCACGCGCGCCGCCGTAAGGCGCGTCCGCTTCATGTCGAGATCGCAGACGGCGACGATGCGGGCGATGTCGCGCCGCGCCAGGACGCCCGGCACCTCGAACTCCGTCGAGATGCGTCCGCAGCCGATTATCGCCACGTTGATCTTCGAATTGCCTCGGAACGAACGACACCCGCCGAAAACAAGCGGCACACCCGCCGCCATCGTCCCTAGCCTTATGAAATCTTTCCTGCTGGTCATTGACATGGTTCCTTTCTGGTTTGGACGCATGACCGCAAGCGGACACCCCGGATGCGGCAACTTCACAAGATTATACATCATAAACGGCTGTCAGGCAATAGACCCGAACGCGCAAAAACGTGTACGTGGACTATCTGGGAACAGCAATATCCGAACACATCTCGAACACAAGCTCACCGCCTTTCACAATGTCGGCATGGCTGACGCGCCAGTCCTTCAGTTCGATGCCATTCAATGTGACACGCCTTACACGCCAGCGGTCGGGCGAGTAGTCCTTGACCCGGATCTCCAGCGTCGCGGACGGATAGGGCGATCCGAAGTGGAGCCTTGCCCCCTTCACGAGCGGAGAACCAAGCTCATAGTATCCGCTCACGGGGTCGAGTGGATAGAATCCTAGCGCAGACAGGATGTACCATGCGCTCATCTGTCCGCAATCCTCATTGCCGTCAAACCCCTTTCGATCCGTTGAATACGCCCGCGTGAGTATCTCCCGCACACGACGCTGCGTCTTTTCGGGATGTCCGAAACGGTTGTATAGATAGGCGCAATGATGGGATGGCTCGTTGCCGTGGATCGACTTGTTGCCGAACTCCGGCTTCCAGAAAAGCGTGTCGAAGAATTCATCCAACCGCCTTGTCGCAACCTCTTTCCCGCCCATGATCTCCGCAAGGCCCTCAGCATCGTGCGGCACGCACCAAACCGCCGTTTCCGGGCGGCATTCCGTATAGGCGTCCCGTGCCGTAGCGTCGAAAGTGCCGTCCTTCCTTCTCGGCAGGAACATCCCTGCGGATGCACACCAAAGGTTCGTGTAGTTCCTGTTCCTGTCCGCAAAGGAGAAGTCCTGCGTCCGCGAGACCGATTCCGACGTCTCGTCGCACGCGACATAGCCGCGTTTCAGGTAGCTCGTCAACCCTGCCCGCGTCTCGGGATATTCACCGTACCGTTCGCGGTCACGCCAGCGCCGAGACGTGTCGAACCGCTGCGGCACCGTCCGGTTCTTGCGGATGGCCTCACGTGCAAGGGCATGGTCGAATCCACGGAACCCCTTTGCCATCGCCTCCTCCAGGACGACTTCTGCCGGCGCACCGACCATGATGCCCGTGTATCCAGGGTTGGGCCATTTCGGCAGCCACCCTCCCTCGCGGTACATCTCCAGAAGCGACTGCATCATGCCGTCAACCCTTTCAGGCGCAATCATAGTGAGCCAGGAATGTTCCGCTCGGTAGGTGTCCCAGAGCGAATAGCAGTTGTACATTACACCGTCATGTACCTTGTCGTCAAAGGCGGAATAATAACGTCCATACTCGTCTATCTGCCTCGGATAAAGGAGGGTGTGGAAGAGCCCCGTGTAGAAGATGGTCTTTACGTTGTCCGGCGCATCTATCTCGACTCGGGCGAAATAGCGTTCCCATTCGGCTCTCGTCTCGGCGACGACGGCATCAAACTCCCTGTCGCCGATCTCACGCGCAAGGTTGGTCCTCGCCTGTTCAAGCGAGATGAGCGAAACTCCGATCTGAAGTCCGCCTTTCACGTGCCGGACGCACCGCCAGCCCTTGAAGTTTGGAAGCGGACGGCCCAGGATCTCGTCGTCGCGGTTTGAACAGTAGCCGTCCAGAAGCCAGACGTCACGCAGATCGCCGCGCAACCATGCGGCGTGCGCCGTCGCCGTGTACTCGAACATGCGTCCGCCCGCCATGATGCGTCCTAGATACGGCCTATATTCCGCGCGCTCTATCTTCGCCGGTTCGATGGGGATCCGAACCTCTCCCCAGTCGCCCATCCAGATTGCGGGCTGACGCGTGAGGATAAAGCCGATGAGCGTATCGTCGGCCGCATTGAAGCTCAACTGCCCCACGCGGTTCAACCGTGTCATCGGAACCATGTGGAAAGACCCGAACGGAACGCAGGTGTACGGCTGCATTCCGCCGTAATTCGACCCTGTCCCCTCCGTGCCTATCCACGGATCGACATGGCGGAGCTGCGATTCCGCCATCGCGACAGCCGACAGCGCAACCGCCGCCGCAACCAGGGCCGTCTTGCATATCTTTTCAACCGTTGCACATGGCATTCTGCACCTCGCTCTCGTTCAAAAGCCACCTAAGACGACAAGGTTGGTCGTTCCCATGCCAGCTTCCAGAGACGGTCGCGCGGCGACTTGCGCGTCCCGAACAGGCATACCACGCGCCCGGCCTTGCGGAGCTCCGCCGTGTCGCCGGTCACGGCGATCTCGTCGCCTCCGAGGATGTTTGCCGCGAGAAGGCATTTTTCGAGCCCGTCGCCGCGACCGAAGTTCCATACCTCGTCGGGCTGGGCGAGGCGGGATGGTCCATCGTAGATGGAATCATTGCCAAGCGCGGCGATACGGGCGACGACCTCGTTTTCCGATGCATCCTTGAGAGCCGCACGAGAGACCGGCGAACGTTCCAGTGCCGCCTTTACGAAAGGAGCGGCCTCGACCATCCCCAGTTCGTGGCCGGCGTATGGCGCAAGCGCGGCCGTACGATTGGTGGCGCGCAGGGCGTCCAGGCGGGCGACGACCTCTTCGCGCTCCATGTCCGGCGAAATGGACAGAGGCTCGTCGTCGCGGATGAAGCGTACGCGTCCGGCGTCTGGCAGGCGAGGTTCCACGACCCGCCTGTCCGCGGCGTCCTGCGGTGGCGAGAGAAACCCCCTGAGCCTGTCGCTGAAGTGCGTGTACGCGGCAGGGTCGATCGTGGCATCGGGGTAGAGAAGATGTATGAAGCCGGAGGCATGCGAGACTATCGTCACCCGCTCATGCTCCAGCGCGCGGCGCGCCTGTCGGGAGATGACGGTGCCGTTGGACCACATCGCCCGGGTCACCAGGCGGCGGTTGTTTGTGAGGATGCCAGTGTCCACATCGATGAAGTTCTGCGAATGAAGGGGCGTGGCCATCAGATATATCGACTCCAGCGGCAGGCCGCACACGACGAACGCCGCCGCCGCGTACAGCCCTGCGAGCGACACGCATTCCCCGGCGCCGACGGAATGTCCGGACTTGTGGCGAAACGCGTCCATTGCCTCGACCGTCTCGGTCTTCCAGTAGGGGATGGTGTCGGAGTCGTACTTGTCCAGCCCGAAATGCCGGCGGATGTCGATGTCGTAGTAGTAGGCGTCGCCGTGGTATCCGAAAAGAGCGTTCGACCGGGCGATGTCGGCGGGCGGGATGAATGGCGCGAAGCGGGCAAGCTCGCGCTGCTGGCGCGTGAGGCCCCAGGTTTCAAGATCCAGGTTGAAGGTGTAGTTGTCCATGACATGCTGCCTGAGACGCTGAAGGCGCTTCTTCGGCCGCATGCCGCGTATATCCTCGAACCATTTGAGATCGCGCCAGGCCCAGAGGCGCGGCGAGAGGATGTTCGCCAGCACCAGCGCGTACATCAGCTCCGGGAAGATGAATATCTCCATGTCCGAGAGCGTGCAGGCGGACGACTTCTCCTCCAGCGAGATTGGTCTCATGGGATGGCCTCCATATCTCCGCCGAACAGCGCCCGGCCGATGCGTCCTGTAAGCTCGACGGCGGCGGCATGGCGCGGCGGCGGCGCGCTGCATGCCGGAATCTCGTCCATGAGACGCAGCGAATAGGTGATGACCCTGTCGCCCACGTCGTACCAGGGCTGTCCCTTGGCGAGCACCGCCGGATCGCACTCCAGCCGGACGGGTTGCACCGGCACCCCTGCCGCCAGCGCAATCTGCGCCGCGCCGCGGCGGAGCGGACGCTCTGCCGCGCTAGCCGTACGCGTACCCTCCGGGAACACTATCAGGTTGATGCCCGCATGAAGCAGCGAGCAGGCCTCTTCCAACACACCTTGCGGATCGTC
>JAFXTB010000021.1 GCA_017525225.1 Kiritimatiellia bacterium
AATCCTCGTGGCGCGGAGGTGCAAGCAGGCGGGGATGCACTGGCGTCACCACAACGCCGCGTGCGTCTGCGCCATCATCGCACAGCTCAGGAGCGCGGCGTAATATGGCTCAGATTTTCAACGAATTAAAATCACACCCCCCAGGGAATCAACCAGCACGGTGTCCCTGGGATGATATCAATGTGGACTATGATGTCATAGCTTCTGTTCCATCTCCTTGAAGTTCAAGCCTTCGAGCGAAACATACAGCTTTCGCATCGCGGGATATGGAGTGTATTCTTCACCACCGTAGTCGGCTGCCAGTTCTTCCGGACATTGCGCCTCTAATCCCCATAGAAGATTCACGCTTGACCATTCAGACGCCTTGAGGCAGCCAAGGTTGGCGCGGATGCGTTCCGCCAGCCGCTTGTAGCGCATTAGCGTGGCATAGCGCGAACGCAGATAGCCGTCCTGTTCCAAAAACTTGCGGATGCCGTTCGTTCGTCCGCGGAACGGTGTCGATTCGTCTATCCCAAAGCCATCACATTCGAATCGCGGCGCATGGGACGCCGCAAGATTGTCCATCAGCGCCGCCATCCGAAGGATGCCCTCGGATGATCCTCTTGCTTCGCGCAAGGCTTCCTTGAGTTCTGCGAGAGTTGGACATTCCTTGAACAAGGTGACCTTGTCAAAATCGTAAATGCCTTCCGGTCGACGGTTCCGGCGGCGCCTCCAGTTTGATTTTTCCCTGTCCATTTTTGATGTCGGCATGGGATTATTATATCATATTTACTGGTGTTTTTGGGGCGAATTAAAATCGGCGGAAGGTAGGGTAAAATCCAATATATAATGTTCGCCAAAAAGCAAACATCAGATAAAAACAAAGGAAAAACAATAATGAACAACAATGACAACACAAGAAAGCAGATGATAGACGATGAAATTGGCTACTTCTTCGGGTTCTCCCGCGGAAGCTATGGCGAGGTGCTGGGCGACATGAGCCGTACCAGGGTAAATTCGTGCCTGACGAGCTCGGTACCGCTTGCGGAATTCTGGCAGCCCGCGAACCTGGACAAGATCGGCAAGATGTTTTCGGAGCATCTTCCGAACTTCAATCCGGTCTGCGCGCTCAAGTTCTTCGAGTTCCCCACAGACGCGCTTTTTGACGGCGAGCGCGTCGGACGTCCGTCAATGACGGACATCATGGTGCTCGATGCCGGCGTAAAGGTTGCCATCGAAGGCAAGATGACGGAATATGTCCGTTTCGCGGACAAGACCATCCGCGAATGGCTTGAGGAAATGCCCAGCAGCACGGACATCATGCTCCGCCGCCGTGTCCTGAGGGCGTGGATAAGCTATATCCACAATGCCGGCTGCAGCGGCCTTGCCGATTACGCCGAGTTCATGAAGAGCTGCATGGACGTCTCGTACCAGTTCCTGCACCGTACGGCTTCCGCCTGCAACAAGGCCGGAAAGGGCACCGATTCGACGCCGGTGCTCGTGTACCAGCTATTCTTCGATGCCGCCGATGCCGTACACATCGAGAAGCTGCAGGCATTCAAGGCCGATCTCCGCAGGTGGGCTGTCGCGCTCAAGCTTCAGAACATGAAGTTCCTGGTCGTCTCCGTGCCCGTCGTGAACATGGATGAGGTCAAGCGTCGCTTCAACGGCTGGCATGGCGAAATCTTCGACGCAATGCGCAATCAGACCATCTACATGTTCGACTTCGACGCCATTACCGTCGAGACCGTCGTAAGCGACAAGGCGACAGGCAATGCATGAACCTGCGGAAATCACGCTTAAGGATGTCGCCGACGGATTGCAGAGCGGAAACCGCGTCGCAATTCTCGTGCGACATGCCGAGCGACCACCGCTTCCCACGAACGACCCGACATTCGGACGCGACCTGCCGTTGACCGAACAAGGTGTTGCGGACGCGACGCGCTATGGGCGCGAATTAGGGCAGTTGACATGCCGAGATCAGATGGTGGTGTCCGCAGGCGGCAACCGCCGCTGCATGGAGACTGCCTTCCACATGCTTGCGGGCATGGGGCTGGACATGGAAGACGAGCGTTATGTCGTCATTGACGATCCATACCTTGGTGGTCGTACCTACTATTTTGGGGATGTTGCCGAACGCATGGCGCTCGCAAATGCCGAGAACTATCTGGGAAGTCTAAATACATATTTTCGTGACGGACGGCAAAAAGGCTTCAACGAACTCCATGTTTCCACCTCGCTTCTCGCCGGACACCTTCTCTACCATTATGACGCACCGCTTTTCATCGGCATCACCCATGATCTGAACATCGCCTGCTTCCTCGCGGGCAATGGCGCCGTCGCATCGTTTACAGAGGAATCGTGGCCCAGCTTCCTCGATGCCGCCGTGCTTTTCATCCAACCCGACTACACCACGACATGCCGCCTGCTGCGGTCACCAACGACAAATTGCCAACCCTGCATTTCCAAGCCATGAAACACGCTACCGATTTCGTTCACTTGCATCTGCACACCAGCTATTCGCTCCTTGACGGACAATGCCGCATCCGACCGCTCGTCAGGCGCGCCCGCGAACTTGGCATGCGCGCGCTTGCCGTCACGGACCACGGCAACCTCTTTGCGCTCAAGGAATTCTTCAACGAATGTCACTCCAAGGACGAAGACGCCTACGGCAAGGAGCTGGCGTCAAAGACTATCAAGCCCATACTCGGATGCGAAGCCTACATCACGGACGGTTCGTACCTAGAGCGCGATGCGAAGGAAACGCGCTCACATCTCTGCCTTCACGCATTGTCGCCTGTTGGATACCACAATCTCGTGAAGCTCATCTCCGAAGCGCACATGCACGGGAAATACTATGGCCGGCCGCGAATCGACCGCGATCTGCTCGTGCGCTACCATGAGGGACTTCATTGCTCGTCTGCTTGTCTCGCAGGAGAAATCGCACGCGCCATCGTTGCGGGACGCATGGACGTGGCCCGGCGGACGGCAAAATGGTACAAGGAGCTGTTTGGCGACAACTATTCGCTTGAATTGATGGAACACGACAGCACGGCACATCCTGAAATGAATGCGAATGTCCTCGCGCGCCAGCAGCTGGTCACGCGCGGCGTGCTGACGCTCGCCAAGGAACTCGGCATCCGCGTCATTGCGACAAACGATGTGCACTTCATCAACGCGGAGGACAACGATTCGCACGATGTGCTCTTGTGCATCTCGACGGGCAAGAAGCTTTCCGACCCGATGAAGTTCACCGAAGACGACAAAAACGGACGCATGGTCTATACCGGCGAAGAGTGGTTCAAGTCCGGCGACGACATGCTGAAGATATTCGGCGAGCATCCTGAAGTGCTGAAAAACACCATGGAAGTCGCCGAACGCGTCGAGGCGATCGAACTGGACGTCAAGCCGCCCAAGATGCCAATCTTCCCTCTTCCGCCAGGATTCGCTTCAGAGGACGAATATCTAGACCATCTTACCTTCAAGGGTGCGGTCGAGCGTTGGGGCGACCCGTTGCCTGAAAATGTGCGCGCGCGCCTTGACGAAGAACTTGCGATCATCCACGGAATGAAGTTCCCCGGCTATTTCCTCATCGTCCAAGACTACATCCATGCCGCCCGTGAAAAGCTGGGCGTGTGGGTTGGACCGGGACGCGGCTCGGCGGCGGGGTCGGCAGTCGCGTACGCGCTTGGCATCACAAATGTCGATCCGATCAAGTACGGACTCCTCTTCGAACGGTTTCTCAATCCTGAACGCGTCTCCATGCCGGATATCGATGTCGATTTCGATGACGCCGGCCGCGCGAAAGTGTTGCAATACGTGGTGGACACCTACGGACAGGACCGCGTGGCCCATATCGTGACCTTTGCCCAAATGGCGCCCAAGAGCGCGATCCGGGATGTCGGACGCGTGATGGGCTTTCCTCCGGCGGAGACGACGAAACTGGCCGCGCTCATCCCCAAGACGCCTAAGACAACTTTTGAATCCGCACTGGAAGAATCGCAGGAACTCAGGCATGTCTGCGATGACAAGTCCAACGCCGCCGTCTATCAGCTCATGCAGCGTGCGCGTCACCTTGACGGAAGCCTGCGCCAGCCTGGCGTGCACGCATGCGGTGTAATCATTGCGCGCGATCCGCTGACGGAAACGCTGCCTGTCATGCCGACGCCCGACGAGCCGCTTCTCACGACGCAGTACGACTGCCACTATGTCGAATCCGTAGGACTCCTCAAGATGGACTTTCTCGGACTCAAGACCCTCACCGTAGAAAAGGAATGTGTCGCGCTTCTCAAGGAGCGCCGGGGCATTGATCTCGACATCGAACGCATCCCGATCGACGACAAGGCCACATACGAACTGTTCGGCAGGGGTGAAACAACAGGTCTTTTCCAGTTCGAATCGAACGGCATGAAGAATTACCTTCAGCAGCTCAAGCCCAGCCGATTCGAGGAACTTGTCGCGATGAATGCGCTCTATCGTCCGGGACCGCTCGAGAAGATTCCTTCTTTCATCGCGCGAAAGCAGGGCCGTGAACCTGTCGCCTACGACCACCCGCTCATGGAGGACATATTGAAGGAAACATACGGCGTTACCGTCTATCAGGAACAGGTCATGCTGCTTTCACGTAGGCTCGGCGGCTTCACGCGTGCCGATTCCGACAACCTTCGCAAGGCGATGGGAAAGAAAGATCCGGAAACCATGCGAAAAATCTTCTCGAAGTTCGAAAACGGCTGCCTTGCGAATCCTCAATTCAGGGAAGCGCCGTGCGCCGTCTCGGATGCCAAGGCCCGCGCACTCGTCGCAAAGATATGGAAGGACTGGTCGGAGTTCGCCAAGTATGCGTTCAACAAGTCGCACGCCGTGTGCTACGCGTGGGTCGCGTACCAGACGGGCTATCTCAAGGCGCATTATCCAATAGAGTTCATGTGTGCGCAGATATCGTCGGAACTGGGCGGCGACCCGAAGAAGTATGCCGCGATGCTTGCTGAGGCGCGGAGCATGAAGATAGCCATCCTTCCGCCGGATGTGAATGATTCCATCGCGCACTTCTCGCCGTCAAAGGACGGCGGGCGAATACGTTATGGATTCTCCGGCATCAAGGATGTGGGCGAGGCGGCGGCTGAGGCGATCGTGTCGGAGCGCAAACGGAACGGACCGTATGCAGGCATTTCCGACTTTGCCACGCGCCTTGCGGGAAGCGGTGTCCTGACCAAAAGGCTGCTCGAAAATCTCATCTGCGCAGGCGCGTTCGATTCGTTTTGTGCGAAAGGTTCCCGCCTCCATCGCGCGATGTTGTTCTGCAATGTAGACACTGTCATTGCGCGAGCAAACGCCGAACACAAGCGCCGTCTTTCGGGACAGACGGATTTCTTTGCGGCGATGGAGGGCGAGGCGGCAACAGGCGATGAAACGCTGGAGGACTCGCCGCGCTGGTCGAGATCAAAGATGCTCAAAGATGAATTCAGGCTTACCGGCATGTATCTTACCGGACATCCGTTGGCACGGTGGCGGCAGTTGTTCGCGTCGCGCGTTTACATGACCGTGCAAGATGTCGCCACTCTCGCAAAGAAACTGGAACCGGACGAGCGCCGTCCCGTAAAGATGCTCGGGATGGTTTCTTCAGTCAGGGTGATGCCTGGAGGAGGCAATACGAAGAACGGGAAGCGCTCAAGGGATTGGTCGGTCGTCAAGTTTACCGATGAAACGGGCGAGATGGAGGCGTGCGCATTCAGCAAATGCCATGCGTCTGTCTCGGAATGGATTGGCAATGCGGCAGGAGTGCCTGTATTGATGGAGGGAACCGTGTCCTGCAACCGTGTGGAAGGCGAAGAGACTATGCGCATCCGCTTCGCGCTAGATGCGATTATGCCATTAGACGGCAGTGCGCCGATCGCCGGCAAGCTTGCGGTTGAAATGGCTTACGAAGACGAACAGCTTGTAGAGCGAACCATTAAACTATGCAAAGTCCTCAAGAGGCACCCAGGCCGAACACCGGTCTGCATAAACCTGAAATACTCAACCGGCACAGTCGTCACCATCGCCCTGTGCGAGCATGTATCCCTCACCAGTGAACTTCTTGAAGCAATCGACTCTATCGTCTGTAAAAACGGATATTCAATGCAAGGTTAACCGTGTAGAACATGTAGATCAACTGGCTCCAGAGATATGGTATAATAAATCCGGTTTCACGACAAAAAGGAGGGATGTTCATATGAACAACACAACTTCAAATGGCATGATAAATGTACCAATCGAAGCACGCTCGATATTTCGGGTATTGGCTATTCGTAAAGTTGTTGAAAACCCAAGTCTGGTCGCAGAATTATCAGAACGAATTGAAGAAATCATTAAGGCAATTCCGCCTGCAAGCCGATTTGACAGGATAAAAAATGGCAAAGACTTTCTCGCTTACCGAACGCGTCATGAAGGTTCAGCAGAATTAAAAGATAAGATTACGAACATGCGTGAAGAAGATCTATGCCGATCAACCTCTGCCTTTTTTGGGGAATGTGGAGGCCTTGGAACGGTATTTGACTACCAGATACCTCTTGCGGAATCACGCGATAAGGGAGACGGCGTAATTGACATGCTCTCTTTGAGTACCGATCGTAAGACAATTTACGTTATCGAAGCTAAAAAATGGAATTCAACAGAACATCCCCTAAGAGCAATTTTTGAGGCCATCACATTTTGGCGGATGATTACGGATCATAATGAAAACGAATCGGATAAGTTTGCTAAGTCTGGAGAAGGATTCATTGAAACGTACAACCAATCACGCTTGAAAATGAAAACGCGATCTAAATCACCAATACGCCTCCCAGAAAACATACCTAATGGCAAAATACCGAGTGGCGCAGACTTTATTCCTGCCATACTTATTAGCAAAAACCGCAAAGTAGGTACTACATACAATAAGCTCACACAGGCAAGCGATCTTTATAAATCTCTGTATCATACTATCCACACACTGACGAAGCTAAAGTGCTTCACCTATGGTGTCAATGGAAGTGATGAAAATGGGATAGAAATAGAAGATGAGACTAATTTGCTGTCACCTTAAGCCTAAGTAAATCGTCGAATCTGATGACAGCGTCAAAGTATCCGTTGGCTTCAACGGAGGGAGCCATATAAATCTTTTGGACATCCTAAGATTTGATTAAGAACGATATGCGTAACCCCCGCATGTCTGTATTACAGTTTGTCTCACACCTTAACCAACTATCAATATAAAGTACCTACCAGCAGATAAGAATTATTACGCATAAGATTCTCATTTAGTTCCACCGAACATTAAGATTTATTACGCGTAGAATTCTCATTGTCACGTATAGTTCTGTTTTGCGTCTTTTTTGGAGGAATTATTTGCACATATTGGCAGAGAAGTGTTGTGCTGAGATTACGGTGCGTATGAAATTTTGAACTCTCTCTGCGGCTCTGCGGGAAAAATAAATCCCTGCTATTCAACGCCTCCAGGCATCACCGCCCGGCGCGTCATGCCATCAACGTCAACCGGCGTTCGGCCCTTGTAGTCGATATCGGCGGCACCGTCGCGGGCGATGGCCTGTGCGATGTGGTTGAGCACACAGGCGTCATCGCGGGTCATTTGCTTTTTGCCTGGCGTGTAGGGCCATGCGACCGGGGCGAGTATGAGAAGCCGGCCTTCCGCGCATCGGTCAAATAGCGTGCCCTCCGGCTTGTAGAGTGACGAAAAACCCTTGTTGCGCAAAATGATCATCGCCGAGCCGGCGGCAAATGCTCGGCGGGCAATTTCGCGCTCGCCATGCGAAATGCAGGGATTCACCAGCACCACGCCCGCCTTGGCCATTGTGCTTGCGAGCTCGCTCGCAAGGCGAAATTCCGCCGTTTCGATTTCCGGCGGCTCATCCTTGATTGGATTGCCGTATTTATCGCGGCGGTAGGCGAAATACCGCCGCGAACATTGCACTTGGTGGAAATCTAGGCGGCGCAACAATTCGTGGTTGCCGATGGCGTTGAAATGCGCGGTTATTTCACCCCCATTTGCGCCAAGTGGCAAAGGAATCGCCAAATCGCGGCATACCGTAAAAAGCGCAGGATTGGCACGCTTTGCGGCCAGGCGGCGCGGGTTGTCGGCGATGTAGGCAATTGCCCGCTGGCGGCGCTCTTCGCTGTAAAGGATGCTATCGGTGAGGCCGGGGGACCAGAGGGAGGAACCGGCGAGCAAGCTCGCCGGCACTATCGCCGCATTGCGGCGGCTCGGCGCGATCGCCGCTTGCCCAGTGCCACCTTGCTCTTGCGCAAGGCGGCGGGCGGCTGACGTAGAACGGGCCTTGAATGAGCCTACGATTTGCCCAAGCGGGTGGCGTTGGCGGCGGGTAATGTGCAATATGCCATGCAGGTGATCGGGCATCACCACAAATTCCTCAATCTCCACCCCTGGCCAATTTATCGCAATCTCCCGCCACAGTTCAACAACAAGCCGCCCAAGCTCCGTAAGGCTTATCGTACCCGCAAGTTCACCTAACCACGGTCGGCTCCGATCCGCAAGCGAAAGCGTGATCATATAGCGGCCAGGCGCGCAATAATCCCAGCCGTTACGCCGGCGCGTCATTCGGTGAATCGTCTTACGCGCAATCAGGCCGGCAGTCTCCTGCAGCTCGTTGATTATGCCCTTGGATTCAGACTTCGAAGCACCAGCCATGCGTGTCGGGTATGCGCCCGTACTGTATGCCCTGCACCTGGTCGTAGAGCTTCTGCAGATGCTCGCCCACCTCGTCCGGCGAGGAGATGGCTATCACCTCGCCGCCGCGCGTGATCTCGTAGACGGGTGTCACCACCACCGCCGTGCCGCATGCCGCAACCTCCGCGAAGGTCTTGATCTCCTCGTAGGGGATCTTGCGGCACTCCACCTTCCAGCCAAGATCCTCCGCACACTGTCTGAGCGACATGTTGGTCACGGACGGCAGCACGGAGTGGCTGTCGGGGGTGACGTACGTGCCGTCAGACTTAATGCCGAGGAAGTTCGAAGTGGAGAACTCCTCAACGTACTTGTGCTCCTTGGCGTCGAGATACAGCTCCACCGGCCAGCCCTCGCTCTTGGCCTTTTCATGCGCGAAGAGCGAAGCGGCGTAGTTGCCGCCCACCTTCACGTCGCCCATGCCGTGCGGCGCGGCGCGGTCCCAGTCGTCCAGGATCACGGCCCGCACCGGCTTGAGTCCACCCTTGTAGTACGCACCCACGGGCATGCACATCATGAGGAACGTGTATTCCTTCGCCGGCGCCACGCCGATCTGCGGGCCAGTGCCGATCAGAAGAGGCCGCAGGTACATCGACCCGCCCGTGCCATACGGCGGCAGGTACTCGATGTTGGCCTTCACGAGACGTCTTGCCGCATCGAGGAACATCTCCACCGGCACCGGCGGCATCACGCAGCGCTGCGCCGTGCGGAACATGCGCTTACCGTTCTCGTCCGGACGGAATATCACGACCTTGCCGTCCTTCTGCCGGAACGCCTTCATGCCTTCAAAGCACTCCTGCCCGTAATGCAGGCAGCTCGCGCCGATGTGCATTGTTATGCTGGGATCCTTGACGAACTCGCCCTCGCTCCAGGCGCCGTCCTTCCACACGTAGCGGATGTGGCAGTTCACGTCCGAGAAACCGAAACCTAGCTTTGACCAGTCGATGTTTGGCATTTTCTTTGCTCCTTTTGCTTCGAAGAGTTCATATTCTATTCCTTTTTCCCCGGTTCGGCAAGAGGAACCTTGGAGAAAAGCGCGGGCAGCGTGAAGCCCACCACGACTATGGCGAGCGTTGCGAACACGATGGAGAGGTTCACGTGGAGCGGCCAGGGCAGGGGTAGCAACCGCTGTCCAAACGTGGTCCAGACTATAGCCATGAAACCGCACGCCGTGGCGATGAGCGCATGCACGGGCCTGGTGCGCCGGGAGAACGCACCTATGAGGAAGAGCCCCAGCATGCCGCCGGAGAGCACACCCTGCAGCACATACCACATGCTTAGCACGGTGTTGTTGTCCTTGCCCCATATCCACACCACCGCAAGCGCGATGCCGATCGACACCGCCGCGAGCAGGACCGTCATGGCACGCAGGAAGACGATGTTCGCCTTCTCGCCGGCGTGCGATGGGAAGAAGCGCTTCCAGTAGTCCTCCAGCAGGACGGTCGACCCCGAGTTGAGCGTTGCCGCGACGGTGGACATTGCCGCCGCGATGATGGCGGCCACCAGCAGCCCCGACACGCCGGTGGGCAGCTTGTGCATTATGAACCAGGGGAACACCTCGGCCGCCTTCATGCCCGCAGGCACCGCGCCCGTGGCGTGGTTGTACATCCACAGCAGCGTGCCGATGATCGTGAAAAGAAGCGTAACCGGCACATAGAGGCAGGCCGAGCCCCAGATCGAACGCGCCGCCGCCTTCGCGTCCTTCGCGGCCACGTATCGCTGGGTGTAGCACTGGTCCACGCCGAAATTCTGCAGGTTGATGCAGATGGCGTAGAAGAGCAGCACCCAGAAGGTGTTGGAGCCCCAGTCCGATAGGGAGAGCGACCCCAGCGACATCTTGCCGGCCTCCCATGCGGCCTGCGCGTTCACCACGAGATCGGGCGTGTAGACGAGCAGGCACACCACGCACACGACGGTGCCTCCGATCAGGATCAGCGACTGTATCGCATCGGCCCAGACCACGGCGGCAAAGCCGCCCAGCATGGAATATACGAGCGTGGCGATGCCGGTGACGAGGATCGTGGCCTCGTACGAGAAGCCCAGCAGCTGGTTCACGAGGATCGCCAGCAGCAGCAGGATTATGCCAGAGCGCGCGCTCTGCATCACGAGGAAGCAGGAGCTTGCGTATATCCGCGCCCACGCGCCGAACCTGCTTTCAAGGAACGAATATGCGGACACGCTCGTGGCCCGCCGGTAGAACGGCACGAACCACATGGCCGCTATCAGCGTTGCAATCGGAACCGTGATGGAGTTGACCCATCCCCACCAGTTCTTGTCGTACGCGCCTTCCGGCAGGGCCAGGAACGATATGGAGGATACATGCGTCGCAAATACGGAAAGCGCGATCGCCCATGTGGGCAGGTGTCCGCCGCCCGTCATGAACGTACGCGCGCCGTCGCCCTTGCCCTTGCGGAAGAAGAAGCTGCATCCAAAGAGCGTCGTGCCCACCAGGTATGCCGCTATGATCGCAAGGTCTATCCAGCTTCTCACTCTCTTGCCTCCCCCTTCAATCAGACACCGCTATCGTCCCGAGCGCGGATTGCGCAGGTGGTAAAGGAACCCATCCTCCGCGCCGAGAAGCACGTCCGCCACGCCGTCGCCGTCAAAATCGCAGGCGCATGGCGAGGTGGAATGCCATTCGAGCCTGGACCCCGAGATGTCGCCCATCTTGCGGAAACTCCAGGTGCCGCCGGCGGATGCGGTCTGCCGCCAGAGCACGGCGTTACCGCCCACGCGGGCGCTGTTCATCACGAGGTCGAGCCTGCCGTCGCCGTCCCAGTCTAGGAGGCAGATTTTTCGCCTTCCGGCGTTGCCCGCCGTGGCACGGCCGTTTCCGCTCCATCCCGATACACCCATCGGCTTGCCGGTGTCGGCATTCAGGAACGGACGGCTCGGCGACTTGAGCGCAAGCGTCCCATCCGCGCGGCGGAACCGCTCGAAGAAGGCGAGATAGCCTTCCGTGTCCACCATGATGAGATCCATCAACCCATCGCCGTTCATGTCGTGCATCACGGGCGTCGTACGCCACTGTGTCACGATCTCCTTCGCGTTGGGCGTCTTCGAAGCCTGGAACCAGCCCCATCCGAGCTCCGGCTGCGCGCCTTCCCATTCGACCTCCACGCCTTCAGGTGCGCCGAGCTTCGGCTGCCTGCGCGTGCCGATGTTACGGATGAGCAGCGGCTTGCCCCAGATGGAATTCATCATGATGTCGGGCAGGCCGTCGCCGTCCCAGTCGGCCACGGAGAGGCACGTGTACCCCCAGCAGGACTCGCACGGCCCCTGGATGGAGCCGTTGTGGCCGGCCTGGATGCGCATCGGCCTGTTCTGGAATATCGGCCAGTGGCCCGGCGGCTGCGGCAGGGGCAGCACTGCCGGCATTTCGCAGTCGAGCAGCTTCGGCTCCTCCCACTTGGGCTCGGCCACGCCAGGACCGGAGAGGTTCTCCACGAAGGCGATGTATCCGGCGGAGTTGCCGACGATTATGTCCTGGTCGCCGTCACCGTCCCAATCCACCACCCACGGCGTGGCGAGCACGCCGAAATGCACGAAATCGCGTTCACATCTGAGGTAGGTGGGCTGGTCGAACACCGGCATGCCGCCGGACATTTTCCCCGTGTTGCGGTAGAAGCCGATGCGGCCATCCTCCTCGCCAGCAAGGAAGTCGAGCCGTCCGTCGCGGTCCCAGTCTATCGCGAACGGGGAGGTGATGCAGAGATCCGCGTGGAGGCGCACCCCGTCCGATCCCCGCAGGATTCTGCCCGAAGTGTACACGGGGCTGGTACGCGTGCCGATGTTCTCGAAGTAGGTGTAGTCATCCATGAAGTCGCCGGTGATGATGTCGAGGTCGCCGTCGCCGTCCCAGTCCTCAAGCATAGGGGCGGCGTTGCCGAACACCTCCACAGGCTGACCGTTCTCCATCCTGAGGCGGAGGGGCTCATCCCACTTCTCGGAGCCACGCTCCCCGCCGGCGTTGCGCACCACGTACACGAGGCCGTGGATCGGGCCGTTGGTCCAGTCGCCGGCGGGCGTGAAGGCGTTATGCCAGCCATACTGCCGCCAGTCGCCCACACCGATTATGATGTCGTCGCGACCGTCGCCATCGAAATCCTTGAGCCGCCAGCGGTTGGCCCGTATCTTGCAGTCGTGCACATTCACCGGCAGCCCCTCGAAATTCCTGAAGAGCGAGGGGTTGTTCACGTAGTCGTAGTTGACGGAGTTACGCGCGACGACCGCCGTGGAACCGTCCGCCAGGAAACTCAGCACGCCGCCATGTAGATGACCGTTGCGGATGCCCGTCGCGAAATGCGTGGGGGCGCCGGGCGTGCCCGGCGGCGTATCGTTCCTGAAGTACCACGTGCCGCCTCGCGGCGTGGGCGAGCCAGCCGCAAGGTAGATGTCAAGATCGCCGTCGCGATCCATGTCGGCGGGGGTGGCGTTGGAGCAGAGCCCGCCTTTCATGAACGCCGTGCCGGGCGTGTTGTACCGGAGCAGGTTGAAGCGGGGCTTTTCCTCCGGCAGCTGCGGAAGGCCTGCCGGCAAGCCGCCGCCGCAAAGGAACTCCACGGGGGCGAGCGCACGGTCGCTCACGCGCAGCGACGCGGCCGTGAACCTCATGTCCTGGCTGCGAGTGCGGCCGCCGAAGAGGAGCCGTGAACGGCACACCGGCGCGGACGAGCCGTGCGCGTCCTGGTTCGTTATGGCAGACACCATCTGCCCGTCGAGGTAGAACCGCCACAGGCCGCGCCCCTTCTCGCCGCCGCCGTTACGGTCGTACACGAGCGCATAGTGGTGCCAGTGCCGCGCCACGGCACGGCCGTCAAACCTGTCGGCGAACATCGTCTTGTCCGGCACGCAGCGGCTTGCGAACAACTCGAAGTCCGTCTCGCCGGCCTTGCGGCTGCGCCATGTGAAGAGCCAGCCGCCGCCGTCGTCCTGGTCCTTGGTGCCGAAGAGGATGAACCACTGCCCGGGTTCAGGCGCCTCGGCAGGGGCGAACACGCCTTCGACGGTCCACGCCGAATTGGTTATATCCACATGACCGCGCAGGGTGTCGCAGGAATACGATCCGTTCTTGTTGCGCACAAGCCGATGGCTGCCCGCAAGGCGCTTCGGTTTCCCATCCACGTCGAACGTCCATTCCGCCACCGTGCCCGCGCACAGCGTGGCTGCGGCCATTGAGACGCCTGCGGCCAGGGCGATACGCCTCAGAACGCTCTTTGATCTGTCGATGTCTCTGTACATGCTGGGTCCATCCTTGTCCTTGAGACTGCTTATTTCAAGAACTGCATGGATTATACCAAAGTCCCCCCTGTCTTGTAAAAGGAAATTGGCGAGAGAATGGGGTGCCGTTTGCAAGAGTGAACGCAAGTGTCCAAGGTGTACGTGTCCCTCCCGGCGGACATGGGGCGGACGCCCCTCCAAAACACCGCATCTAGGGGCATGGCGGCGGAAGGCATACAATATTTTGATTTTTCCCGTTGCACACCCCCATGCGTTTATGCTATACTTGCCCGCGTCACCAAAAACAGCTTAACCTCCAAAAAGAGAAAAGGACCTCAAGGCAATGAACATCATCAAGCGCGACGGCTCGCAGGCCGTGTTCGATTCAGGGAAAATCGCAAACGCCATCCGCAAGGCCAACGCCACGGTGGACGATGCGGACAAGCTTACAGAGGCGCGCATCCTGCGCATCGCTTCCCAGATCGAACAGTTCGCCGCCGCGCATGACCGTGCGCTCAACGTCGAAGAAGTGCAGGATCTTGTCGAGACGAAGATACAGGAGGCCGGCGCCCATGCGGTCGCGAAGAAGTACATCACATATCGCTTCATACAGTCCCTCAAGCGCCAGAACAACACCACGGACGGCGAGATCCTCACGCTCATCAACTGCACGAACGAGGAGGCCCAGCAGGAGAACGCCAACAAGAACCCTCGCATCAACTCGGTTCAGCGCGACTACATGGCCGGGGCCGTGTCGAAGGACGTCACGAAGCGCCTGCTGCTGCCGGCGGACATCGTGGCGGCGCACGAGGCGGGCCTGATCCATTTCCATGACATGGACTATTACGCCCAGCGCATGCACAACTGCGATCTCGTGAACCTCGAGGACATGCTGCAGAACGGAACTGTCATCAGCGGCACGACGATCGACCGGCCGCATTCCTTCTCCACCGCATGCAACATCGCCACGCAGATCATCGCGCAGGTGGCGTCCAACCAGTATGGCGGGCAGTCGATCTCGCTGACGCACCTCGCGCCGTTCGTACAGGTGAGCCGCGAGAAGATCACGAAGGAGGTGGACGAGGAGCTGGGGCTCGTGGGCGCCAGCATCTCCGCCGAGAAGAAATCGGAAATCATCGAGAAGCGCGTCAGGGACGAGATCGTTCGCGGCGTGCAGACGATCCAGTACCAGGTGGTGACGCTCATGACCACCAACGGCCAGGCGCCATTCATCACGGTTTACATGTACCTCAACGAGGCGCGCGACGAGCAGGAGAAGAAGGATCTCGCCGTCATCATCGAGGAGATGCTGAAGCAGCGCATCCTGGGCGTGAAGAACGAGGTCGGCGTGTACGTGACGCCCGCGTTTCCCAAGCTCATCTACGTGCTGGAGGAGGACAACGTCAAGGAAGGTATGCCCTACTTCTACCTCACGGAGCTCGCGGCCAGGTGCACCGCCAAGCGCATGGTGCCGGACTACATCAGCGAGAAGATGATGCTCGAGCTCAAGGGCGACGTCTACACCTGCATGGGCTGCCGCAGCTTCCTGACGCCCGACCGCTTCACCGACGCCGGAATCGGCAACATCTCCAACGCCGGGAACTACGTGCCCGGCAAGCACCGCTACTACGGCCGCTTCAACCAGGGCGTAGTGACCGTGAACCTGGTCGACATCGCGCTCTCGGCCGTCCGTGCTGCCGGCGACGGTTCGTCCGAGGACATGCGCATGGCGAAGTTCTGGGAGATCTTCGACGAGCGCATGCAGCTCTGCCACCGTGCGCTCTGCTGCCGCCACGAGCGCCTCAAGGGAACCCTCTCCGACGCCGCACCCATCCTCTGGCAGTACGGCGCGCTGGCGCGCCTCCAGAAGGGCGAGAAGATCGACCGCCTGCTCTACGACGGCTACTCCACCATTTCGCTCGGCTACGCCGGGCTCTGGGAGTGCGTCTACGCGCTCACAGGCAAGAAGCTCACAGAGTTCGAGGGCGAGACGCTCGGCCTCGACATCATGAAGAAGCTCAACGAGTACACCGGCAAGTGGAAGAAGGAGTCCAACATCGACTTCTCGCTCTACGGCACTCCGCTGGAGTCCACCACCTACCGCTTTGCGCAGTGCCTGCAGCGGCGCTTCGGCATCGTCAAGGGCGTCACCGACCGCAGCTACATCACGAACTCATACCATGTGCACGTGACCGAGTCGATAGACGCGTTCGCGAAGCTCGCCCTGGAGGCGAAGTTCCAGCAGCTCTCCCCCGGCGGCGCCATCTCCTACGTGGAGGTGCCGAACATGCAGGACAACATCCCGGCGGTGATCTCCATAATGCAGTTCATCTACGACCACATCATGTACGCCGAGCTGAACACCAAGAGCGACTACTGCCAGGTGTGCGGCTTCGACGGCGAGATCGAGATCGTCAAGGACGAGAACGGCAAGCTCATCTGGAAGTGCCCCAACTGCGGCAATACGGATCAGAACAAGATGAACGTGGCGCGCCGTACCTGCGGCTACATCGGCTCCCAGTACTGGAACCAGGGCCGTACGCAGGAGATCAAGGAGCGCGTGCTGCACGTTTCGGAACACCTGCACGAAAGCTGCGGCTGCGGCCGTGACTGCGCCTGATGAACTATTCAGGCATAATCGGCAGCGACATCGCGAACGGCGAAGGCGTTCGCGTGTCGCTTTTCGTTTCGGGCTGCACGCACCGCTGCAAGGGCTGCTTCAATCCCGAGACGTGGAGTTTCGCCGCCGGCGAGCCCTTCACTGAAAACACGCAGGACTTCATCATCGAGCAGCTTTCGCACGACTGGGTACAGGGACTCTCGCTCCTCGGCGGCGAACCGATGGAGCCCGAGAACCAGCGCGCGCTCGTGCCGTTTCTCAGGCGCGTGCGCGCCGAACTCCCGGGCAAGGACGTCTGGTGCTACACGGGATGCGTGCTGGAGGACGAACTCCTCGCGGAAAGCCACTGGCGCACGGAGGTGACCGACGAGATGCTGTCCATGATAGACGTCCTAGTGGACGGTCCCTTCATAGAGGAGCTGAAGAACGTGTCGCTCAAGTTCCGGGGATCGTCCAACCAGCGCATCCTGCGCCTTGTAGCAGGCCGCCCGGTGGCGGGTTGAAGCCGCCCGTCAGAGCGCGCGGCCAGGCACGTAGGTGCCGACATCGCGGCCGGCGAAGACGCCTTCCAGCACGTGCGGACGCGTCCCGTTGGCTATCACCGTGTTGATGCCGGCCTCCACCGCATTCCTCACGGCGCGCAGCTTTGAATCCATGCCGCCCTTCGAGAGCGCGCCCTTCTGCCCGGCGCGGACCAGCTTTAGCGCATCGCGGATGCGGCCGATCTCCGGCACGCGACGGCCGCTCTCATCCAGCAGACCGTCCACCGTTGTAAGCAGTACGAGCGCATCGGAGCGCACCAGCTTGGCGATGAGCGACGACAGCCAGTCGTTGTCGCCGAAAGCCAGGCCCTTTATCTCCTCGTCGGCCACCACGTCGTTCTCGTTGATGACGGGCACAATGCCGGCGCGGAGCAGATGGTCCAGCACACGCCGCACGTTCGCGGCGCGGCGGCGGTCCGTAAGATCCGAATGCGTGAGCAGCACCTGGCCGATCTGCACGCCCTCGCGTCCGAAAAGATCCTCGTATCCGGCGATGAACCGCGCCTGGCCCACGGCCGCGCACATCTGCACGTCCGATATCTCCGCCGGTCGCGTCTTGAGCCCAAGCGCCTCGATCCCGGCCGCCACGGCGCCCGAGGACACGAACACCACCTCGACCCCGGCCTTCCGCAGGGCGCAGAGCTGCGCCACGATGCGACGGAGCGCCCGGTAGTCCGGACGCCCCGTCTTCTTCGCTATGGCATGCGTGCCCACCTTGACGACCACCCGGCGCGCATCCTTGAGGACGGCACGCTCCTTGGCGATCAGCTGGCGCGACGATGCCACCTTCGCGCGCTCCATGCTACGCACCGAGCTGGAGACGCACGAAGCGCTTGACCGTCAGCGTGTCGTCAAGCTGCTTTGCGACCCCGTCGAGATACTTCTCGACCGTAAGTTCGCCATCGGCCACGTAGTCCTGCTTCATCAGGCACACCTGCGTGCAGTACTTGGCCGCCATGCCCTTCTTGATGCCTACGAGCGCCTGCTCCGGCGGAAGCTTGCCCTTCTGCTCCTTGAGTGCGTTGAGCTTGATCTCGAGCTCCGCGTCGATCTCGGCCTGGGGCACATCCTCGGGCACGATGTACTTCGGAGAGTTGGCGGCGATCTGCAGGCAGAGGTAGTGCGCCGCGTCGGCCAGCTCCTTGGAAGCGGCGGACTCGCCCTTCGTGCAGGCGACCTCCACCATGACGCCGATCTTGCCGCCCATGTGGATGTAGCCGGAAAGCACGCCCGTCCCATCGAGCTGGTAGCGCTCGCTGCGACGGATCTTCACGTTCTCGCCGGTCTTGGTGAGAAGCATCTTGTAGTCGTCGTTGAGCGTCTGCTCGATGTCCTTGCCGTCGAGGGCGACCTTCGCCGCATCGTCGACGAACTTGATGAACGCATCGGTCTTGGCGACGAAATCCGTCTCGCAGTTGACCTCCGCAAGGGCCATGGACTTGCCGTCCGCCGCCTGTGCGAACGCGATGATGCCCTGCTTCGACTCCTTGTCGACCCGCTTGGCGGCGACGGCGAGCCCCTTCTCGCGAAGGTACTTGACGGCCTCCTGCATGTCGCCGTTGGTGACGGTGAGCGCCTCCTTGCAGGCGCCCATGCCAGCGGCGGTCGCCTCGCGGAGTTCCTTGATCTGTGCAATGGTGATAGCCATGTCTACTTCCTCTCTTGCCTTTTACTCCATCCAACTACTCGGCCTTCGGCGCATCCGCCGCAGGCTGCTCCGCCGCGGACTGCTCCGCCGCCGCGACCGCCTGCTCGGCTGCCGCCACGTCGGCCTGGCGCTTTGCGGCCAGCGCGGCCTTGGCCTTCTTCTCGGCGGCCTCCTTGGCCTCGCGCGCGGCCTTCTTGATATCAGACCCGACCGAACCGGACTTGCGCGAACGGGCCGCCTTGAGCGCCGTTGCGTCCTTGGCGTCCGCCGCGGCCTTCTTGTCGGCGGCGGCCTTCTCGCGGCGCGCCGTGCGCTCCGCCTTCTCGGCCTCTTCGCGCGCCTTGCGCTCGGCATCGCGCTTCGCGGCCGCCTCGGCGGCGATGCGCGAATACTCCTCGTTGGCGGCCTTGACCACCTTGACCATGCCGCCCACGATCAGCTCGATGCCGCGCACGGAATCGTCGTTGCCGGGGATCACGTAGTCGATGGGATCCGGGTCGGCGTTCGTGTCGGTGAGGGCTACGATGGGTATGTGCAGGCGAGCAGCCTCCTTCACGGCGTTGGCCTCGCGGCACACGTCGATGATAAAGATCGCGCCGGGCTTCTCCGCCATGTCGGCGATGCCGGTGAGGTTCCTCTCAAGCTTCACGAGCTCGCGGCGGAGCATCGAAGCCTCCTGCTTGTGCCTGGAAAGCTCGCCGTTGTTGGCCTTGGCGATCGCCTGGATCTGGCGCATGCGCTTGACGCTGCCGCGCAGGGTCGCCGCGTTAGTGAGCGTGCCGCCAAGCCAGCGCTCGGTCATGTAGGGCTGGCCACATTCCTCCGCCGCATCCTTCACGATCTCCTGCGCCTGCTTCTTGGTCGCCACGAAAAGCACCTTCTTGCCATCGAGGATCGTCTTCTTCAGAAACTCGGCCGCCTCGTCAAGCAGCGTGACCGTCTGCGTGAGGTCGATGATGTGGATGCCGTTGCGCTTGTCGAAGATATACGGCTTCATCTTCGGGTTCCAGCGCTTCGTCTGGTGGCCGAAATGCAATCCGGCATCGAAGAGATCCTTGAGCGTCAGGCCCGTCTGGGCCGAAGTGGGCATATCCATTTCTACTTGAACCTTTCTTTTCTCTTGCGGACGGCGCCCGCCACCTGGCAGCCGCCGCCCTTGGTTAATCCGCTTTGACGCGCGGCAGGACGAGCCGCAGCGCCTTCGCTTCCGCCTGGGGGAGGCCACGCGACCATCCCAGACTGGTGAAACAGGCGCATATTATACCATTCCTTCCCACGCCGCACAAGGTGGAAAAGAAAGAAATCGCAAGGCCGGCGGTACGGCGCGGAATCGTCAGCGGTAGTCGATGGCCACCACGAAATCGTCGAGGGTGTAGTCGCCGCCCTTGTCCGGGAACGCCACCTCGAAGTTGTTGGACCCCTTCACGAGCAGCCCGGCCGGCAGCTCGTACACATTGAGGCCCTTGTCTGACGATGAGCACTTCACGGGCCTTCCGTTCACCTTGAGTCCCAGCGAATCGCCGGCGGAGATGGTCGCAAGCGCCTTTACCGTGATCTTCGGCGGCGTCTTGGCACGGGCGAAATCGTCGCCCACCGTGATCGTGAAGGCGCACGTCTCGCCCGAGGCATACCTGCGCTTCAGCTTGTCCGGCGTACCGGGGTCGATCTGCGGCAGGTTGTCGAAGCGGTCGCCGTCCTTGAGCCAGTGATCCGGCCGGTAGCCGCCCATGCCGCGCTGGCGCGCGAAGTACAGCTTGTTCTCGCCCTCGCTTCTCGCGCCGTCTATCTGGGCGATGTCGTGGAGCGCGTTGCCCTCCAGGTTGAACACATACACGCCATCCGCACCGGCCGCCATCGCCTCGGCGAAGCGCGCCGCGTAGGCGGCCTTCGTCTCGCGGCCAGGGATGTACGGCTGCTTCCTCGACCTGGCGACACGCTCGATGCGCGATTCGTCGATCGAGGCGTAGAAGCGGATGCCGTTACGGTGCGCCAGGGCGACCGATTCCTCCCAGGGGTTGAGGTGGAAGTATCCCGCGCCAATCCACACGTCCACCAACCGTTCCGCGAACCAGCGCTCGAGATCGATGCCGCAGGCGCGGTCGTATCCGACCGAATCCGGGGCGCGCATGCACACGACCACGGGCCGTCCACGGCGGCGGCCGATCTCCTCGGATATGGCGCGCAGGTCGCGCATGAGGCCTGTCATCATCTCAAGCTCCTCCGTGGACGCCATGCCGCCCTCGGCCACGCTCTTGAAGAGGATGAAATGGCGGTTGAAGTCGTACTCTATCCCGTCCACATCGTAGTTCTCGAGGAACTGCCGCACGAACATGCGCATGCGCTCGCGCACCTCAGGATGCGTGAAGTCCACGCAGCTCCAGCTCACGCCGGCGCAGAAGAGATGGCCATTCTTCTTGCGGTCGATGCTGCCCATGAGATATTCCGGATGCGCCTTCTTGAACGGCGGAAAGAGCGCGCTGTAGCCCTTCTCGATTGTCGATGCGGCGTCATGCTGGTCGTTGACGCGGATCGAGACGAACGCGCCAAGCCCGTTGCGGTGGCAGTAATCCACCGCCATCTCGAGCGCATCCGTGCCGAGCGCAAAGAAGTCCGCCGCCGCGTTGCGGGCGTCGTCACGGCCGTGGAAGGTGGAGGTGACGGTGTTTGTGAGCGGTTCGCCGGCCCTGTTGCAGATGAAGTGCCCGAAACCCGCGCTCTGCGGACAGTACGACACCGTCGCGATGCGCGTTCCAAGCGCGTACCTGAGCCGCTGATCCTCGAATGCCTTCACGCTCACCGGCAGGTTCGTGGGCCAGTAGAGTATGTCGCAGCCGTCGGTGTTGTAGACGAACGTGCGCATCTTGTCCAGCGCGGCCGTGCGCTTGGCCTCCCAGGCCTCGTCCCTGGCGGGACCGTACGCCGGCTTGGCGCGATAGAGCGCGCGTACAGCATCCACCGCGAGCTTTGGACGACGGTAGAGGTCGTAGAGACCGCCAGTGTTGACGCCGTAGGAACGCGCGCGGTGCGAACCGGTGCGCGTGTAGGTCTTGCAGTCGGTGAACTGCCAGATGGCAACGCCGGCTATGTCGAGGTTGGCGAACAACTCCTCGAGCATCGTCCGCGTGTACTCGGCCTGGAAGTCCTCGGAATACTGCGCCCGGCCGCGTGGATCGTGCACGCCCCAGTCCGCCTTTACGCCAGTCTCGCTCACGATTATCGGGCGGTCATCCCTGTGCATGTCGCGGAAGTACTTCACGATGCGGCGGTGGCAGCGGCGGATGTTCTCGCGCATCTCCTCCGGCGAGCCGTTCTGCATCGTGTCGTTGTACCAGCAGGGATAGGTGTTGTAGGCTATGACGTCCGTCTTGTAGTGCGAGGCGTCGTGCGCCGTGTCGTTGCACGCGAACGTCACCAGATGGCCGGTATCTTCGGCGTGCACGGCATCCACGAGCCTATCCACCAGCTTCCGGCATGCCGGCTGCGCCGAGCGCGGCTCGTTGAGGAAGCCCGTTATTATGATGCACGGATGGTTGATCGACCTGCGCGCCATCATGCGCGTCTGCCGTTCCTGCAGATCGCAGAACTCGGGGTCGTTCAGCTGCTTCGGACCGTTGCCCCAGCCAAGCGACTCCTCCCACACCATCACACCAAGCTCGTCGCAGAGGTCAAGGAACGCCGCGCACTGCGGATAGTGACTGCCACGGATGAAGTTGCCGCCCATGTCCTTGAGGTTCTTGATGTCCTCGAGCATTATCGCCGCAGGCACGGACACGCCGAATTCATAGTGCGATTCGTGCCTGTTGACGCCCTTGAGGTACACGGGGCGCCCGTTCAGCGTGATGCGACCCTTTTCCGTTCCCACCTGCCGCACGCCGAAGCGCGTCGTGACCGTCTTGGCGCGCGAGCCGGGCGAGGAAGGCGCCGTCACGGAGACATTGTGGAGATTCGGCTCCTCGGGCGTCCACAACCTGAAGCCTGGCACCTCGATCTTTGCGCGCCGGCCCTTGAACGCCACCTTCTTCGCCGCCGCGCCGTCGAACGAGACATCCGCCTCGAAATCCGCCGCCGCGCCGGCACCGGCGAACTCCGCCTCCAGCTCGACGAGACCAATACGATAGTCGCGCGTGCGCACGACCACGCGCCTAAGCTCGTTTTTGTCCGACACCGTCTCGAGGGCGATGCCGTGGTGGAAGCCGCCGTACGGGTAGAAGTCGTAGAAGTCCCAGAAGAGCTTCACCTTCGAGTTGTCCACGATGGAGTCCACGGCCGCCTCGATGGTATGGCGGCCGGCCTTGAGCGGACCGGCACGGAACTCCACGCAGCTCCAAGGGAGCACGCTCGTGCCGAGGTCGCGTCCGTCAAGCCAGAACCTCGCCCTGAGGCCGAAGCCATCCACCACGAGGAACGCATCGGCCGCGTTCTCGTCAAGCTCGAACGTGCGCCTGTACAGGCCCGTGCCGTGCTGGTTGAAGTAGCGCGACATCGCGTTCCAGCATCCAGGAACAGTCATCTTGTCGTTGGTCTTGAAGCCGCCCTTGCCGACTTCCTCCAGCGACCTCCCCTTCTCGAAACGGAAATCCCAGAGACCGTCCAGCGATATCCTCTCCGAACCTGTCGCCGCCAATGACACCATGGCTGCAAGCGCCACCAACGTCGACTTGGGAAACATTCTTTTCGATATGATCATCATAGCATCCACTTTCCTTTTTTTTACAGAAGTTCAAGCAGCTTCTCTAGCGCCGCGTCCATCGCCGGCATGGTGCCGGCATCGGCTGCCGTCTTGACTATCTCGTCAATCTGCGCAAGTTTTGCCGCATCGCCTGCGAGCTTGCGCCTGAGGTAGACGACAAGCCGCCCCTCTTGATAGGCCATGTCCGCTCCCAGCTGGCGCCGGCTCAAGGCGATAAGGTCGTAGTCCCAGTCAACGATGCAGCTACCGTAGCTGTAGTCCAGTCCGGCGAAGTAGCCGCTTTCATCGATGTGCCAGTAGGAATCGACGGGGTCGAACCCGTCCCTGAGATTCTGCCATACGCCCCGGCGATAGGCGGCGGCTGGCGACTCGTATGTCGTGATATGGTATGTGCCCACATGCCGCGTCCCTGAAGCGCGGAGGATCGCAATCGCCCGATGTGTCAGTTTGGGACGATAGGGCACCACAAGGTCGAACATCTTCGCAAACTCCGGGGCCGCCTTGGCGAATTCATCCGTGGCCAGGAAATCAGGCAGCGGATTCCACATGGTCAGATTCGCCGGGTTCTCGGCCTTGATGAGCCGTCCCATCCAGCGGCATCTCGACAGCGACGACTTGTACTCGGCGTCCTCCAGCTTGCCGTTAGCCTCGTCCACGGGATACCAGATGATGCGTTCACGCCGGATGCCGTATTTCTCCATGACATGGCGCGTGAACGACGCGACGAGAAGGCGCATGCCCTTTTCGTATTCGGGCGAGGCGAAGGGAACGCGCCGTCCTGCGGCATCGCGCAGCCCGCGCCAAAGGTAATGTTCGCGCTCCACGGCGATGAACGGACGAATGTACATCTTTTCCACGGGCAGTCCGCCCGCGATCCAGAGATCGATCCACCGGTCGATATCCACATAGTCCGGCGCCACCCATTCGCCACGACCGTTCATGTGCGGATACAGGTCGTCGAATCGCGAGATGAACACATCGTTGTAGCCTCGCTGCACCAGCGTGCGGATGCAGTTGGCAAGCGGCCGATGCCCGTTTCTGCACGAGGCGTGCAGATGCGTGTAGGCGGGTCTGAGGACCTCGACGGTGTCGAGGTCGTCATCGGTGATAGTAACGTCGATAGGGATGCGCAGACCGGGAAATCCGCTCGTGACGCTTTCAAACCCCAGCCAGAGCCGATGCGTTCCGGCCGCAAGGCCGTGGGTGTCGAGCTCCAGATAGACCGGCATCACCTTCCCGGAGCCAATTTCGACAAGCGACTTCATCGGTAGCTCCACGGTCGCATCCGCGTTGGGCCTGCCGTTCTTCAGCTGCCCCCACACGGCCCGCCGCAGCGTGAAGGCGTCGGCGATGGTCGGCTTCGGCCTCTCCTCGCCGCGGGTGCGCGAATAGAAGCGTTTTGGATCGGCAAGGACCTTGAGATTTCCGACATAGTCCGCATCTGTGAGGTTCGCGATCGTGAACGCCTTGATTCGCAGGCTGTTGCGCGGCACCTTCAGAACGATCTGCTCCATCGGCTTTGTGCCGATCTGCGGATATGGCCCATTTCCCCACACGTCGCCGGAATCGTACACGAGAAGCGGTCTGCCCTCGAGCGAAATCGCTACAAGCGCGCGATCAAGCTCACCGAACATCGCGTCGAGCGCGGCGTAGGCGCCAGGCTCGGCGGCATGCGCCTCGATGGCCTTCTTCACGGCCCCCGCCACCTTGCGGACCTCGGCGGCGGCCGACGGCGACACCGCCGCCACATCGCGGCAACGGCCCGCATAGCCTGAAAAACGTCTGCGCAGATAATCGTCCGCCTTGCCGATGATCAGGGTGCCGAATACCCACCTGGACGTATCAAACGCGCCGCCGTTCTTCGCCCATGCGCTGTGGCGTCCGCACGTCTGACCCATCCTCTGGAAGTTCACGCCAAACGCATCACCAGGCTCGGGAATCTTGTTGAATGCGTCCTTGAGCGGTATTTCCATGTGTACCCTGAAGCCGGTTGGAGTGTTCGTCGTTGTGATCTTCGAAGCCGACGACCAGCCCATGTTTCTAACCCCGGCGCGGAATCCGTGAGCCGAATAGGGCCCCCCGCAATTGGCGGCGAACACCGACACCTCGTCGGCATCGAGGCGCGGACGCACCAGCATCTCGACACGATCTCCGTTCCAGGGATCGCTTGATTTCCGGGGCGTCATTCCAGGGGGCACGGGACAGTCGAAGTCCACGATCAGCTTTTCACCGCAGATCTGCACTTCCGCCGAGGCGGCATTCTGCACGAACTTGTCGTCGGCCTTGTCCATCTGGCCAAAGACCCTCGAGTTCATCACTTCCGAGACCTTGAACCGACCGGTGGACGCGCGGCCGTCCGTACCCAGCACCATGGTTTCGGAGGCTCGGTCCGGCTCGATGAAGCGATATTCCGGAACCTTGACCGCACCGATTGCCATGCCGGCAATCGCAACCATCGACATGAATGTCAGTCTCATTCCACCCTCTTGTCCTTATGAGTTCATTCCTTGACGGATTCGTCTTTCGCATCGAGCGCAAGAGCCTTCGCAATGATCGGGGCGAGCGCACGGGCGATGTTCGCCATGCCCTTGTCGCTTGCATGCACTCCGTCAACCGTATCCTCGCCGTCAGGATCGTACACCTTGTCCCAATCCAGCCAGTAAAGCCGATCATATCCTTCGGCGGAAAGCTTCTCGTAGGCCGTGCGCGCTAGACGCGCCCTTTCGTTGGGCGCGCGACCGCGCGCATCGTACTTGTCGGTTACGACGATAGGCACGCCCGGACGTTTCGCACGAAGGATGCGGATGAATGCCTCGTGCCGTTGTCCGCCGGTGTTCCACAGCGTGTCGATCACATAGCAGCTGGCGTCGATGGCCGCCAGATGATCGGCCATCTCCAGTTCCATGTTGCCGGAGCCGGAGAAGCCGAGGTTCACGACAGGCACGTCAAGGTCCCGTCCGATGATGTTGACGAAGCCCATGCCTGGCCGCGAAGCGCATCCTCCCTGCGTAATGGAAGTTCCGTAGAAGACAACAGGCTTGACCACGCCGCTTTTCCTCGGTGGCAGGGGTTTTACCTCCGCACCTTCATCGACGCCCAGCAGGAAATCCTTGATGCCATTGTAGTTCGGCAGATTGACGATGCACGCTTCGCCGGGTTTCCAGTCGACCTCGAACGCGCAACCATCCTGCATGTTCTTCGGGCATCCGGTCGCCACGTACCGCCAGCGGCGTGTCTTCGCGTCAAACCTGTATACATCGATGCCGCTCTGTCCCTGACGGGACAGGTTTGAGCTTTCCAGCAGATGGCAGATCGGGTGCCAGAGGAAGCGCAGTTTGGTGGAATCCGTGGAAAACCTGAACTGCATACCGGCCGAGAATCGTTTCAGCCAGTGTACACCCCGGTTGACATTGGTGGTGACGCTGTCGGTCAACCGGTCGTAATAGCGGGAAACATCCGCGTAGGCCTTTCCCTCGAGCGGAAGAGCCCGGCCGTCGATCCACTTCACGCCGTTGCTGACGACCATAAATTCGGTCGCCATGCGCCGGTCGATATCCTCGAGCCGTTCGGCGGCAGCCGCATCCGCCGGCATCAGTACTGCAACGAAACCGAGAACAATGCCTAGTCTTTTCATGGTTGACTTTTCATGGTTTGAGGGAAAGAAGCTTCTCGCGGGCGATATCCATCGCCTCCATGGAGCCCGTGTCGGCGGCTTCCTTGACGATCGCCTCGACCTTGCCGAGCGTTGCTGGGTCGTCCTTGTATTTGCGACGCATGAAGAGAATCACCTTCGCGTCCTCCGTGGCCATGTCCGCCGCAAGCTGGCGGCGCGAGGCGAGCAGCGAATCGAGATCCCAGTCGACATAGAGCGTGCAGTAGTCCGCATAGCGGCCGGGCGCGCTGCAGTCGGACGAATCGAACGGGTTTCCTGCGGATTCCGTCATGTGCCAGTAGGTGTTGATCTCGCGGAATCCGTCACGCAGGTTCTTCCATACGGCACCGCGGTGTACGGTGGGAGGCGTCTCCTTGTCGATGATGTGGTAAGTCCACACCTCCTTCAGGTTCACGGATCTCACAAGCTGCTTCTTCGCCTCCGTGACCGAGGGGCGGTAGAGCTCTATCACATCGTATACCTCCGCGAGCTTCGGCATCGCCTTGTTGATCTTGTCGGACTCCAGAAAGTTCGGCAGCGGGTCGGTCATCGTGAGATTTGCCGGATCCTCGGCCTTTATCTCCTTGGCGGCGCGGTATGCGCGCGCAACCGTATCCTTGTATGACGCATCGTCGATGTCGCCGTTCGGCTCGTCGACCGGATACCAGTAGATGCGGCTCTTGTCTACGCCGTACTTCCCCTTCAGGTGAGCCGCAACGTCGCGTACCATGAAGCGTATGGCCTCGCCCCATTTCTCGGTCGCGAAGGGAACGATCTTCCCGTCCTTGTCGGTGGGCGCGTGGGTCCATTCGCGATGGAGCTTCTTGTCGGCCTCCATGCCCAGGTATATCCAGAGCTTCATCTTCTCCTTCGGCAGCCCCGCCGCGAGAAAGGCATCTATGTGGCGGTCAAGGACGTCGTACTCCGTGACGCGCCACGCCCCCGATTTGTCCATCTTCGGATAGAGGTTTGCCTCCAGGTCGGACACATATATGACGTTGTATCCTCTCTCCACCAGAAAGCGCACCATCCCCGGACAAGCGCTCTGCCCCTTGCGGAACGAGTCACCGATGGCGTCGTATCCCGCCTTGTCCACGGCAATCGTCGAAAGGTCGTCGTCCGTCACCGTCACCTCAACCGAGACCTTGACATCCGGATAGCCGGGCGTCGCATTCCGCATCCAGAGCTGCGCGTAATGCCTTCCGGCGGGAAGGCCGTGCGTGTCGAGCTCGAGATAGACAGGCACCACCTCCCCCGGCCCCAGCCTCAGCAGATTCTTCATCTGAAGCTCCATCACGGGATCGTAGAGCTTTCGTCCGTCGCGGCTCGCGATATGGAAGCCCTGGCGCAGCGTGAAGTGCCGCCCCAGACCGTTCATCACAGCCGGACGCTGCTTCGAGAACCCACCGCGGCAGCGGTCGATGATCTTCATCTGCCCCGTCAAATACTCGTCGCACAGATTCGCCGCCGCGAACGCGTACACCGCGCGCGAATTGCGCGCCGCAAGGATGCGGATCGTCTCAAGCGGCTTCGAGTTTTCGTCTGGATCGAGCAGATTGCTCCATGCGTTCGCCGGACGAAACAGCAGCAGCGGACGTCCGCCTAGCGCGATGTTAAGGAGCGAACGGTCGAGGCGGGCGAACATCGCCTCCAACGAAGCGAACGACGCGGTGTCTGCGCCATGCGCCCGGACGGCTTCCCTGACGGGCGCGAACACCCGCCCGACAGCGGCAAGCGCGTCGGCACGGTCGACGGCGACCTTCCTCCCACGCGCCTCGGCAGTCTCGAGCTTGCGCGCGAAATACGCCGCCGCACCGCCATAGACCGCCGTACCGAAAGCGAATTCGTTGTTGAACTCGCCGCCGGCGACGCTCCACACGGAACCCCCGCTGCACGTGGCGCCGTGTCGTCTGAAGTTTATTCCGAAAGTGTCGCCCGGCTTGAGCGCGGAGGCAAACACCTCGTCGAAAGGAATGTCGAGCGAGACGGCGAAACCGCCGGGGATGTCGTCTACCGCGATTTTCACCTTCGACTTCCATCCCTGCACCTTCGTCCCTGCCGCCCAGAACTTCTCGCCCGTTCCGATTCCGCCGGAGTTGATTGCGTATACGTAGAACGCAGGATGCTTCGCATCGGGACGAAGGAAAAGTTCCACGAAGTCACCGCTCCATATCTGCGACTTCGACCGTACGGGCGCCATGCCGTCGGGTACGGGGCAGAGAATCTTCACCTTGATGCTCTCCGTGCCGAGCGAGACGGACGCCGTCGAGGATGCGTCCAGGAACTTCTGGTCGGCGCTCTTCATCGCACCGAACGCCCCTTCCTCGTGGTCAAGCACGCGGAAGCGCCCCGTCGCCGCCTTGCCATCCGCATCGAGAACGAGCACGTCCGCCCCGCCCGCGACCGACTTGAACTCCGGCAGGACCAGCTTGGAATAGTCCGCCGCCGGACGCACGGCCTCCGGTGCGCCAAGGGCCACATCGTAGACGGCCACATCGTCGATCGCGCCATCGAGATAGTTGCTTCGCACTCCCTCATCGGCACGGCCTACGTACATGACAGGGAACCAACCTTTTGCGGGCGGATCTGTCGACAGTTCCTTGAGCGACGGCGTACCGTCCTTCTGCAGTACGGCAGCACCGTCCAGCCATGCCGTCAGCCGCCCTCCCCTTGCAACCGCGATGCGCAGGGAGTGGTAGGCACCCTCCTTTATCTTGAGCGGCTCTGACGCCGTCTTGAAATCAACTGCCGGACGCCTGCCACCCTTGCCCGCCGGACGTTCCACCGCCACACGAAGCCGTCCGTCGCCAGTGAGATCCACATTGCATATTCCACGCCCCTCGCCATTCCAGGAATAGAGCCAGAGCCCGCGGACCGTCTTGCCATCAAGAGGCGACGCGAGCTTGAACTTCATGTCGAGCGTGAACTCCTCGTACGGCAGAGGTAGCGCGGTCACGGAACCTATGCGCCCGCTGTTCGCGACCAGCCCGGCGGAAGCGTCCACGCCCTGCCCAGCGGCAAGCCATCCTCCCATGCCGCGCTTCTTCTCGGCAGTACCGAAATCGGCCGCGACATTCGGGTGCCACCATTCAGTACGGTCGAAATTCCACTGGTGCCGCGGCTTGACATTCGCGCCTGCTGCTCCAAGCGCGATTGACACCACCGCCAGCGCAATCATCATTCTTGATGTCATAGCACAATCCTTGTCATTTGAACGTAAGCATGGTACCGGGCGTGCCGAGCGTAAGATGTTGCTTGTACATGCGGATCTCCGGGACGGCCGCGCCGACAGCCCCCTGCAGGACGCCTGCGTAGTAGAGCGACCAGGAAGAGAGATTCGGCGGGGTCGTGGTTGACTGCGCCGTGAACGGCAACAGCGCAAGTCCGGTTGTTGGAGTGAAGGAAAGAAGATCGAGCGAACCGTTCGCCGCCGGAGCGAAATTGTCTACGGCCACGGTTGCGGACGAATCGAGCGTCAGGCTGTCGACGGTGAACGGTCTGTCTCCACCAAGCGCGAAGGACGTATTTTTGCCCATCTCGAGGGAGCGGATATGGACCGGTCCGGAGGCGTTCTCCGCGAATGTGACCGCACCGGTGGTGACGGTGAGCCCGGCCATGTCGGTGGCGTTCGACATGACGAGCGAACCAGTACCGTACTTGATGCAGACGACGTTCGTTCCGATGTCGTGGACTTTGCAATCGGAGCCGTCCAGACCAACATACAGCTTCCCGAGGTGTTCCGTATTTGTACTACTGTAGATCACCCCGTCTATCACGGCCTTCTTCGCCTTAAGCGTATTGCCGCAGATGTCCAGAGTGATTCCCGGTCCTACATACAGATCGTGATTACCTTTAAAGAGGTTGTTGGCAATCAACCCATCACGCAAACCAGGAGCTTTATAGGTTCCTGAACCTATCAGCCCGCCAACCAGCCAAAAACGGTACGATCCTTCGATGCGAATAGCCCCAGTGTTGTTAAATTTAATGGAATTGTCTCCAACGTTGTATGATACGATCAAGGAAGATATGATGCCGGGCGATCCTTGTGGGCACCAGTTTCCGCTACCTTTGACGATGAAATCGCCATCTCCCTCTATGTAGATGCTTGCGCCACCATTGGGCGTGTTGAATACGCCATTCGACCAGGATCGCTTGTCGATAACGACAGGATTCCCGTTTGTGGCAGTGAGATAGAAGATGGAGCCGGCCGTCGAATTCCAATGGGGCACAGTGTTTCTGACAGACGCGCCCGCGCCGGAATTCCACAATCCCTGGCGTATGCTGCCGCCATTGAAGAGAATCCGAGTATCGGGGCGTCCCACATGACTCACAGATGCGAAATTCATATACGAATCCTCGTCCAGAAGAACGGTATTGCCGATAAAACGGGCACAGCCACTATAGAGAAGGGAGTTGCGATCAAAATTGAAAATAGAATCGGTTGAACCTGTAGAGGATGTTACCGAAGCCCCCTTCTTGAGATGCATGAACATCTTGGCGGTGGCGGGGAACGGATTTTCAGCGGTGAAATTGGAACGATCAGGATCTTCCAATATCTGCATGCCCATGTTCTGCGTGCAACGCAATACGGCATTCGTGCCAAGAATGAGACTGCCAGCACCGCCGTTCATGCCGATGGCACATTCCTTATAGTCCGTCTTCCCGCTCGCCCCGTTCACCACCAGCTGCGCATCGTTGCCGATGGAGACCTTCACGTTCTGCACTATGCCAGATGCCATCACGAATGTTGTGCACGTCACAAGCGCTTCATCCGCGATCTCAAGCTCGCCGTTGCAGAATATCCTGCCGTATGTCTTCTCGCCCTCGATACGCTTCGACTCGCCAACTTCTACGATGAAATCTTCGGCAAGCGCCATGGACGCCATCATCATCGCCGCAAACGCAAGAAACGCACGTAGCCTACACCTTCCATTTGCCGCATTGTTTTGCACTTTTGACGCGTTCTTCAGTATTGACATGATGATGCTCCTTTTTCGTTTGCGATGCCGCTAGAATTTGCTGGTGGAAATTCTACCACATTCCTCCGTCCGTCGCAAGAAGGAGTGTTGTATCTTTCGATAAGATTATGTTGTCTTTAACGACTAACGACTAACGACTAGCGACTACCCGCCGGATCGAATCTTTCCGCAGCGTAGTCGACGAGGTGGCGCGTCCGGGAATCGAACGACAGCCCGACGAGCCAGACCGGACGGCCGTCCGCGAGATACGGCGCGGCGTAGCCCTTCTTGCGGATCTGCGCAAATGCGCGGTCGACGGCTTCGTCCACCTTCAGCTCGAAAATGCAGACACACGCCGGATGCTTCGCCACAATGTCGGCGCGTCCGTTCGACTGTACGTCCTCCATCCTGAAGTCGAAGCCGCAACTCGCAAGGAGGAACGAGAGGCAGCGTCCGTACGAGTTTTCGTGGACGCGCCGCTCCGTCGATCCGTACGCCATTCCGGCGTAGAGCGCCTTCAGGCCGTCGAACACGACATCCCACTTTCCGTTGATCAGCTTCTTGCCGAGCGATCCCGCCCACGCGACAGTCTCGTTTGCCGCCACCCCGGTCATTAGCGAGCAGAGGTCGCGACGGACTTCTTCATCAGGAACGCCCAGCGCATACGCCTCGGTTACGGGGTTGTAGTCTTTGATCGTCAGATATCCCGACTGGTACAGCATGGCGACGGGCTTCAGATGCCTAAGCTCGGCAACATCGAACTCCGCCTCATCAACATCTTCGATCAGATCCGGGGTTACAGCCAGCACCTCCTCGCGCTTGAGGTAGTTCATCAGCATCGAGGGACGCCCCGTCGTCGCCCAGGTCGCCGTGAAGCCGATTTCCTTCTTGAACAGCGTCAGCGCGACCGACACCGGGTTATAGACCGTCGTAGGATCGTTCTTCGCGAACCGGAATCCGTTGTACCACCTCTTCATCTCGGCCCGGTAGTCTTCATACGGCTTGCCCATCTTCGCGGCATGTTCGCGTAGATGTTCCTCGAAGTTCGCGGACAGTTCGTCT
>JAFXTB010000136.1 GCA_017525225.1 Kiritimatiellia bacterium
CGCCAAAAATCTTCTCCGCGGCGGCGACCGTTCCTCTGTTCTCCACCTTCCAACCGGAAAGTCCCTCCTTGAAATCGGCCGTAAACACCGTGGCCGCCTCCACACCAGCAGCAAGGAGGATTGCGGCAGACGCTCCAACAAGACATGACACCTTCATTGGGCTGCCCCTTTCTCACGTTCCGTTTTTCTGTAAAGTTCGATCTGGTCGAAGAAAACGGCCTTTATGCAGGGATTTTCGCCATCAACCACCTTGCCGTTGCCTATCCACAGCTTTTCGCTGCCAGCCGGGCTCCAGGTCCCCTCCACATCATACCAGGCGTAGCCGTTGCCCGCGACCTTCTTCATGCCGACATGGAAGTTCCGTATGTCGCGCTTGGAGTATTTGACGATGTCGCAGGTGCCAACCGAGAACGCCGTACCCTTCTCCACACCTGTCTTCTCGACCCTCGCGTGTACACGTACCCCGATCTTCACCCCGGGCTCCTTCAGGAAGGAGTCCTCATGGAACGAGAGGCAGTGGTGCATCGCGCCCGGCGCGGCAGCGCCCATACGAATCGCCTTGCCGCCTGCCGCGAGCGGATCTTTGACTCGTCTTGTCGCAGTGCGGTCGTCGACTCGCAAATCGGCCGCCGGCACTACGATGCGGTCCGTGTTCCTGCCGGTTCCGGTCAAGTCCGCCATCGCCAACCCTTCTACGTGTGCCCGCACCATCTCGCTGTCGCGGAACTTGTTGAGTCCCTCGACTCGGGCGAAGTCGGCAAGGACGCGCTCGGCCACCGGCTTAAGCGCCGCACGTTCGCCCTTCGGGTCGTCCACGTTGCCAGGCAGCAGCGAATACTTTACCCCGAACTTCGACCTGACAAGCCTCACGAGGTCGACGTTGTGACGCGCCCAGTAGACGTTCTCGCGGCGTATGGGATCGTCCTTCACCAGCTCCAGCGCGGCCGTCCATTTCGCCGACCACTCGTCGAAGAAGTCGATTGGCTGGAAAGAATCGTCCAGCCTGGTGCCCCACATGACAAGCGGCTCCTTCTCCTCGTCACGATTTCTCTCCTGCGCGACAAGCGCATCGTAGTAGCCCCTTGCGACTTTGGAGGCCGCGCCGTAGTACCCTTTGAAGAACCGATCCAGCAGCGGCTCCAGCGGCTGTTCCGGATTCCAGAGGAGATGCCCGATGACCCATGTCTTCAGCGCTTCGTCCACACATTTGACTCCGTAGTGGTCGCCTTCCTCAAATACGCCAAACACGCCCATTTCCTTGAAGTACCGGAAATTCGCAGGCATCACGTGCGTGCACTCGAACGGCTGGAACAGATACTTGAAGTTCGCCGAATAGTCCCAGATGTATATCTTGTCGGTAAGCTCCTTCCACTTCCTGAAGTTCTCGACAAACTCCCGGCACCCCTTCCAGCGCGACTCGCGGATCGGCTTGGAGAAATCGCAGGCATCGGTGCAGTAGCAGATCATGACGTTGGGATGCACCTTCATCGTCTTCGGGGGCTTAAGCGTGTACATGTAGGCGAACGTCAGGATGTTGACATCCGGATATTCACCCGACACGCGCTCCGCCACGTAGTTGGCCATGTGGACAAGCGAGGCCGAAGGCGAGCCCTCCCGTTCATCAAGCGCCTTGCAGTCCGCACACTGGCAATTATGCTTGAAGTCGTTCGGGTAGATCGAATAGTACTTGCAGCGGGGGTAGTTCTTGCGAAGGCGTTCCTTCATCTGCGCAACGAGGAAATCGAGAAAACCCGTGTTGGTGAGACAGCGCTGCGCGCGCATACCGCGCCGCTGGCCGCCAACCATGGCGAACCAATCGGGATGATCCTTGAAGTACTTTCCGGGCGGACAAAGGCTGTCGAAGATCGCACCGCCCGTCGTCGTGTCCTTCGCATGGTCGCGTCCACCCAGTTCCTCGGGATACTTGATGCGAAAACCGTTCACCTTCAGCTTGGCCGCAAACCCGACATTACGCAAGTGATCGGTCCAGTTGAGGTCGCGCAGCAGAAACGCCGGCCGCTGCACATCGTCAAGCGTCGACGAAACCTCTATGCTGTCGCGCGGCGGGACCACGTCAAGGTTGGGTGCAAGCCATTCACACCCGCAATGGCGCTCTAGGAAATCATATACTCCGAAGAGCGTGCCATGTACGCCGCTCCCCTCGATACGGAAATGCGGCGGCGTTGCGACAAGGCGGAATCCGTCGTTGCCCAGCTCCCTGGCTCCGCCACCGAGGAAGATTCCGCGTTCAGGCGCGATGTTCGTCGCTATCGGCAGAGTGACACCGGTCATCGCGCATACGTATTTCTGGAGTTCCATCGCAGCGAACGCCTGCGATGGCGACGGGCCTTCGGGCAGGACGATGGTGTAGTTCGGCAGGCGGTCGCGCACGGCAAGCGTCAAGCGCCCGGTCTTTCCTGAATCGCATATCGTTTCCCTGACCCCGGTCAGCTGGCGCAGCTTCCATTCGAGATTCGCGCGGTCGCAGACGTAGCCCATCGTCGGCTCCCAGCCGAGCGCCGAGTCGAATTCCACGAGCGGCATCGCTTCGCGCACGTTGCGTTCTTCGTCGTCCAGCACCGCAAGCATCGCGGCGGAGTCCTTTGCGAGCCCCGCGCGATAGAACCGCTTGACGTTGGCCAGAGTCCGCACCGAGGCCAGATAGAACGCCCCCACGCCAAGATGCCGCCGCGCCACGTCGCGCTTCGCCTCTGGCACGAGCGGCATCGCCGCCGCCAGCTTGCGCACACCCTTCTCCAGCAGCGCGATCTCGCGTGCGCACGTGTCGATCTCGCCGTCCAGCGCCTCCTTCGGACGCACAAATTTCGGCATCATGTACTTCCATCCCGTGCCCTTCGACACGCCTTCGCTCTTCGCCAGGTTCGGATTGAGCGGAGGCGGCAGGCGTTCGCCCGGCAGGACGAGCGGATAGACCGGTCCCACGCGCAACGGTCCCCAGAAGTCCGCGTCGCCCGTAGAGTGCCACGCGAAGGCCTCGTCCCAATCCTTCCACGCGTCGAGCGCGGCCGGGGCGGCGGCGAGGCCGAAGTCACGCGCGGCGATCGCGGCAAGTGCGCGGTCGAAGTCTGCGTCCGTCGTCTCGGCGGTGAACGCGATCTTGGCGAGTTCGGAAATGAAATTCGGCTGGAAGCCGTAGTGGTGGCTTTCCATGAGCGCCTTGACGCCCCACATCTTCTGCGCGGCGCGAAGCGCATCGAAGCGGGTCTTCCAGCGTCCCGGCGCCGGCACGTACGGCGCTACGCCCGAATCCCACGTGCGTCCGCCGGTGTTCGATATCGTCATCACCGGGATCCCGCGTCGCACGGCGACGTCGGCCTCGCTACGGAAGACGGCGCTAGGCCCTGGCGCGGCGATCGAGTAGTCCGTCACGAAGAACTCCGCGTTGCCGCGCCGAACGGGCGGATCGCCGCGAACCCAAGTGACGAGCAGCGTGAGGTCGGTCGGGATCTTCTCCAGAAGCGGCAGACGCAGCTCGGCCGGTTTCTTGAACCAGTTGTACGTCCAGAACACCACCTCGAAATCCTTGTTGTGTTCGCGCGTGACGGATTTCACGAGATCAAGCCATTCCGGCCAGTCGCTCACGGGCCAGAAACCGTTGAGCTTCGTGCCTTTCTTCTGCCATCCCTCCTGCCACCAATAGCCGCCCATGCCGGGGTCGCGGGAAGGAAACGCGCATGACTCGCCCACGCAGATGAGTCCCTTCAGTCCCGGCGCGTTCTTCACGATCGCGCCGTAGGTGGCGGCGTACCATTCGCGCGCGCCCGGGTCGAGCGGATGCATCTTCGCCGCCTTTTCCGGGAAGCTCGCATACGCCCACACATCGATTCCGCGCTTCGCCGCGCGGGCGACAAGCGCGTTCATGTCGACCTTCCCCGCGCGCGTGACATCGGGCGGATCCTCGATGAACACCAGTATCGCGTCCATGCCGGAGTGGGCGAGCTGGTCGAGATATTCGTCGGGGAACGTCTCGACTGCGTAGCCGGAGTGCGTCATGCGCGGGGAAAAGAGGCGCGTATAGATGCGGCTTCCGCGCCTCACAGCGGGCCGTCCCCGCGTGCTCATCTCGTCCTCAAGCCGGATACACCCCTGGTACGCCTCGCGCGCCGACGCACCCGTGACGCGAATCCTTCGCTCGCCAACCTCGATCTTCGATTGAAGTTCCTTCAGCGTCGGATCGACGGCAATCTCGATGCTCCCGCCCGATACGCCGTCCTTTCCGCCTTCGACCTTCCATTTCCCAAGGTAGTCCTTGAGATCCTTCGCTGCATGCCGCACTACCGGCGTATCCGAAAGCGGCACCATCCGCCATGAAGCATCCACCGCGATTTCATCCGCCGCCAAAGGCATCGCGTCTAAAGCGACAACCCTCTCCGGGTGCAAGTCAAGAAGCCTCGCCCGAAAGGCATAGTTCGTCTCTCCCCACGCGGCAAGGCATGCGAACGAGAGCTCGAACATGAAAGCCAGTACGGTGCTTTTCGTCATTTCGCCCTCCGCTTTCGTGGCAGGACACGGACCGGGAACGTATCGCCCGTCACGTATTCCGGCGTAATCGCGACGTTGCTGCACGTGGTCCGCGACTCCAGCAGATCGACGATCCGCCGTGCAAACGCCTCGCCCTGGGCGAACCAGTTCCATTCGATTCGCGTCACCTCCTGCCACCAAACAGGCTCGAATCCTTTGGTCGCAAGGGAGACGAAACGTACGTCGTCCGGGAAGCGGATGCCGTGGCGCGCGAACGATATGAGCGCGCCGGAAGCAAGATAGTCGTCGGTGAAATAGACGAGGTCGGGCAAGGCGCCCTTCCCCTTGGCCAGCAGCTTCTCGACAGCGGCAAGTCCCACCCGCTGGACATGGCCATAATGCCGGAACTCCACCGTCTCCTTCACGCGTAACGTGGACACGCCAATGCCTGAGCGCCTGAGTGCGGCGACAGCGGAGGCGTAACCCTTCTCGAAGCCAACCTCCATGACGCTGCGAACGCCCGCAGCCTTGCAGTGCGCAGCGAAATCGGCAATGGCCGACCGGTAATCTGTTACGACGACGCCCCGGCACGAACCTGGCATCTTGCCGTTGTACGGCTTCGCGCCATCGTCTGCAACCACATAGTCAACACCCGCCCGCGCAACGGCGGCAAGCACCTCGGGCCGCGCATGCAAAAGCACGACCAGACTCGGTCGGGCGGCAAGCGCGGCGGAAAGGCGCGAGATGTCGGTTTCCTCTATGAAGCGCGACGGCATGTCAATCGACGCCAGGAGAAAACCTGCCGCCGTCATGCTCTCGCGCAGCGTCGCCGCAAGAACGCTCGCGTATGCCGAGACCGTACCGCCTGCGTTCACGAAGAGCACAGTTCCGCGCCACGCCGTTGATTTCCTCGGCACGACAAAGCTTCCCGAATGCGGACGCGAACGAATCAGCCCTTCTCGTCCAAGCTGCTTCACGACGGCGGCGGAGACGATCATCGACACGCCGAACTCGTCGCATATTTCGCGACACGTCGGGAAGTGTTCGCCTCCCGCGAGACGCCCGTCCGCAATGGCAGCCCTGTATCCGTCGCAAATCTGCTTCGTCAGCGACTTCGCCATCAACCTGTCTATGGTAAATAATCCTTGCATCAAATCCACCTGAAATGCCTATGCGCGGAATTATATAAAATATGTATAATGAAGTCAAACGCAAAATTGCACAAACGAACTGGGCGGGTCGTGCAGGCGCGAGCTGACGAAAACCCTGCCCCGCTTAGCAGATCGGCAATGCCGCCTCCTTGGGGCTAAAGGCAATGTGCCATGTAGAATGGCAGATAGGTGATGTCGGCATCCGTTTCGTAATCGCCGGTACACACGACATACCTCGTACCCAGGTTTGTGGGATGATGTCTGACGAGCCAATCGAGAGACGCATGAACGCGATAGCCGGAGCTTTTCACCTCCACGGGACACACCTTGATTCCATTCCTGAAAAGGAAGTCCACCTCGACCCTAGGATTGGAACGCGAGTGGAAAAGGAGGTCGTATCCCCTGCTCACGAGCGCTTGCGCCATGTAATTCTCGAAAAACATTCCTTCGTTGACGCCAAGTTTGTCGTACAGCACGCCACGCAAAAGGCGACCATCCACATCGTGCGTCCCCACCATTGCCTGTGTCAGCAACAGTCCGGTATCAAGCGAGTAGCACTTGAATGTCGTCTCTTCCAGGTTCATTTCCAACCCCACATCCGGATTGGTGGAATTGTAGGCAATATTCGCTATCATGGCGTCGCTGAGCCAAAGAAAGGCATTCTCGTAACGCCGCATCCGGGCGTTGCGATCCAGATCGGTAAGATGGAATTTCTTTTCGCGCGTGTTTAGTGCCGAAGGGATATGTCTGAACAGAGCCCGCACCTTTGATGCGTAGCCCTTGGCGTATTTGCCGATATCGGCGTTGTACAGCGAGAGTATCTCGCGCTTCGCCACCTCGCACGCCTCCAGGCGGTGGTCGTCGCCCAGGCAATAGGCTTCTACGGATTGCGGCATTCCACCCACGACCATGTATTGCCTCGCCAGTCTTACCGTGTCGGCATGAAGCCATTCCATCGGCTTCTTTTCGATGAAACATTCGCGTATGCGGTCTGCCGTCCTGTCCGCACCAAGCGCCCAGAGGAACTCTTCGAAGTCAAGGGGGAACATTTTCATCTTGTGCTCTTCGCTTGGGATGACGATATCCTTGACGTTTTCGTGTATCCCCAAGAGCGAACCGGTTTCGATGTAATGGTACTTGCCGTATTCCATCAACTGCTTGATCGCTTCGCGCGCGACAGGAAAACGTTGTACTTCGTCGAATACGACGCAACTTCTGCCTGGGATCAAGGAGACGTGGTGTAGAGTCTGAAGCCTTTCCAGCGTACCTTCGATGTCGTTCTCCTCCGTAAACGCCTTCTTGCTTTCTTGGACGAGCCGACCTTTGCGGGAGAAATCGATGAAGATTGATGTCTCGTACTCTTTCTGGACGAATTCCTGTACGAGATGGGTTTTGCCGACTCGTCTTGCACCCTCTATCAGCAAAGCGTATTTGTCGGCAAGTTTCTCCTTCCATTCCTTCATCTGTGAGTATGCTTTACGTTTGAAATTAACGCCCATCACAATCACCCTTTCCTTGGTAGTTCAGGCGAATTATTGCATATTATCTTCAGGATGTCAATATCAATTGTCACCGTATCGCCAAAGTTAGATATTATAATTGTCACGATATCGCCAAAATTCAAAAGATTATCTGTCACGAAATAGCCAATATTCCCCGCCGCCGCAACCGAATAATGGTGATAAAAAAGTCCGACCTTTTTTATCACTCGTTAACTTTCCCCTACCCGATTGCCTTCGACATGTTAAATACCGCCATCAGGATGGCCACGGCCACGAAGCCGACGACGGCGGCGATGGTGACGATGAGGATCGGCTCGAGGGCGTTGGTGAACGCGGTGATGTTGCGGTCCATGTCCTTCTGGTAGCGTTTGCCGATGTTCTCCAGCGAGGACGCCATGTCGCCCGCCTGTTCGCCGACGGCGAGCATGTCCGTCATCATGCGCGGAAACGCGCCCGAGGCGGCAAGCGGCCCCGAGATGGTGGTACCGTCCGTCACGCGCTTTCGCGCCACGGATATGGCCTTGCCGATCACCGCGTTGCCGCAGGTCTCCTCTGCGATCTTGAGGGCGTTGAGTACGTTCACCCCGTTCGAGAGGAGCGTCTTGAGCGTGAAGGCGAGCGAGGCGTACACCCCGTTGGCTATGATCCCCTTGATGAGAGGGGCCTTCAGCTTCCAGCCATCCACCTTCAGGCGGCCTGAAGGCGTGGCGGCCCACTTGCGGAACCAGATGACGAGCGCCACGACGCCCGCAGCCATGAACCAGCCGTAGTGGATGAAGGCGTGGCTCGCGCCGATGAGGATCCGCGTCGGCAGGGGCAGCGCCGCCCCCATCGAGTCGAACACCTTCTGGAACTGCGGGATGATCCAGACGAGCGCGGCTATGACCGCTATCACACCGAAGCACAGCACTACGCACGGATACGACAGGGCGCTCTTGATCTTGCCCTTCATCGAATCGTTGCGCTCGTAGTGGTCCACCAGCCGCCGCAGCACCTCGATCATGGCGCCAGACGATTCGCCGGCCTTGATCATGTTGCCGTAGAGCGGCTGGAAGGTCCTGGGGTGGTGCTTCACCGCGTCAGAGAACGCCTCGCCGTTGACGATGCGGTCGCAGAGGTCGCGGCAGATGACGCGCTGGGGGCTGGCCTCCTCGCCCTGGTTCGCGAGGCAGCTCAAGGCCTGGCCGAGCGTCATGCCCGCTTCAAGGAGGTCCGCAAGCTCGCTCGTGAAGAGCAGAACCTCGACCTCCTTCATCTGCGGCATCTTCGGCTCGGCCTTGCGGCGGCCGGCGGCGGCCTTGCGCGCCACCGGCTTCGCCACAACAGGCCTCTTCGCTGTCGTCCTTTCCTTCACCTTGCAGCCTTCTCGACTTCAGGACCTCACTTGATCACGCGCACGCGGATCACGGCGGGTGACGCCTTTAGCGCCTCCACGACGTCTGCCGGCACGGGCGAATCCACGTCGATGAGCGTGTAGGCGAAGTCGCCCCTGCTCTTGTTGGCGATGGCGTCGATGTTCACCTTGGCGTTGCCGAGTATGGATGTGAACTGGCCGATCATGTTGGCCTCGTTCTTGTGGCAGATCGCGATGCGCCCGGCCCGGTTGCACGGCCCGAGCGAGCAGGCGGGGTAGTTCACCGAATTGACGATGTTGCCGTTCTCGAGGTAGTCGCGCATCTCCTTGACGGCCATCACCGCGCAGTTGTCCTCGGCCTCCTCGGTGGAGGCGCCGAGGTGCGGTATCACGAGGCAGCCCTTCTGCCCGGCCGTGGTGGCGTTGGGGAAGTCGGAGACATACTTGCGCACCTTGCCGTCGGCGATGGCGACGAGAAGGTCCTTCTCGTTCACGAGCGCATCGCGCGCGGCATTCACTATTATCACGCCGCGCTTCATCATCGCGATGGCCTCGGCGTTGATCATCCCCTTGGTGGAATCCAGCGCCGGCACGTGTATCGTGATGAAATCGCACGCGCGGTAGATGGCCTCCACGTTCTTGCAGTGCTTGACGGCGCGGCTCAGGTTCCAGGCGGCGTCGACCGAGAGATACGGATCGTATCCGAACACCTCCATGCCGAGCGCCACGGCGGCGTTGGCGACCTTCTGGCCGATCGCCCCGAGGCCGATTACGCCCAGCTTCTTTCCTTCGATCTCCGTTCCAGCAAATGCCTTTTTAGCCTTCTCGGCCGTCTTGTTAATGGCCGGGTCCGCCGCATTCTCACGCACCCACTCGATGCCGCCGACTATGTCGCGGCTCGCGAGCAGGAGCGCCGCTATCACAAGCTCCTTGACGCCGTTGGCGTTCGCGCCCGGCGTGTTGAACACGACTACGCCCTTCTTGGCGTATTCGGCATGGGGTATGTTGTTGACCCCCGCCCCTGCGCGCGCCACGGCAAGCAGGTTGGCGCCGGGCGTCATCTCGTCCATCTTCGCGCTGCGCACGAAGACCGCATCGGCCTCGGCGAAGTTCTCGGTACGTTGGTAGGCGTCCGACAGTTTCCCTAGCCCCACCTCCGCGATGGGATTCAGACACGTGTATTTCCAGTTCATTCTCTGTTCTCTTTCATTATAGAGTTTATCGTTGAAAGGCGGGCACACGCCCGGAAGCGCGTATTATACCACAAATACGGCACCTGCGGCGCATTTTTCCCGAAGCGGTCCAGTGCTAGGGTATGCTCTTCGTGGCGGCGGATGACAGCTCGCGGTACGCCGAAAGCGTCGCCTCCGCCATTTTCTCGAAGGAGAACTTCTCCAGCGCCGGCCTGCGGAGGTCCCCGAACCTCATCCTCGACACGCGTACGATCGCCGCGGCGAACCCCTCCGCGCCAGACTTCGGATCCACCAGCGCACCGTTGACGCCGTCCTCGACGATGTCAAGCGCGCCGCCGAACGCCGCCGCCACGACCGGACGATCCATCGCCAGCGCCTCCGCCATAGACCGTCCGAACGCCTCTGGCTTGCAGGTGTTTGCGCTCACGACCACGTCTGCCATCGAAAGGCACTCCGCCGCCAGCGACTGGTGCCCCGCGAACACGACGCGATCTTCAAGACCGAGATCGGCGACGAGACGCCTGAGATCCCGCTCCACGTCCCTCCTGAGCCGTTCAGCCTCGCCCACGATGACGGTCTTGATGCCGGGGATGTCGCGCGCGGCCATCGCCGTGGCCCGGATGAGCGTATCGTACCCTTTGAGTTGGGTTATGCGGCCAAGCCCCATGACGACGTATCGGCCATCAAGTCCCCATTGCGCCCGCTTGTCCGCGATGAACCCGCCATCGAGGCGCGACGGATCGAACCTGGCGCGGTCGATGGCGCGGGGAATCACGCGCAACCGCGATTCGTCAAGGCCGTATGCGCGCCTGAGATGGTCCGCGATGTATACGGAGGGCGTAACGACCAGATCGCCGAACGTCATCACCTTGGAATAGGGCGATACGGAATTCGCGCCATGAGGGAACGATATCCAGGGCAGATGCAGGGTGCGGTTCGCCCACAGGAAGAGCCATGCCGGCACGCGGGAGTGCGCACATACGACGTCAGGCCGCTCCCTTTCCAGAAGGCCGCGCAGCTTCGCCGCGCGCGAAAAGTATGTAAGAGGGTTCTTGGACTTCACATCCAGCGGCACATGCCGGCCGCCATCCGCCTCGATGCTGGCCGCCATTCTGCCGCCAGATGAGACCACCACGTTCTGCCAGCCAGCCCCTACGAGAATACGATTCACTTCGGCGACACCCCGCTCGACGCCGCCTTGCTCCATCGCTGGTACTAGCTGTAGAGTCTTCAAACCGTCATTTGGCAGGCGCCGCAGGCTTCGCATCAGGAGTCTTAACGGCCTTAACGGCTTCAGCGGCCTTAGGAGCCTCAGGAGCCTTTGCAGGTGCAGCGGCCTTGGGCACCTCAGGAGCTTTAATGGCCTTATCGGCGTTAAGGGCCTTCTCGGCGGCATCCGCGGCATCGAACAGCGAGCGCTGGGCGCGACCGGGTTCATACCGCTTGACGGCATCGATGAGGCGATCGACGCGCGCTTCGGCCATTGCATCGTCCTTGAGCCCCGCCTTGATCGCCTCGAGCGCCTTTACCGCACCAGCCTTGTCGCCAGCAAGCGCCTGGCAGCGCGCCTTGCCGAGCTTTGCGGTGAGGGCGAGGAAGGAGTTGGTCTTGGAGCCGTCGTTGAATGCCGCGAACGCGTCGCCGGCCTCCTTGAACTTGCCGAGACCCTCCAGCGAGTACGCACGGCCGATCTCGGCCACGTCCGCGAACGCGGGGATCTTGGCCGCCTTTGCGACAAGGCCCTCATAGGTGTCGAGGGCGTCCTGGTAGCGTTCGGCGTCGTAGTACGACTTCGCGAGGCGGAGCTTGAGCGCGGGACCGACCTTCGAGGATCCGTAACTCGATACGGCCGCCTCCAGGTCGTCCGTTGAATATGCGTTTACAAGCGCCGCGTTCGCCGCCACATCGCGCGAACGGAAGTAGCCGCGTACCCCGTAGAACGCCGCGACCACCGCACCCGCGATCATCAGCATTGTCAGCGTGGACTTGCCTTCCTTGACCCACCAGTCCCAGAGCGGGAGCAGTTCCGGAGCCTTCTTGATGAAGTCCGGGATGTATTCAGGGACGTTTTCCTTTTTCGTTTCTTCGCTCATTTTTCATCACCTTGCTGGTTGTACAGATCGGCCCACTGGTCGAGCACCTGCTCGCTCAGGCCTTCGGCGCGCGCGACAATGCGGTTGTAGTCGAGCGCATCCGGGAAATCACGGTGTCCAACGAACCTCCAGCGGCCGTCTGCAGGCTTCTGCCGGAAGCGTCTCGTCGAATCTATCATGAAGATGGCCGGGAAATATGTCGCCTTGGGGATCTTGAGGGAGGATAGCATCGTGCCTAGCGCCTTGCGCGAGCCGATCTTGCGCGCCATGGCGGTGTAGAGCACCGCCGCGCGCAGCCCGTTCGGCACATCGTAGCCACGCTCGTGCATGGCCTTCTCGAAGCGGTCCAGCACCGACATGTACAGCCATGTCGACGAATCCTCGCCGCCGTCGCCGTCGATGAAATCGGAAAGGTCGGGCAGGAGGTCGTGCAAAAGCCCGTACCTGTACATCATCTTGAAGGCCTTCGTGCCTGCGCCGTACGAGAAAAGGCGGAACACCTCCTCGCAGACGCGCGGCGGCGCCGCGGTGGTGATGCATGAATGGAGCTTGCGTATCGCCTTTTCCGTATTCTTCTCGATCGTGAAGTCCAGCCTGGACGAGAACTTGATGGCGCGCATCATGCGCACAGGATCCTCGCGGAAGCGGATCATCGGGTCGCCGATTGACCGGATCACGCGCCGCTTGAGGTCCTCCAGACCGCCCACATAGTCGATCACGGCAAACGTCTTTATATCGTAGAAAAGGCCGTTTACCGTGAAATCGCGCCGGTTGGCGTCCGTCTCCGGGGTGCCGTACGTATTGTCCTCCATCGGGCCTTCGGCGGCATGTGCGATGATGTCGCCCACACTCTGCGAACTGGCGCGGAAGGTCGCCGTCTCTATCACCTTCTGGCCGAAGCGCACATGCGCGAGACGGAACCGGCGGCCTATGAGGAAGCAGTTGCGGAAGGCCCGTCTCACCTCGTTCGGATGTGCGGAAGTGCCCACGTCGAAGTCCTTCGGCACACGGCCAAGCAGGAGATCCCGTACCCCGCCGCCGACAAGGTACGCCTCGTAGCCGAGGTCGGAAAGACGGTACAAAACACGCAAGGCGTCCGGATCAATGTTCTTGCGCGAAATGCAATGATCCGGGCGCGCGCATACTATCGGCCCTTTCTTCGGCTTGTTTCGTCTGAAAAATTCAAACATGAATTGGGGGATATTATGCCAAAAAAACGTCCCGAAAGCAAGCGCGGAGAGGAATCAATCTCTCAACGGCCCATCCCGAGCGCGGAAAACATGGCAGAGATGTCAGGTTCCAGCCCCGTCCAGATGCGGAAAGCCGCCGCGCCCTGGTGGACGAGCATCCCCAGTCCTCCCACGGCTCGGGCCCCCGCCGCGCGAGCCGCCGCAAGGGTGGCCGTCTCGCGGCGCACCGGTATCAGATCGTACACCGTCTGCCCGGCATGCAGCAACTCCTGCGGCACGGCGGAGGGATCGTCGGGCTTAAGACCGAGCGGGGTCGCGTTGACTACCAGATCCGCCTCTTCCACCGCCCGGCATGTCTCGGGATCATCCACGCCGCCTAGATCCACCATCCGCGCCGCGCATTCCGTCCGGCGCAACTCGGCGACCAGCGACTCCGCCCTCGAACGCGTGCGGTTGGATACCGCCAGCTCGGCGCATCCGGCGTCGCGGCAGGCCACGGATACCGCCCGGGCCGCGCCTCCGGCGCCAAGCAGGACTATACGCGCACCCGCGAACCGGAAGCCGCATTCCTCGAGCGACAGCCTGAACCCGGCGCCATCGGTGTTGTAGCCGGTCGTTGTGCCATCGGCGGCGAAAAGCACCGTGTTCGCCGCCGCGCAATGGACCGCGGAATCGTCAAGCCGGTCGAGAAGCGGCAGCACGGCCTCCTTGTGGGGAATGGTACAGTTGATTCCCCGGTAACCCTCGGCGGCGAAGCGCCTGAGCACCGAAGGCAGGTCCTGCGGGGTTACGTCGAAGGCGCCATACGTTCCGTCGAAACCGATCGCGCGGAAGCTCGCCGAATGCATCGCCGGCGAAAGGGAATGGCCGACGGGGTGCCCGATGACTGCGAATTTCACGGCGCTTCACCCCTTGCGGCGCGCAGTGACCTCTATCACGTTGACCTGGTTCTGCAGCTGCACGATGATCTGGCGTATGACGCGGTCGTTGCCCAGAAGGTCGATCTTCATGCGCGACACCGTGCCATCCTCGGTCGGACCGACGGAGAGCGTCTGGATGTTGTAGCCTCGCCCCGATATCAGGCCCACTATGCGTGCCAGCACGCCGGGCTTGTTCTCGACGAAGCAGTTGAGCCGATGTAGTTCTTCTTTCATATACGACGCCATGCTTGGCTTTGAGGGCGATAGTATACCATAACTTCGCCCCCCTGTGTGGAAATTTCAGTTCTCCGGCGTGACGAATATCTCGCAGGCCCAGATGTTTCCCGGCGCGGAACCGTCAAGCGAAACGACATTGTCGCCGGACTTCAGCGCTGAAAGCGGGAACGTCCACTTCGCCGCCGCCGTGGATCTACGGGTGGGCCGTCTGGGAATCCACTTGTCGAGCTCCGTTTCGACCATGCCTTCCGGCGCGATGCCGTTCAGTCGCACCGATGCCTGTTCGGCGGCCGAGAGCGGACGGTCGCTGCCGACGGCCACCGCCACCGTCCCCTTCTCCGGCGGCGTGCCGGCAGGGATGTGCAGCGCGACGCGGCTTGAAAGCGCGCACGGAGTCTGCCTGGCCTGGAGCCGACTGGAGAGCGCGCTGTCGCAGAACGATACGGGGTATGCGCGCGCCTCGCGCGCGAAGCGCTCGCGCGTCCAGGCACCTTCGACGAGCGCACGGCCCATGTCCGTCATCCTATTCGGATAGCGCGCGATGTCGAAGTGGTTGAAGAAGTAGAATCCATCCGCGCCCTCGGCGAACATGCGTTCCAGCCATCCGCAGTATTCGGGATACGTGATCGCGCGGCGGCTATGGAAATGCCCTTCGTCCATGAACGCCTGGTCGCAGCCGGCGATCACCTTGACGCGCGGGTTCGCCGCCGCCACGATCTTGCGCCAATCGGCCATCGGCAGACCGAAGTCGATCGATTCCCAGAAGTTGCACATGATCAGCACGTCGATCAACCCCTCGCGCGCCCATGCCTCGAAATCCGTGCCGTAGGCGCGGGCGGCGTCTGGACGGCTCGTCACGCGCGCACCGATCTGCACGGGATGCCCGCGACGCCTGGCCACCTCGTCCACGAGCGCCTTCGTCCGGCGCATCACCTCCGTGAGGCAATGCGCCTGCTCGCGTTCCCTGCCCGGCGTGAGATGGTTCGCGAAGCGCATCCAGTCAAGTTCGATGCCATCGGCGTCGTAGCGTTCAAGAGCCTCCTTGATGAATGCGAGCATCAGCTCGCGCACCTCCTTGTGCGAATAGTCCAGGGCGAATCTCGCCCAGTTGCCCTTGCCGTCCGGCACGGCCCCGGGACGACGCCAGAATTCAGGATGCCTGCGCGCGAAGAACGATGTCGCGCAGGTGTTGGTGTTGTCCGCGCCGTGTATGTCGTTCATGCGTATCGATATCCAGGGTATGACGCCCTTCTCGCGGGCCCGAGCGATCATCGCCGCGTTGTGGTCGAATCCGGATTTCGCCATCTTCTCCACAACGTCGATGAACCTGTCGTGCCGCGGATCCTTTTCACCCTCCCTGCATCCGCACAGGCGGTGCACCTGCCACTGCTGGTCGAACACCTTAGAATCGTAGTACACCGTCTGTCCGTTGATGTTGACGAAGTAGTGCGTAACCGGTCCCTTGAGCCACTGGTCCACGTATGTGTTCACGGTGGCCCTCGTTATCGGCGTATCGTAGCTGTTCTGCGTATGCCGCGCCATGAACTGGTTGCAATCCTCGTTGAGAACGACCCAGCGCGCAGGGTCCGGGGGTGGCGCTGGACGCCTGGCGGCGGCCGCGCCTGCGGCTAGAGCGGCGGGGCGGCGCTTCGCGGCGGCGGCCACATCCGGTGCCATCGCGGAAAGCGGACGCTTCTTGAAAGCGGCATGGACGGCGTCGATCTCCCGGTCGATCGCATCCTTCCTCCCAGGCCAGCCGGAGAAGTCGCCGGTGTCCAGCAGGCTGGAGATCTGGGACTCGACGATCCGGAACGTCTCCTCGGCGCAGCGGCGGATCGGCTCGTACACGTGGGCGCGGCAATACGGCGCATCGCCGTTCTCCTTGAGCGTCCGTTCGAAATCGGGGTTTGTCTCGTAGGATGCGCGCATCTTCGCGAGCGAGTCGTTCAGCGAGTATTCAGGCGAGCTCTCAAGCAGATCCGCAAGACCGTGGAGAAGCTTCCGGAGATCGGCGGCCTGGCGGCGGATGCGCGCATCGAGCGCGGCGGCGCGGCGGCGGCCAAGGCGCGTGCGCTCGGCGAGGTCCAGCGCCAGGCGCGCGAGGCCGAGGTTCAAGAGGCGCGACTCGGCCGAACGCGCAAGGTCGATCGCGTCGCGCGTCGCGCGGCCGTCGGCCGTGGTCCAGTCGAAGGCGGAAAGATCCTCAAGCAGCGCGATGAGCCCTGCCTCGTGTGGTGAAAGCTGCTGCACGTTCCAGCGGTTCGCGCGCATGCGCTTGTCACCGAAGTCGCACAGCGTGGCGCCGCGAAGGTTGGCATACGGGGCTGGATAGTCTGCATAGAGCGGCTTGCTGCCGATGCACAGATGCCACGAATCCGCAGGGAGCGCGGGCAGGATGCGCCGCCAGAGGCCTTCCATGCGCGCGGCCTTGTCCACGCCATAGCGGCGACGGCAGAAACCGGCGAGGAAGCGGCCGATGTCGGGATCGGATGGGTCCCAGGCCATCGCCGGAAAGTAGTCGAGCATGAGGATGTCGGAATGGGAGGTCTCCGGCCAGTAGAACAGGCCCTTGCACATTGGGTCCGCCGCTGCGATGGGTATGCGGCGCGCGAGCGTGGGATAGTTGCCGCGCAGATCGTTGTGCGCCTCGTAGGCGTGGAATATGCCGAACATCCACGGGAAACGGCCCACTACGCCCCAGTTGACGAAGTTGTTCTCGCGCGACTCCGGCAGGTCGGCTATATAGTCGAATATGATCGTGTTGGCGGGATCGAGCGTGTCCACGAGCTTGCGCACGTATTCCGGCTTCCACCAGCGGGAATCACGGAAATCCCACGTGCCCACGAGCAGCGGGGCGTTGGGATAGTGCTCGCGCAGCGTGGCGGAGATGCGCCGGTAGTTGTACCACTTGAGCTCGAAGTTGCGGCGGTGGTCGTTGCCGTAGTAGTTGCGCTCGCCCAGTGCGACGGTATGGAACATGGCAGGACCGTCGTAGTTGTCCACCACGGCCTGCGATATCCGCCAGTATGCGTCCATCCACCTGTCCTGCCGGATGTCCCACACGAGTTCCTGCGGCTCGGTGTAGTGCTTGCAGAAGCTGTCGAGGAAGGCGGGCTTGAGGTTGTCCAGGAAGCTCTGGGGGGTGCGGCTGTACCAGTGCGTCATGGTGCCTGTGTCAACGGGCTGCACCAGATCGCGCTCCTGCGCGTACCGTACGAGCTCCTTGCGCAGTTTGGCCCGCACCTTGAGCGGCCAGAACAGGGTACGGTCCTTGTGGCCTTTATTGGGGCCGCCGCCGAACGCATCGTACCCTTCCGGGTATGGCACGGCATCGGGGAACGCCAACTGGAAGAAATCGTCCTGCCCGATGCGCAGGAGGTAGAAGTTCAGGCGACGCTTCACGATCCAGTCGATCTCCTTCTTCCAGTCGTCAAGGTTCCAGTGCTCGGCCTGGAAGCGATGGAGGGAGCGATGGGCGAAATACCTGAGGCCGCGCCATTCGAAACGCGGCGATTCGGTGATGTCGAGCCCGGAAAGGTCAGGTGCCGGACCCTGCGGCACGCGGTCTTCGTCCCAGAACCAGGCACAGTCGGCCCGAAGCTCGAAGAAGCGGTACACCGCGTACAGCAGCGCGCGGGGGCGGGCGTTCAGCAGGTACAGCACGGTGCGTCCATCCTCCTGGCGCGAAAGCAGCCGGTAGGCGTCGCTTCCATTGCGCAGACCATCCGCCGGCAGTTCGCCGGAGATCGTCCGCTCGAACGTATACCGGTTGAAGGGCGTCGAGCCGAACACCACGAGATCGCATCCGGCGGACGGCTTTTCCACGATCCTGGGTTCGGTGCCCGTGACCCGCTTCCACAGCCCGGCAAACGTCTCGGCGGAAAGCCTTGCGATGCGGGCGTCCCCCTGGACGACCAGTTCGACCGGACGCTCCGCCGCCACTGCCTGCACATGCGCAGCCAGTGCCAACGCGGCCAACGCCACCTTCATCTTCCAATATGCCAGTTTCGTCATGATCTGTCTACAACAATCGTGTTCATTTGCCCGGAACCGGGGCGAGTGGTCCCTGCCTTAGCGCATCGAGGGCCATGGGGGTGTATTCTTCCAGCCGGAAGAACGACAGATCCGGCAGCCCCGCGTCGCGCACGACCTGGATCTGCCGCGCGATTTCGTCGGGATCGTTGAACGGGATCGCCCCGCTCGCGAAGCAGATCATCGGACAGAGCACGGTCTTCGAGCCGCGCATGAATTCCATCTCGTTCTTCACGTCGTTTGCGAGCATCTTGTGCGTTGTGCAGTAGCACATGGTGAAGAGCATGTCGAAGAGCCCCTCCTTGCACCAGCGCGGCAGATCCTGTCCGCGCGCCTCGGCGCCGCCGAGCGTGGCCGCCGTGGCCGACGCGAAGAGGATGTCCGGCGTCTTGCGCTTCATTTCGGCTCTCGCCCTGCGGAGGATGTCGGTGAGAACGCCCATCCTGAATTGCGACCACGCCTTCGCAAGGGCGGGATCCTTGCGCACGGCCTGGGGCCAGTCGTCGATCTTGCGTCCGATCGACTCCTCGAACCTGCCCCTGCAGCGCGGACAGAAACAGTAGTCCACGCCGGGATAGCGGAAGTAGTCGAGCAGGAGACCGTCCGCCCCGGCCTCGGCCAGCTCCATCATGCCGTCGATCTCCCGCTGCACGTTCCCGGGATGAGTGGGGCAGAACCAGTTGCCGCGCTTGCCTGCGAACGACACCTGCAACCGGCCTTCGGCCTCCAGACGGTTGAGCTCCTTCTCCGAATCGACCGTGTAGAGTTCCCAGCAGGAGCGCCACGGGATGCATCTGATCCCATGCTTGCGGCAGGCGGCGAGGCACGCCTTGAGCGCGTCGCCGCGCTTCGCGATGATTGGCGCGGGCGGCTCGATCCTGCTGTTGTAGTACGCCTTGCCGTCGTATGCCATGAGCGGAATGATATCCGTGATGCCGTAGCCCTTCAGCATGCGGCACGTCTTGTCCCAGTCGCCGTCGAGGCCCCACACGTGCGTGCCGAGGTAGCGCCGCTCGCCGCCTCTGGGCGCGAACGCCTTGGTGCGCTCGATGGCGGCCTTCTCCGCGGCGTCCGCGCGCTTGAGCGCGGCGGCGCATTCCGGGGAGCCGGACGAGACCGGCGAGAAATCGCGCACGCGCACGGAGGCGTCAGCGCTGGCGTGGTCGACCGCAAGGGAGAATACGATCTGGAAGCCCGTGACACGCCTCCAGTCGGGGAGATCGGCGGGGTTGGGCTCGGCGTGCAGCTCGTGGAGCGAGACGTGCGTGTTCCAGTGGTATAGGCGCACCTTGCTCCTAAGGGCGATGCAGCGGGTCCATTCGCCGGGGGCGGACGGCTTTTCGACGCGCGTGCGGTAGTATCCGTCCCCCGTGCGGAAGTACAGCCACGTGCCGGTGATCGCGTCTGGATCCTCGCACTTCATCCAGAACGCGACGCCCGCCGCGGACGAAAGATCCCACGGTTCCTTCAGCGGCACCTCGAACCGCCGCATCTCGCATGCGTGGCGGAGAGTCCCCGCCGCCAGCGGCTTCGGAAGCCGCACTTCGATTCCGCCCGATGGGGCATCCGCCGCCAGGGCACACGCAAGCGCCATAAGCGCCGCCATTCCGGCGATTGTTTCAGTTTTCATTTTTTCCTTCTTGAAAGCGCCACTCCGCCAAGAACAGGTTCCGTGTCGTTGACAGGCAGAAGCTCCGCGGCGTTGGCGGCCACCTTGCGGAACGCTTCGATGTAGGGATCTATGCGGGCGTGGTCGTCGTGCTTGAACCACGGCTCGCCGAGCGTGCGCGAATTCGCCGCCTCGGCGGCGGGGAGCAGACCGTGCTCCTTGCGCAGATCGGTTCCCTCGGGCATGAACGCCGTCGCGGTGGGGCGTCCGTGCCCGTAGACGTCAACGTCGAAGAATACGCTCGAAAGATGCAGCGGCATGTTGCACCCGAACGAGAAGCCGCCGCCGCACTCGGCGTTGAGCGCATCGCAGAACGTGACGTTCGACACGCCGCAGAACGCACGGCTGTCGTAGATGAAGCGCGAAGCGTACCAGCCCGCCTTGTCGCTCCCTTCGTCGCGCGGGTAGATGACGCGAATCCCGGGGACGTCCTCCACGCCCTTCCAGAAATACTTCATGGCGCGGTCTATCTCGGCTATCTCGGCGTCATGCTTCTTGAGCTGCTCCAGCCCGATGGCCGCGGAGACCTGGTGCATCCTGTTCTTGAGGCCACCGAACGGGACGTTCTTCGTGGCCTCCATCTCCTCCTCGGAGAAGACATCCGCGATGCGGTCGTAGTGGCCGAAGCGGATCGCGCGCCTGTAGATCTCGGCGTCGTCGGTGACAAGCATGCCGCCTTCACCTATGGCGAAGCTCTTGCAGCTCATGAGCGACATCGCCGCAACATCGCCGAACGTGCCCAGCATCCTGCCCTTGTAGTGGCCGCCCTGCGCGTGCGAAACGTCCTCTATGACCTTGATGCCGTGCCTGCGGGCGATGGACATTATTTCGTCCATCGGTGCCGGATGCGCCATGTAGTGCACCACCATCACGGCCTTCGTCCGTGGCGTTATGCGCGCCTCGAACGAGGCGGGGTCCATCTGAAGCGTGTTGGGGTCGATATCGCAGAAGACGACGCCCGCCCCGAGCGCGAGCGCGCCCGTGCAGCTGGCCCAGTACGTGAGGGACGTGCAGATCATCTCGTCGCCCGGCCCGAGACCGATGGCATGCATGGCGGCGTTGAGCGCGCTGGTGCCGTTGTTGTGCGAAAGGGCGTATTTCCGTTTCTGCCACGAGGCGAACGCCGCCTCGAAGCGCCGGGCGATGTCGGTGCCCGACATGTTCCCCGTCTCCAGCACTTCAGCCTGCGCCTTGCGCATCGCATCGTTCACTATCGGCCAGTGGAAGAGCGATTCATCCGCCTTCTCGACAACCGGCCTGCCGCCTAGAAAAGCCAAATTGGACATGTCTGCCGTCTCCTTTCTTTATCTCTGCCACCGCTACGCCAGCGCGAGCTCGCGCAGCTGGTTCTCCCGTGCGACCTTCCTGTATACCGAGGCGGTGATGCGTCCGGTGCGAAGAAGCGTCTTGAGGGTATCCGCCAGCGGCGACACGTACCTGTCCGGCGCGCAGATGTCGAGGCCGAACATTATGCGGTCCTGGAACTCCGTGAGGAACCTGCCGGCATAGTCGAGGTCGCGGGCGAGCGAATTGTTGCCGCTGCCCGCCGAGAGGTCACCGTAGAGGTTGGGGTACTTGCGCATCAGCTGCGCGAGACGGCCTTCCTCCACCGGGCCCGTCGGATAGCCTGCGCGCTCGTCCCACGTCCTATACCTGCCGATCTCGCACCAGAAGCTCTGCGAATGCCCGAAGAACCTGAGGCGGGGAAAGCGCTGCAGGCATATCTCAAGCTCGGGCAGACCCTTCTCGTCGACAAGCCCGTACAGCCAGTCCTCGTCGGCGGCGAGGTGGAACGTCAGCGGCAGCCCTGCGGCCTCGCAGCCCTTGAAGTAGTTCTGCATGATCGGATCGAGGAAGTGCAGATTGGCGCACACCTCGCCGCAGACCCGGCATCCCTTGTCGCGGTAGTACTTGAACACGCGCTCGAAGTCGCCGAAGGCGTTGTTGCCGAGGGCGCGTGGATCGATGCCGACAGATGGGATGAAGCGGTCCGGGGCCTGCGCGCAGGTGCGAAGTATCTGCTCGGTCGTCATGCCGCCGATGAAGTTCTCGGGGTTGCAGAGCGAGAGGATCACGCCCTTCTCCACGCCGATGCGGTCGTAGTGCGCCACGAGGTCCTCCGCTATGCAGAGCGGACGCGCCGTCTTGATGTACACGGGCGGCATCGGGAACTCGGTGCAGTGGGCGTGGATGTCAATGAACCTCGTGGCGGCGATCACGGACTCCACGTCGTCCGCCACCATCGCGGGACATGCGGCACCGGTCGCCACCGTGGCGGCGCCGCCTGCCTTGATGAAGCTTCTTCTGGATGTCTCCATGGCCTACACCCCCAGGATGCGCATCGCGTTGCCGCGCGCGACCTTTTCGAAAACCGTCTCGGATATCTCGCCCTTGGCGAGCATGTCGCGTAGAAACGCGGAAAGCCCGTTGGGGTTGGACCGTTCTCGTTCCGGCGAGCAGATGTCCATGCCGAAAAGCAGACGGTCCTGGAACTCGGTGAGGAACTTCGCCGCGTAGCCCCGGTCGCGGGCGAGCGCGTTGCGTCCGCTGCCGGCGGAGAGGTCGCCGTAGAGGTTGGGATACTTGCGCATCAGCTGGGCTATGCGGCCTTCCTCCACCGGACCGTCAGGATAGCCGAAGCGGACATCCTGTCCGCGATACCTGCCGATCTCGCACCAGAACGCCTGCGAATGCCCGAAGAACCTGAGGCGCGGGAATCGCTGCAGGCATATCTCCAGGCCCGGCATGCCGGGCAGGTCCACGATCCCGTAGTTGTTCCCCGTGAACGGCGCCATGTGGAAGGTGACTGGGAATCCTACCTCCTCTGCGGCCTTGAAGAGCGCCTGGAGCCGCCCGTCGAGGATGGACAGGTTGCAGCATATCTCGCCCAGCCCCTTGCAGCCCTTGTCGCGATACCACTTCAGGCCGTCTGCGAAAGGCGACATGAAGTTGTTGTTGTAGTTGCGCGGATCGATGTTGCAGAACGGTATGAAGCGCCCGGGATGCATCTTCGCGATGTTGAGGACCTCTTCGTTCGATTGCGACTGGAACGTGTTCTCCGCGTTGCACAGGGGAAGTATCACCCCCTTCTCCACGCCGTGCCTGTCGTAGAATTCAAGCATCTCGCCGGGATCGGATATCTGGTGGATGTCCTTGCCGTGGCTGGGTGGATACGGCACAAAGTGCTCCTGCACGCAGTGGCCGTGTATGTCGATGTATTGCGTCATGGCGTCCTTTCCCTGTCTGTTCCCTGGAAGCGGCGCATGCCGTCAGGACCTCGAGCTCCAGCCCGTGAGCGCGGGCTTCGCCGGCGCAGCGGGCTTCCAGTCCCTGAGCGCATGGACGTTGGCCGCCACCTTGGCGACGGCCTCGGCATACAGGGCGATCACGTCTGCGTCGCAATGCTTGAACCATGGCATCCCTATCAGCTTCGGCGCGATGGATTCGGAGACCGGCAGCCGGCCCGTGAGATCCCTTGGCGAAACGCCCGCAGGCAGGTTCCTAGTCGCCGGCGGCCTGCCGTTGCGGAACATGTCCTCGTCGAAGAACACCGACGACTGGTGCAGGGGGAAGTGCAGCCGTGGTTGAAGTCCCCGCGGCCGACCTCGGCGTTGAGCGCCGCGACGAAGCTCGCCACCGGCACCCCGCCAAACGCCTCGGCCGAGTAGTGCGCCCTCGCGTAGTACCAGCCGGCCTTGTCGCTCTGCGGATAGGACGGGAAGATGTTGGCAAGCCCTGCCACTCCAGCTATCTTCCCCCAGAAGCACTCGTGTGCGCGCGCTATCTCGGCGATCTCGGCGTCGTACTTCTTCAGCTGCTCGATCCCGATCGCCGCCGAACACTGGTTGAGGCGGTTCTTCACGCCGCCGAACGGCAGTATCTTCGTGGCCGCGTACTCCTCGGGCCGCCAGCATCGGGAGATGCGCTCGTACTGCCCCCAGCGCACCACGCGGCGGTAGAGCTCGGGATCGTCGGTAACGAACATTCCACCCTCGCCTATCGCGAAACTCTTGCCGGTCATTAGCGACATCGCCCCGCAGTCGCCTATCGTCCCAAGCTTGCGGCCCTTGTAGCGGCCGCCCTGCGCGTGCGATACGTCCTCGACAACCTTTATGCCGTGCCTGCGGGCTATGGACATTATTGGATCCATGTCGCAGGGCTGGGCGTACGCATGCACCACCACCACGGCCTTCGTGCGCGGAGTGATGTGCGCCTCGAACGAGGCGGGGTCCATCGTGCAGTCGTCGGCCTTGACATCGCAGAACACGACGTTCGCGCCAAGATGGATCGCACCCATGCAGCTGGCCCAGTAGGTAATGGATGGACAGATCAGCTCGTCGCCCGGCCCCAGGCCGATGGCGAAGAACGCCGCGTTGAGCGCAGCCGTGCCATTCGGGGCGGAGCTGGCGTACTTCGTGCCCTGCCATTCGGCGAACTTGCGCTCGAATTCCGCCGCGACGTCTATGCCCGACATCCTCCCTTCGCACAGGATGCTGTCGTTCACCCGCCTCATGGCCTCGTTTACGATCGGCCAGTGGAAGATCCGCTTGTTGGCCGCCGCCCTATCCCTGGATATGACGGGCGTGCCGCCGAGAAGCGCAAGGCGGTCGGCCCCGCGTACTGCGGCGGCGCATGCGCAAGAACCTGCGGCCACGGCCGCGCCGCCGGCCTTGATGAACGATCTCCTGTTGACCCCGACAGAGGAAGGACGTACGGATGCAGGCTGCGCATGGAGGGATGTATTCATTTGCCGACCCTCTTTCTCGTGTGAAGCCCGCAGACGGTCAGGGCTGCGCCAGGATGGCGACCAGGAACGAGCGCGGCGGCAGTTCCGATGGAAATGGAACCGCGGCGTCGGTGCGGTCCTTGTCCGTGATGCGGCACGCTGTCACGACGCGTCCCTGGAAATCGCAGGAGAGCGGGATCGCCTTGTCGGAATCATTGGCCAACATCAGTGCGGCATCCTTCTCGCCCTTGGCCGCCGTCGCCCAGAGATCCTTGCCGTCCGCCGTGCGCACGGCCACGGCGCTGCCGCGCTTGCGCAGCTCGTTGAACGCGGTGAAGGCGTAGTATGCCTTGTGCGGCTTGAAGGTGAGGGGGTTGAAGAGCGGGGAATAGTTGCCCACGCCGCAGCGCGCGTCGTAGATGCACGCCACATCGCACGGACCGTTCTGCAGTCCTATCAGCTCGGCGGCGATCCCGGCGGCCTGGATGGCCGAACCGAGGTTCTCGTGCTTGACGTACGGCAGCCACTCGTTGAATATCCGTTCACACCTGTCTGCCGTGAAACCGTAGCTGCAGAGGACCTCGTCCGCGAAGCGCACCTGCCGCATTGCCTCGGCCGGCACGGAGTAGGAATGGTAGGAGAAGAAGTCGAGCGGCCATCCGTTGTCGCGCACGGCCGCGAGGAACTTGTGGAAGCATTCCACGAAGTGCATCGTGCGCGGCGAGGAGTTTGCCGCCGGCACATGGTCGGACCCCACGCCTGCGTAGAACCCGCATGCACCGTAGCCGCCGATCTTCAGATGCGGGAACTTAGCCTTCAGGTAGGGCGCCACCGTGCCGTACATGCGGATGTACTCGGAGAACGGCGCGCGCCACATTGGACTGCGCTCGATGTCGGGGTTGCTGTCAGGTTCGTTCCATATCTCCCAGTAGGTGATCTTGATCTTCATGCCGTCCGCCCAGCCTTCGGTGTAGTGGCGGATCACGTGCTCGCAGATGCGTTCCCACTTGGCGAAGTCCTTCGGCGGCATGGTACGCACCGGCGGCAGGCCCCACGCCGCGAAGTTCTCGATCGTCACGCCCAGGCGGAAGAACGGCTCAACTCCGTTCTTGTCGAGCGCCTGCAGGAGGGAATCCGTGTACGCGAAACGGTAGTTCTTCGGATCGTTCTCGTCGGCGTCGAAGTCGGGGAAGAGGTTGGGGATGTCCACGTACAGGCCGGTGCCGAGCCACCCGCCGACGTCATGCAGTCGCGAATAGGGGATACCCGCATCCTTGAGGTAGTGGAGCATCGTGTAGTTCCTCAGCTGCCCGATGAGAGGCGGCTGCCCGGCGCCATTGACACGCTTGACAGGCCCCACGACCTTGTCGAAGTCAACCTTCACTTCCGCCGCGGTGGCGCAGAGCACGCCTGCGGCCAGCATCATCCAGATGTTTCGTTTCATCTTTTCTGGCACTCCTTCGTGTGTTCCTTGGCACTCCTTCGTGCTGCGACTAGTGTACCACATGGCGGCCGACTTCGCAAGAGCGCATTGATGCCGACAGGGGCACCATTCCCGCGTGTCCTGCCGGGTCAGTCGAAGATCATACCCTCGACAGGCTGACCGCCGGGCTGCATCGGATAGACGTTCGCGCGCGGCTCGACGATCACCTCCACGAAGGTGGTCCTTTCGCTGCGGATCGCCTTGCGGATGGTCGGTTCGAGCTTCGCCGGGTCAATCACGCGGTATGCCTCGGCACCATGCGCCTGGGCGAGCTTCACGAAGTCCGGCAGATAGTCGTACTTCAGATCCTGGTCGAGATGTTCGTTCTTGCAGCGTCCCTTCACCGAAAGGATCGAATCGGCGTAGTTCCTGCCGTAGAAGAGCTCCTGCCACTGCCGCACCATGCCGAGGCATGCATTGTTCACCACCACGAATGTCACGGGCAGCTTGTGCTCGACAGCCACCACGACCTCCTCGAACGTCATCTGCGCTCCGCCGTCGCCGCAGATGGCCACCACCTTGTGGTCGGGCTTGCCGATGGCCGCGCCGATCGCTGCAGGGATGCCGAAGCCCATCGTGCCCATGCCGCCGGAGGAGATGAAGTGCCGAGCGTGCGAGTGGCGGAAGAACTGCGCCGCCCACATCTGGTGCTGGCCGACATCCGTCACAAGCACCGCCTCGCCCTTGGATGCGCGGTCAACGGCCTCGATCACGCTCTGCGGCATGATTACGCCCGGATGCATCGGCTTGTAGGAGACCGGCCTCTCACGCCGCCATTCGTCGATCTGCCTGAGCCACGGCTCGTGCGTGGCCGCCTTCACGCGGGAGGAAACCGTGGTGAGAACGTCCTTCACGTCCGCCACGATGCCGAGGTTCACGCGCACATTCTTGCCGATGGAGGCGGGGTCGCAGTCCACATGCACTATCGTCGCGTTCCTGGCGTAGGCGGCGAGCTTGCCGGTGACACGGTCGGAGAACCTGGCCCCGAGGGCGATCAGCAGGTCGCAGCGGCTTATCGCATAGTTCGCGGCCGCGCCGCCATGCATCCCGGCCAGCCTGAGGGAGAGCGGATCGTTCTCCGGGAAGGACCCGAGGCCCATGAGCGTCGTGGCCACGGGGATCTGGGCCTTGCGCGCAAGCGCCGCCACGTCCTTCGTGGCCCCGGAGGCGATCACTCCGCCGCCGGCATAGATGACCGGCCGCTCGGCCCCGTTGATGAGCTTCGCCAGGCGCGAGAGCTGCGCCGATGTGGCTGTGGATTCCGGGTGGTACGCTCTCAATGACACGCGCTCGGGATATTGGGCGCAGGTGGAGGCCTTCTGCACGTTCTTCGGCATGTCTATAACCACGGGGCCCGGCTTGCCGTGCGTCGCTATGTAGAAGGCCTCGGCGACCGTCTCCGGTATTTCGTCCGCGCTCTGCACCAAGAAGCTGTGCTTCGAGACCGCGCGGCAGATGCCTGTCATGTCCGCCTCCTGGAATGCGTCGGTGCCGATCTGGCTCATGGGCACCTGGCCCGTTACGCATACGAGCGGGACGCCGTCCATGTTTGCGGTCGCGAGGCCGGTGATGGTGTTGGTGGCGCCGGGACCGGATGTGACGATGCATACGCCGGGCTTGCCGGTAGCGCGCGCATAGCCGTCGGCCATGTGAACGCATCCCTGTTCGTGGCGCCCGAGGATGAACTGGAAAGGTGCATCGGTCAGGCGGTCGAAAACATCGAGGATGGAACCTCCCGGATAGCCGAACGCCACCTCGGTGCCGGCCTTGACGAGCGAATCCACCAGCGCCTGGGCGCCGGTCACGGGCTGGTTCAATCTTTTCATCTTCACTTTTTGCATCCTTCCGGGCTTGCGCCCGACACCTTCCTTGCCTGTTGAAAGAAGCGATATTATACCACAGGCACACCCTGCCGTCACGCGAATCATCACCAAGAATTTGGAGTTAACAGGTTACCGCGAGCTTGGGGCGAAATCGCCATCTTCTGCGCCCAACCATTTCGGGCGTGAAATTGCCGTATTGCATTTTCACGCCCGAATGTGATATACTCTCCGCCAGGCACAGAAAGGATATCCGCATCATGTTTGTTGGACGCGAAACCGAACTTAAAGACCTCGCCGCACTCTGGCGCAAAGGTACAGCCTCGCTAGTTGCCTGCCGTGGTCGTCGCCGCATCGGTAAAAGCCGCCTCGTCAACGAGTTCTCCAGGCACACCGGCGGTGCCTATATCGAGCTCGTCGGACTGCCCCCGCGTCCCGACATGACGAACGAAAAGCAGCTGGAGGCCTTTGCGGCTGGGCTCGCCAGGGCAACGCGCCGGCCAGTCGCCACGCCCGAAAACTGGTTCCGGGCCTTTGAGCTTCTCGACAAGGCCATCGACAACCGCCACCGCACGGTCGTACTGCTGGACGAAATCTCCTGGATGGGCGGATACGATCCTGACTTCCCCGGCTATCTCAAAACGGCCTGGGACACGATGTTCAGCCGCCACGACAAGCTCGTCCTCGTGCTCTGCGGCAGCGTCAACGCCTGGATCAAGAAGAACATCCTCGACTCCACGGGGTTCGTCGGACGCTTCTCTCGCGATTATGTCCTCGGCGAACTGACGCTTGCCGAGTCCGTAAAGTTCTGGAAGTCCGCCGCCGACCGCCTCGCCCCGCGCGAGATTTTCGACGTTCTCGCCATTACGGGCGGCATTCCGCGATACCTGGAGGAAATCGACCCCGGACTCTCGGCGGACGAGAACATCCGCCGCCTCTGCTTCTCGCCGAGCGGGACGCTCTTCAAGGATTTCAACGAGATATTCTCGGCCGTCTTTGGCGATGAGGCCGTCCTGAAGCGCAGAATCCTCGCACTTCTGGCCGACGGGCCACAGACGGGCGAAGAGCTTTCCAAAAGGCTCAAATGCGGCAACAACGGACACTTCGCCGGGCATCTGGACGCATTGTCTCTCGCAGGCTTCATTTCCGCCGAACGCGGCATCAATCCGGCCACGGGCAAACGCGCCCGTACAGGACGCTATCGCATACGCGACAACTACACGCGATTCTATCTCAAATACATCGAGCCTCACATCGTCGAAATCGAGGACGGCTCCTATCGTTTCACCTCGCTGGAGACGCTGCCCGACTGGCACGCGACTATGGGACTCCAGTTCGAGAACCTGATAGTCAACCACTTCCGCGAGATCATCCCGCATTTGCATATCGGCAACAGCATCGTCGTTTCCGCCGCGCCCTACCGTAACCGGCGAAATTCGAGAGGCGGAGGATGCCAGATCGACCTTCTGATCCAGACCGCCCGCACAGCGTACGTCGTCGAGACCAAGCGGCAGCTTGAAATCGGGCGCAATGTCGAGGACCAGGTCGCCAGAGAGATGAAGAGACTCCACATCCGTGCCGGCATGTCCGTCCGTCCCGTGCTGGTATATCTCGGACAACTTGACGGCAGCGTTGAAGGCGACGGCTTCTTCGACGCAATAATTCCTGCGCAAGAACTGCTGAAATAAATCGTTGCGATAGAATACCCGCCATGAACAGACCAGAAATACTTGCCCCGGCCGGATCGATGACAGCCCTGCAGGCCGCGCTCGACGCCGGGGCGGACGCCGTGTACATCGGGCTGGACGCCTTCAACATGCGTGCGCGCGCATCCGCCAACTTCACCCGGGACGAACTTCCCGAGGCGGCCAGCCGTTGCCGTGCCAGGGGCGTGAGGCTCTACCTCACGCTGAACTCCATCGTCTTCGAGGGCGAACTCGCCGCCGCGGAGGACATGATCGTCTTCGCGCAACCGTTCATCGACGCCTTCATCGTCTCCGACTGGGGCGTGATCTCCCTCTGCCGCAGGCATCGCGTGCCCTTCCACGTGTCCACGCAGATGAGCTGCTCCAACTCCGCCGCAGCCCGGTTCCTTAAGGAGCAAGGCGCTTCACGCGTCGTACTCGCCCGCGAGTGTACGCTCGACGAAGCCGCCATCATAGCCCGCACGGCAGGCATCGAGGTGGAGACCTTCGTGCACGGCGCGCAGTGCGTGGCCGAATCCGGACGATGTCTCCTGTCGCACGACGCCTACGGATGCAGCGCAAACCGCGGCGAGTGCCACCAGCCATGCCGCCGCCGCTTCCTCATAAAGGCGATCGACCGCTTCACCGACGAAAACGGCGAGCCGCTGCACGATTCCGAAGCCGAATTCGAGGTGACGCCGCACACGGTGCTTTCCGCCAAGGATCTCTGCTCGCTGCCGTTCATCGACAGGCTCGTCGCCGCAGGCATAGCATCCTTCAAGATCGAAGGCCGCGCCAGGAACGCTGAATATGTCAAGACCGTGGTCGCCGCATACCGCGAAGCGGTGGACGCCGTCCTGCGAGGCGACTTCACGCAGGAGCTCGCATCCCGTCTCGTCGAGCGCACAAAGACCGTCTTCCACCGGGAATTCGCGACCGGGCTGTTCTTCGGCAGGCCCGGCGCCGGACAGTACACCGATACCGAGGACTCCGTATCCACGATGGTGAAATGCCACGCCGGCCGCGTCATCGACTACTTCCTCAAGGCGAAGATCGCGCAGGTGAAGATCGAGGACCACCCTCTGCGCGTGGGCGATCTAGTGCAAATTCACGGCCCGACCACGGGCGTGCAGGAATTCACGGTGGAATCGCTGCGACGCGACGACGAGACGCCGTCCATCGCCGAAAAGGGCACGTGGGTGACATTCCCCGCCCCGCGCTGCCGCGTGGGCGACAAGGTGTTCCTCATCGAACGGCGCGATCCGTCGAAGCGCCGCTGAAGGCAGGTCAGAGCGCCTTCATCCTGGCAAGCGCCGTGGCGAGGGTCTCCTGCGGCGAACCGCTCTGGAGGGTCTTGCTGAACACCTCTACGGACAGCCACGAGGAGGCGCCTATGGAGTCGAGCGCGCCAAGGATCTCCGGCCAGGGCGCGATGCCGTCGCCCGGCCACACGCGGTCCGCATCGGTCAGCTGCGTGCGCGGCGGAGTGGCGGGGTAGTCGTTCACATGCAGCACCGGCACCCACGACGCATCGAAGCGGCGGAACGTTTCAAACGAGCCGCCGCCGCGGTAGGTGTGGTACACGTCGGGCAGGATGCCTACGTCGGGGCGGCCCGTGGCGCGTACGACGGATATCGCGTGCTCCGGACGGAACAGCTGGATCGAATGCCCCCAGTATTCAAGCAGCGGACGCACGCCATGCTGGCGGCCGATGTTGAGAACGGCCACATATCTCTCGGCCACCTCGTCGCGGGTGACGCGCGGCGAGCCAGGTTTGTGCAGGCCGAACATCGATGCCGCGATGCACGGGCATCCCAGCTCCGCCAGCACCGCCATGTCGCGCCGGGTCTCCTCCAGGCCCTCGCGGCGGATGGATGCGTCGGGATGGGCCCACTTGCCGAACGCAATGCCGTTGACGAACGAGAAGCCGGCATCTTCGGCCATCTTGCGTATGCCGTCCAGTTCACCGGCCGCCTTCGCGGCATGGACATCCTTGAGCCAGGGCTCGATGCCATCGAAGCCGGCCTCTATGGCCAGGCGCACCTGTTCCTTGAGAGGAAGCCCGAACTCCCGAATGGAGGCGGTGTTCACCGACAGCCTGCGCCGCTTGCCCATTCCAAGCGAAGCGCATCCGGAAGCCAGCGCGGCCATGCCGCCGCAGAAGAACCGTCTTGTCAGTCTGGCGCTCATTTTCCCTTTAGCTTTTCCTTGTGTGAATAGAATGTCCTGACCTTCTCCGCAAAAGCCTTCGAATCCGGGAAGTTGGATCCGTCAAGCGACTTCGACAGTTCCTCCATCATCGACCGCTGCCTGCCTGTCAGCCGCTGCGGTACCTCGAATACTATGCGCGCAATGAGGTCGCCTTGCGGGCCGCCCCGCAGGTCCGGCGCGCCCTTCCCGCGCAGGCGCATCAGCTTTCCGTTCGGGGTTCCCGCCGCTAGATGGAGCTGCGCGGTGCCGTCTGGCGTGGGCACGTCCACCGTGCCGCCGAGCGCCGCCAGCAGCGGCGACACCGGCACGTCCACCGCAAGATCCACGCCATCGCGTTCGAAGATGTCGGAATCGCGCACGCGCAGGACCACGTACAGGTCGCCCGGCTCACCGCCGCGAAGTCCGCCGCCGCCCTTGCCGGCAAGCCGCAGCCGCGAACCGGTATCCACGCCACGCGGAATGCGGACAGCGAGCTTGCTCGGCTTGCGTACGAGCCCGGCGCCTCTGCAGGTGCGGCATGGCCTTTCGATCACCGATCCCGTGCCGCCGCACTTTGGACATGTCTGGCGGACCTGGAAGAAGCCGTTGCCGCCGATGACCTGGCCATGTCCGCCGCATGTGGGGCACGTCACGCGCTTCGCGCCATCGGCGGCACCGGTGCCGTGGCAGTCGGGACAGGTGGCGGGCAGCGACAGATCGAGCGTACGCTCGCTTCCGAAAAGCGCCTCGTCGAAGTCGACATCCAGCTCCATCGTCATGTCGTCGCCACGTGCAGGCGCGTTCGGATCCACTCTCCGGCGGCGGCCGAAGCCACCACCGAACATATCCGCGAAGCCGCCTCCGAGTATCGAGCCAAGGATGTCGCCCAGATCGACATCCTGGAAATGCGAGAAGTCGCGCCCGAAGTCGAACCCGCCTGGACCGAAGTTCACGCCCTCATGGCCGAACTGGTCGTAGCGCTGGCGCTTTTCGGGGTTGGACAGCACCTCGTACGCCTCGGACGCCTCCTGGAACTTCTCCTTGGCGGAGTTGTCGCCAGGGTTGCGGTCCGGATGGTACTTCATCGCCAGCTTGCGGTAGGCGCTCTTGATCTGGTCTGCGGTGGCGTCCTTGGCGACGCCCAGCACCTCGTAGTAGTCTCTCTTGTCCGCCATGGCCTCACTCGCCCTTTCCCGACGACACCACGACCTTCGCCTCGCGCAGCACCTTGCCGTTGAGCATCCACCCGCGCGTCACTTCGTTCATCACGTGGCCCTCCGGAACATCCGGCGAAGGAAGCGTGGCGATGGCCTCGTGGAAACCCGTATCCAGCGGCTCCCCCAGCGAATCGATCGGCGTGGCACCGTGGCTTGCGAGCATCTTCACGAGATTGTCATAGACGAGCTGCACGCCCTTCACGAACGGATCATCCCTGTCCACGGCCTCGCCCAGCGCGCGAGAGAGGTCGTCCACGGTGGGCAGGATATCCTTCAGCACATCGCGGGCGGCGGACTTGAAAAGCTCCTCCCTATCGCGCGCCATGCGCTTGCGGTAGTTGTCGAAGTCCGCCATCGTGCGGGCGTACATCCCCTTCCAGTCAGGCTCCTGCGGAGGCGCCTCCGCGGCGGCATCTTCTTCCGTCGAAGGCACCTCGGATGTTTCTTCCGCCGCCGCGGCATCTTCGCCATCTGCGGCACTGGCGGCATCTTCGCCCGCAGCGGCCGAATCTTCCGCTCCATCCGCCTCTGTGTCGGCTTCCGCTTCCATGGCGGCGCCATCCCCGGCCATGGTGCCGGATCCGGCAGCGTCGCCGGCGGCTTCGGCCATGTCGGCAGCGGCCGCGCTATCTTGGCTGTCGGCCGCCAACCCCTCGGTACGGGGCATGTCTTGAGTATCTTTTTTCTCCTGGTTGTCCATTAGTTCCATCCTTTGCAAAAGGCGAATGGATATTTAACCACACATTCGCCGTCTAGTCAACTGTCCGATTGGCTACTTGCCAAGAATGCCTTTCGCGAGCAGACCGGCTCCATGGAGCGTGAGGGTCGGGTCGATCGTGAAATCCATTCCGGAATCCTTCAGCACCCACTTCGCGAAGCCGCCCGTGGCGACAAGCCGGAAATCGGCCTTCAGGTTCCTCGCGAGAGTCGAAACGATCTCGCGCACCATGCCTCGGTAGCCCACCAGCGCGCCGATTCGCATCGCGTCCTCGGTGGACCGGCCGATCTTCGGCACCTTGCCGCCGAGCTTCATCTGCGGCAGCTTGGCGGTACGCTCGAAGAGGTAGTCGCGCATGAGAGGGAACCCCGGCGCTATCACACCGCCGCGCCAGACGCGATCGGCGGTGATGGCCGCCGCCGTGAAGGCCGTGCCGAAGTCGCAGACTATGACCGGCGCGCCATAGCGGTCCACCGCCGCCGCCGCGTCCGCCAGGCGGTCCGCTCCGATCGTCTCCGGCTTCGGGTAGTCCAGCCTCAACCCCTGCGGCGGACGCCGTCCATCCGCGAACACGCGGTACGAGATCGGCGCGAACCTGAGGCCGAGATCCTTCACCGTGAAGCGTTTCCATGCGGCGTCGGCCCTGGGCACGACGCTCAGGTAGGCGATGCCGTCGATGCAGCCCGCGCCGCGCGCGAGTATCCAGGCGGCATTGCGCGCAGGGGCGCGGTCGACGGGGCGGTGCCCATCGAAATGCGACACGTGCGACACGCGGCCGTCAGACCAGAGTCCGACGACGGTAGAGGTATTGCCTACGTCTACGACGATGAACTTCATGTTCGGGGGCTACTTCATGGGACCGCAACTTATCCCCATGCCGATAAGGCGGCGGCGCTCCGCGGCGGCGCGCTTCGAGAATTCCGCGAAGTCGCGGTTGGCGGGCGCGGACCAGAGTATCTCGGACATCGCGAACGCGCGCGGCCACATCCGCCATGCGAGATCGTATCCGTTCCAGAGATATTCGCCCCAGAGGCAGCACTGTCCGCCGAGAATGTGCTTGCGGGCCTCCTCGGGCACTCCGCTCGCTGGGTCGAAGGTGTATGCCTTCTCGAGTGAGAGTCCCTTGCCATTGCGCGGGAAAAGCTCCTCCTCAAGCCCCTGGTGGTTGCTGTAGTAGGTGAGCACATGCGGCGACATCACCATGTCGTACCCCTTCACGGCGCCATCCGCGCCCGAGACGTGCTCCGTGCCGGCGCCTTCACGTCCGCCAAGCCTCCAGCTCTGGCCGATGGCCGTCTTGGGGACGTCGCCGCCGAGGATTTCGTCCCACCCCATCACGCGCCGACCCTTCTTCGCGAGACGCTCGGCCATGTGGCGCGTGAGCCAAGCCTGCAGGTCGCCGGACTTCTTCAACCCCTCCGCCTTCATGCGCGCCTGGCACTTGGGGCACTCCTCCCAGCGTATCCGCGGGCACTCGTCGCCGCCGATGTGTATGACGGGCGAGGGGAAGAGTTCGCAGACGTAGTCGATCACGTGCTCGAGGAAGCGGATGGTGGCATCGTTGCCGATGCAGTAGACATCGGGGAAAATGCCCCAGTCGTCGGCGGCGGCTCCTGCGGGGATGCGCTCCGGGAAGCAGGCGAACTCAGGATACGAGCCCAGGGCCGACATCGCATGGCCAGGCATCTCGATCTCGGGCACGACCTGTATGTGGCGCTCCTTCGCGTAGGCGAGTATCTCCCGCACATCGGCCGCAGTGTAGAAGAAAGGTCCGTACTGCTCGGTCGTCATCTCCGTGCTGGCGTACGAGAAACGCTCCTTGCCCCTCTTGAGCGTGGCGCCGTGCGCGGGCGAGCGGCGGCGCATCGCCCCGCACTGCGTCAGCTTCGGATAGCCCGGTATCTCGAGCCTCCAGCCCTGGTCCTCGGTCAGATGCCAGTGGAACACGTTGAACTTGTACCGCGCCATCAGGTCGAGAAGCTTGCGTACCGTCTCCTTGCCGAAGAAGTGGCGGCCTTCATCCAGCAGCACCCCGCGCCAGCTGTACTGCGGATGGTCCACGATCTCCACGCACGGGTAGCGCCATCCTTCGCCCGCTTTCTCGGCGAGCTGCCTCAGCGTCTGCCGGGCGTAGAAGGCGCCTGCGGGATCCGACGAAGCGACGGATATCCCGGTCTGCGAGATCACGAGCCGGTAGCCCTCCTTCGGAATGGATGCGTCGGTCGAGAAGCTCGCCTTGACGCCATCGGCGTCTTCGGCGGCGGTGAAGAACCCGTCTCTCTGGACCACCTCGCGAGGCGCGGGCAGGAGCGACAATCCGCCGAACGCCGCGGCGGATACTACGGAAACGATGCAGAGTGAAACTAATCTTTTCATGGTGCGGACATTATACCAAAAGATGCCGTTTCATGCGACTATCTTCTGGGGGAGAACTCGTGGCGACCGGCGACGCGCCCGTGCCATACGTCCCACACCTCCACGACGAGCTTTCCGCCTTCCGCGCGCACATCCGTCACCGTAGGGAAATATCCGGGGTTCACGATGGTCTTCGCGCCGAAGCGGCGCTCGCCGAGCTCGAAGCCGCCGCCCTCGATCTGCGCCCAGCTGCGCGTGCCGTCCGGCGGATTGAACCTGTATTCGTGCATGTGGCCGACGATCACGGCCTGCGCACCGGCAGCAGTGAGCAGCGGTCCCCAGTTCCTGAGGCCGTATTCGGTCCACCACATCGGATTGTCCTTTTCGCTCGCGCGCGGCAGGAGCGGTATGTGGCACGAGGCGAGGATGTACGGGGCGGAGGCGATCTCGGGCCGGGCGAGTACATCCTTGAGCCACGGAGTCTGGGCTTCGCGGTAGGGCTGGAAGTTGGAGAGCCCCGCGCTCATGGGGTGGTCGTCGGCGCGGTCGTCGCCCGTGTCGAGGCCGATAAGCGCGATGTCGCCTATGCGCACGGCGAAGTTCCTTCCAAGCTCCCAGTCGCGCGGGGAACGCTCCGTGGGTAGGCGCTTCATGAGGATCTGGTCGAGGTATCTCGCCCACACGCCCCTGTTCTCATGGTTGCCGTTGTTGAAGAGAACCGGCGTTTTGGAGGCATACCCAGGCGCGGGCTGCAGGAGAAGCGCCTCCACGGCCGTCTCTACGGTCTCACAGGCGTTGAGCGCGTCGCCGTTCCAGAGGATGGCAGAAGGTTTCAGCTCTGCGAGCTTCGCCATCACCATGCCCAGGGCGGGACGGTTCATGTGCGTGTCGTTGATCACGCAGAAATGCGAAGGCGTACGTGGGCCGAGCGTCATGAATGAATGTACTGAGCTTTCCTCCGTCTCGTAGCGCATGCGCTTGTTGCGGCGGTAGTCGATACGCTCGGCCCTTATGCGGTACCAGTATCGCGTCGATGGCTTAAGGCCCGTGAGCCGCACTTGGAGGACACGCTCGTGGAAACCCGTGAGCCCGTATCCACCGCACGTGAAACGTCTGGCATTGGACATATCGGGCGACTCCGACACGTCCACCCAACCGTTCGCCATCGCGGTGACGCTCCACACGATGCCCATCGAAGTCTCAGCCGGGGCCTGGAGCATCGGCATGGACTCTATGAGTCCGCTCGTCTGCTGCCGCCTGAACGCGACCGCGTCCGCGGCCACGGCCGCCTTCGCCGCCTCTTCAGCCGTAGATGCGGCGGCGGCCCGCACGAGGCCCGCCGCCGCAAAAAGCGCGGACCCTCCTATGAAATCGCGTCTGTTCATACGTTTCCCCTTTCCTTACCCATGATTCTACCGGCATCAAAGCTCCCGCCATCCGTCAACGACACTGGGCGCGAAATTGGAAAATTCCAAATTCGAGCCCACAAGGCGTTTGTGCGACTTTGGCGGGGGTATGTATCCGAACCGTCAAACCTTCGTCCGGGCGAATTCGGCCAGTATCTCCACTCCGGCAGAGCAGCCCAGACGCGTGGCACCGGCCTCAAGGAGCGCAAGGGCGACCGCAAGCGTGCGTATGCCACCGGCAGCCTTGACGCCCATCTCCGGCCCCACCACTCGGCGCATGAGCCTTACATCGTGCACGGTTGCCCCGCCCGTACCGAAACCGGTGGAGGTCTTCACGAAATCGAATCCGGCCGCCTTGGCCATCCGGCACGCCTTCTCCTTCTCGCGGTCGGTGAGATAGCAGCATTCTATTATCAGCTTGGACACCGCCCCCTTCCGCGCGCGGCAGATGGCAGCCCATCCTGACAGGTCGCGTCGCAGCTGCCGGGCATCGCCATGCCTGAGCCTCTGCACATCGATCACGAAGTCGATGTCAAGCGCGCCTGCGGCGAGCGCAGCCTCGGCCTCTGCGACAGCCGCCGCTACGGTCCCCTGGCCAAGAGGGAAGTTGACAACCGTGCCCACGCGCACGCGGCTTCGTGCCAGCAACCGCACGGCCAGCGGCACCTGGCACGGGTTCACCATGGCGCATGCGAAGCGATGTCGCCGGGCCTGGGCACACAGCTTCTCCACCGCATCGGCCGGACCGGTCGCCTTCAGGAACGTATGGTCGATCATCGCCGCAAGGCCGGCCTTGTCCAGCTTCGCCAGGTCCATGTGGTCCGCTCCCTTCCTTCGTCAGACCACTTCGCGGCGGAACGGCACCGAGGACTGCGCTCCAGGGCGGGTGACGGATATCGCCGCGGCCTTCTGCGCGAACTCCACGGCCTCGTCGCACGGCAGGCCTTCCGCCAGCGCCACGGCGAAAGCACCGTTGAACGTGTCGCCGGCGGCAACGGCATCGACGGCCTTCACCTTGCGGCAGGGGAACAGACAGTCAGAGTCGCCGCACCAGCAGCCCCGGGCCCCCATCGTCACAAGCACGTGCCTGACGCCCTTTCGCATCAACGCCGCCGTCGCACGGCGGGCCGAGGCGGCATCCACTACCTGCACGCCTGTGAGCAGGCCGGCCTCCGTCTCGTTGGGGGTGATCCAGTCGACAAGCCGAAGCAGAGCCGGGGGCAGACGACGGGCGGGCGCCGGGTTGAGTATCACGGGTACGCCCGCGTCATGCGCGGTCTTGGCCGCCCACAGCACCGTTTCGACGGGCGTCTCAAGCTGCATCAGCAGGGCGGCGGCGGAGCGGATGTCGCCGGCGAACGGTTCAACATCTGCGGGGGAAAGCGTACCGTTGGCGCCAAGCGCCACGGAGATGCAGTTCTGTCCATGCCGATCCACAAGGATCAGCGCCGTACCGGACGGTTCGCGGGCGTCCACCACCAGGCGGGCATCGATGCCATCCTTGCGCATCCTGGCGGCGCAATCGCGTCCGAAGAGATCATTTCCCACCTTTGCGATGAACACGCAGGAGCGACGCCTCGCGGAGAGGCGCGCCACGGCCACGGCCTGGTTCGCGCCCTTGCCGCCGGGATTCATCATGAAGGTCCCTCCTGAGACCGTCTCGCCGGGCACGGGGATCTTGCTTCCGGTGATCACCATGTCCGTGTTGGTGGAACCAAGTACCACTATCTTCTTCATCTCTAGCCTCCTGCCGGCTGCGATCCTTCACTTCAATTTCTGATGCGGATGTTGCGGAACTCCACCTTCATGGGCTTTCCCTGGTGGAGCTGGAGCGCAATATGCCCCTTCGCCGGGAAGAATTCCATGCGCGGATCTTCCACGGAGGTGGTGCGAACACCGTTGATCCACACTGTGATCGTGCGTCCTTCAACCTTCACGCGGATGTCGTTCCATTGTTCTACGCGGTAGAGCCGCTGGAGGGCCTTGCCGTCCGCAAAGCGCGCGACCTTCTTCTTTCCGGAGGAGTCGATCGCCACATCCGTCCCGCGTTCGCCCACGAGGTGCTGGCGGGGGTGATAGAGGAATCCCACGATACTGCCGCCACCGTCCATGTCCGCCTGGTAGCCATTGTCCCTGACGAGCTGCACCGGACAGCGCAACTGGATGCCGCTGTTGGCCCCCTTCGAAAGACGGAACTCGGCGCGAAGCTCGAAGTCGGAAAGCTCCTCGGCAGTGTAGACGAGATGGTGGTTGGGCTTGCAGGGATGCTCCGCCGTGGACTCACCCACGATCGCACCGTCGCGCACGGAGAAGAAACCGTCCTGCTGGCTCCAGCCTGCGAGGTCGCGGCCGTTGAATATCGGACGAAACAGCACGGCCTCGGCGCCTGGCACAGAGCCGCGGCGCTCGAGAGTGTCGAGTATGCGCACCAGCGCCACCCGCTCATCGCCTGTCGCCGCCTGCGCGGCGGCCACAAGCGACTTCGCCAGCGTTTCCGGCAGGCGCGACGACACGAGGTGCACCTCGTCGTTCTCACGGGTGATTGTGGACATCTCCGGACCATCGCCTATCCGGTACGTGAGATGCAGTTCCTTATACTTCCCGGGGGCGGGATCGCGCGCGAAGCCGCCGTGCCCTGCCAGGCGGTTGCCCGCCATTATCGAGCGCGAGCCGCCCGCCACGAGCGAGCGCACCATGTCCAGCACATCGGCGAAAGGACGCGCAATCGGCTTGCCGTCGGCCCCGGTGACGACATCGTTGCCGTAGTACCCGTACTCCGCCCTGATCACGGTCACGGCCGCATCGTCCGCCTCGAACATGCGCGTGGCGAGACGGATGATGGAACCGGCGAGACGATCCTCGCGAGGGAACTCCTTCAGCAAAGCAAGCAGAGCGGAGATATCTTCGGGATCGCAGAGCGTGGCAAGGGATTTGAACACCTCGGTGCGCAACCCGGCGTCCTTCGTCGTACGCGCCAGCGCGAGGAAACGCGGCAGCAGGGAACGTACGCGCCTGTCGCCTAGTACGCCCACGGCCAGACGCGCCTTCTTCGGGTCGGGACCGTCGACAAACGCGAGCAGACGCTCCACGATGCCGTCGTTCGGGAAGCCGACAAGCTGGCGACGGGCGAACGTGGCCTCGAAGCCCGTCCCAAGGGCCGCATCCACGAGCGCCGGCACGGTGGACAGGTCGCCCATCTGCACGGCGGTCTTCGGGGGAAACGCGGTGATCGCCGCGGCGGCGCCGGCATAGCCTGGCATTACAGGCTCCTTGCGTATGCGCAGGGAGGTATCCAGAGCGGCGCGACGCGACGCGTCCTTCACTGACTCGCGCGCTGCGGCGAGCGCGGCCTCGGCCTCTGGACCTGGGATGTTCTGCAATCCGTAGCGCGCAGCATGGAAGAGCGGCGGCTCGGTAGCGTCTGCGAGCAGCGCGGCCAGCGTCGGCACGCACGCCGCAGTTCCCTTGTGGCATAGCTCCTGGCAGGCCGTGACCTTGTCGTTGAGGCCGTTCTCCTTCAACACCGCCAGCAGTTCCTGCTCTGTCATGCGGAACGCAGGATGCTTCAGCTCGGCGGCAAACACCCCCAGGACGGCCAGACAACAAACCATAAATGCTTTCTTCATCTCTTCACCCTTCACCTGACTATTCACTATTCACTATCACCTATTCACTAGATTATCTGCCAGCCTTCGCGCTGGGCGCGGGAGAGCATGCGGTTGGCCTCGGGATCGCCGACGAATTCCTCCTTCACGGGATCCCAGGTCATGTCGCGACCGAGCCACTGGGCGATGTTGGCGCAATGGACGGTCGTCATCGAACGGTGCATCATCACCGGGTTGGCGATGGTCTTTGTGCGCGATTTCACCGAATTGAGGAACTGGCGCAAGTGATTCTGGCCGGTATAGCCCGTCCGCACGCAGTAGTCGGCAAGGATCTTCTGGTAGTCGGCAAGCAGGGACGGCCGCGAAACCTCTGGCATCGTGTAGCCATCCGCGCACGAGACCCACCCCTCGCTGCCCACGTAGCGGACGCCGCACGTGCCGCGCCATCCACGCTGCACCGTCACCATCTCCACGCCGTTCGCAAAGCGCATGCGAAGGCCATCGGGAACGGGAGTGCGCAAGCTTGGATAGAACACGGGCGACGTGTCTTCCATGCCAAGGGCGTCATGGCACTGGGCGAACGTGTGCGAGCCCCATTCGCCTATGATGCCGGTATAGAGGTCGTGGTCACGGTGCCAGGCGCCGCGCAGATATGAACTGTTGTACGGACGCCACGCGCATGGACCGAGCCAGGCGTCCCAATCCACCTCCTCACGCGGCGGCTGAGGCTCGGCCGGCAGCCATTGGCGCGACAGGTTGACGTTGCCGCCGGGCGCAAGGTGGGCGTAGACGGTCTTGACCTCGCCAAGTCGACCGAGGCGGACAAGTTCGTTGCAGACGACGAAGTTCGGCTCGCTGAGGCGCTGCATGCCCGCCTGATAGACGCGTCCGAACCTCCGCGCCGTGGCGACCACGGCCTGTCCTTCGCGCACGGTCATGGACGCCGGCTTCTCGGTATACACATCCTTCCCTGCACGCATGGAAAGGATGGCGACACCGGCATGCCAACGGTCGCCGGTAGCGGTGAGGATGGCATCGATGTCCGGCCGCGCCAGCACCTCCTTCATATCGATGTACTGAGCGCAGTCCCTGGTGCCATAGTGCTTGTCGACGAGGTCCTTGACCGCATCGCGGCGCTCCTTGCGCACATCGCAGATGGCTACGAACTGGACATCTCTCTCCGGCAATACCCAGCCGCGCAGATCGCTGATCCCGCGTCTTCCAATACCGATGGCGGCCATGACGATACGGTTCGAGGGTGCGACGGTACCATCGAGTCCCAGCGCGGAGGCGGGCACGAGCCATGGCAGCGCAAGCGCATCGCCCGCGCCGCCTAGAAACGAACGGCGGGACACCCCAGACCGTAAGGATTTAGAGACCTTGTTTTCCATGCGCACCATTATACAACATATCAACGCGTAATGGGAGAAATACTTTTTCATTTTCCCTCTTGCGTGTCCACTGAAGTTATGATATACTTGTCGCCGTTTTCGACCAACAGGCGAGCTTAACTCAGTTGGTAGAGTGCCACCTTGCCAAGGTGGTTGTCGAGGGTTCGAGTCCCTTAGCTCGCTCCAGTCGGGACGGTGAATGGGGGCGTAGCTCAGCTGGTAGAGCAAGTGACTCTTAATCACTGGGTCCAGGGTTCGAATCCCTGCGCCCCTACCATTCACGGTTGCTGCAACGTGGCTAGGTAGCTCAGTTGGTAGAGCAGCGGACTGAAAATCCGCGTGTCGCCGGTTCGATCCCGGCCTTGGCCACCAAATACTATCGAAATCGGAGAGAACTCCGATTTTTTCTTTTTCATAGATTCGCGTATAAAGCCCAATACACGGGGCTGTTTTGCTTTTGGCGAGTTCTCTGCCGTGTGTGGCGGAAACCACGCTGCGGGGCTTTACCGGGGCTTTTTCGCCCCTTTTGTATCTCCGCCGCGTGACTTTAGTCAACACGACGTTTTCGAGGGAAAACGCCCGTTTCTCCGATTCCCTATGCAAACTTCAAGTCTGGTATGCGCACATTCTTTCATAGACCGATTTTGGGCGCAAAGAGAACTTTATGTCGGGAATGTGTGCAAATGCACACGAGACAGAAACGGCATGGCCGAAAGACCATGCCGCAGGAAGCATTGGATGACGTGAATCGGCTATGCGAGGCCTATCTCCCTCTCCTGTTCGCTCCAGAGGTCGCTCTTGATGTTGAAGAGCCGCTCGGTCGAGAAATCGTTCGGGAGTTCCTTGGCTATGACCGCACGGAGTATCTTCGGCGAAAGATTGGCGAGGCGGAGGACGCGAACCACGTATGGTCGGTCCATCTTCAACCCCTCCGCAAGCTCCTTCACGTCGGCGAACGCCCCGCTTTCGAGAAGCCGTGTCCATTCCCGTGAGCGGGCGAACAATCGTATGAGCGTCCCCGATTCGTCAAGGTCGATGTCGTTCACCTCGCCTTGCCCGACGACGACGAGCCGCCGGCGTCCGCAGACGGTCTGAAAGCGGATCGGAATCGATACTAGGACGTTCCCGTCTTCAGTTTCCATGA
>JAFXTB010000137.1 GCA_017525225.1 Kiritimatiellia bacterium
AGGCCAGTGGCTCGCAAATCAGCGTTGATGCGGGCGGCTCGGCGAGCCGCCCCTACCAGGGAGGGTCGCAGCTTGCTGCGACCGATACTTTCACCTGCTCGAACGTGGTGGCTAAGTATTCGTACAAGGCGAAGGAGAAGGTGAAGGGCAAGTGGAAGACCGTCACGAAGACCATCACGCGCACGTTCGCGCTCACGGTCGCGCCTGTCCCCATCGTCCCCAATGTCCCCGATGTCCCCATCCGCGGCTTCGCGACGCTGGTGGAGGCGGCCCGCTCGGCGAGCGGGCCCTACCAGGCCATCACCGAAATCGACGCGTGGCAGAACCTGTGGGGCACCACCTACAAGGCCGTGGGCAAGCGGCTCTTCTACACGAGCAAGAAGAAGCCGTACAAGACATTCGCGTACGGCATCTACACCAACGAGACGGGCGACGTCGCTTTCATCAAGAATGGCGAGGCGGCCCTGCCGGAACTGACCTATTTCGCCGCGCTTTCGCTGAAGGTGATGCCCTCGGGCGCGGTGACGGCCACGCTCTCCTACGACACGGGCAAGACGAAGAAGGATCCGAAGACGAAGAAGACGGTGAAGGTGATCCACAAGCCGACGTGCCAGACGGTGCTGATCCCGACCGCGGCACCCGATGCAGATGCTTTCACGGGCGATATGCCTCTCTTCTTCGCGCCATCTGCGGCGAACAACTTCCCCGGCTTTGCCGTCTCCGTGTCGGTGATTCCGTAAGCCGCGTTCACGGTCACGCGGGACGCGTGACCCTACCGGTAGGGGGTCGCGTCCCGTCGCGACCGCATGGTAGGGGCGCGCGTCCCGTCGCGACCGCACGGTAGGGGCGCGCGTCCCGCGCGCCCGCTCTCGGCATGGGTGGTTGATCGTGGAGGAGCTGGTGGAGGAACTGCCGCCGGCGTGAAAAAGGAGGGCCGGAGATTTTTTAAGAAAAAGTGAACACTTCCGTCAGGCGAACAAAAAATATGATATAATGTCGGCAAATTTGGAAAGTGAGCAACCGAAAGGAAACAGGTAATGAAAAGAATACTGGCAGCAATCGCGGCGGTAATCTGTCTCGCCACGGGTGCGTTGGCGGCGACGATCGACCTGTCGCATGTGACTTCCAATACGACAATCGCCGATGGCGATACCGTCACCGGCACGCTCACCCATAAGTGCAAGATATCCATCGCAGACGGCGCGACGGTGACGCTTTCGAACGTGACAATCACCACAAACAGCGTCGGCACGTCCGAAGGCTCGTGGGCGGGCATCACGTGTCTCGGCAGCTCTACAATCATCCTTTCCGGCGTGAACACCGTACACGGATTTCGCGAACTGCCCAACGCCGGCCATGCAAGATCCTTCCCTGCGATCGCCGTCGCCGCGACCAATTGGCTCTTCATCCAGGGCGACGGTTCGCTGACGGCTGTCGGCGCCGATAACGCCGCCGGCATCGGCGGTGGCGGGAGCGAGTTCTATGTCGAAAAAGGCGACAGCGGCCGCATCGTCATCAAGAATGGCGACATTACGGCCATCGGCGGCTCTGGCGGCGCCGGCATCGGAGGCGCATGCGACAACGGCACATGCGGTCCCATCACCATCGAAGGCGGCACCGTCACCGCCATAGGCGGCACTCGCGCCGCCGGCATCGGCGGCGGATACAACGCCAGATGCGACGGCATCACCATCAACGGCGGCGTCGTCACCGCCAAAGGCCGCTCTGGCGGCGCCGGCATTGGCGGCGGATACGAGTCCTGCGGCGCCATCACCATCAAAGGCGGCACCATCGTCGCCACAGGCGGGGACGGGGAAGACATATTTGGCGTGGCTGGCTCGTCCAAATACTTTTACCAGAGCGTCGGCGGCGCCGGCATCGGCGGAGGCGCCAACGGCTCATGCGGCGGCATCGTCATCGATGGCGGCACCATCGCGGCCACGGGCGGCGTCATCGCGGCGGGCATAGGCACCGGGACAAAGGGGTCGTGCGGCAACATCACCATCAACTATGGCTGGATTTCCGCCTGTGGCGGCGGCGGCAACGTCACGAACTATGTCAGTTCCGCCCCGCGTTCGGTAACGGGCTATGCAGGCGGCGCCGGCGTCGGCTGCGGATACAACGCCAGATGCGGCGATATCGCCATCAACGGCGGTACCGTCTTCGCCGCCGGCGGCATCGCGGCCGCGGCGATCGGCGGCGGCGGACACTCGTACATCTTGCAGCAGCTTTCTCCCGGAGTCAGCAGCACATGCGGCAACATCTCCATCACACTTGCGACGGGGAACGGCACATGCGTCTATGCGGACGCAGGCGGCAGCGGCAGCATTGCCATCGGCGCGGGCGACTACGGCAAATGCGGCGAGGTCACCTTGGCCGATGGGCTGTACGACTGGAACAATGTCTCGGGCTTTCGCAGGGTCTCATGGAACGGCGACTTCTCGCTGCTCTCAGGCGGCGACACGTATATCGTTACCGGAACGCATCTGCGCGGTACATTCTCGGGGGCCGGGAAGCTGACCATCGCCAATGGCGCGGTGGTGTTTCTCGAAGGCGTGTCCATCATCGGCTACAACAACACGAAGTATCCGTGGGCGGGTCTCGAATGCCAGGGCGACGCGACCATCTACCTTGCGGGCGACAACATGGTCAAGGGCAACTACAAGGACTGCCCCGGCATCCATGTGCCCGCCGGCAAGACGCTGACGTTCACCGGTAGCGGCTCGCTCGCCGCGTATGGCGGTGGCACCACGGGCTCCGGGGCCAGCCGCTCGGCCGGCATCGGCGGCGGCTACAACATCGATTGCGGCAACGTCGTCATCGCGGGCGGCGACATCACCGCCGTGGGCGGCCAGTACGCCGCCGGCATCGGCGGCGGTTATGGCGCCGCGTGCGGCAGCATCACCATCAGCAACGGAATCTCCCACGTCACCGCGACGCGCGGCGACAGCGCCACCAACCCGATCGGCAAGGGCTATTCCGGTTCGGGCGGCATGGTGAAGGTTGAAAGCGGGCTGAGCGACGAGACCATCGGGCCGACGCGCTACATCGGAAGTTCGATCGTGAAGCTCGACGCGCTCACAGGGCCGAGGACGGTGGAAGACGGCGCGACGTTGACGGGGTCGTTCTCCTCTTTCGACGAATACAAGATTTCCATCGCAGACGGCGCGACGGTGACGCTTTCGGGCCTGAAGATCTACGGCGAGAACTCCAACAAATATCCGTTCGCGGGCCTCACGTGCGAGGGCGACGCCACGATCATCCTCGAGGGCGACAACATCGTCGATGGATTCTACTACTACCCCGGCATCTTCGTTCCCCCGGGCAAGACGCTGACGATCAAGGGCGACGGCTCGCTGACGGCGAGAAGCAGCAACGAGGGCAATGGCGCCGCGGCCGGCATCGGCGGCGGCTACAAGATCGACTGCGGCAACATCGTCATCGAGGGCGGCAGCATAACCGCCATCGGCGGCGACAATTGTCCCGGCATAGGCGGTGGCCATAACGCCGCGTGCGGCGACATCACGATCGGACCGGGCATCAGGCACGTCGAGGCGACGCGCGGTCCAAGCGGGTTGCTGCCCATCGGCAGGAGCGAGACCGGCACATGCGGCACCATCACCGTGGATCCCAGCCTGAACGACAGGAAGGCCACTTCGGGGTTGTACCTCCAGACGCGCTACATCTCGACCTGCAATCTGAGCATGATCGCGGAAGATACGGTATTCTCGAACGGCGCGGTCCTGACGGGGACGCTTGACGGCGAGTGCAAGATAAGTCTCCTCGGCGGCACGGTGACGCTCAGAGATGTGTCGATCTACGGCATTAACGACGAGAGCTATCCTTTCGCGGGCATCACCTGCATCGGCGATACGACGCTTGTCCTCGAAGGCGAGAACTTCGTCCAGGGATTCCAGAAGACCTATCCCGGCATCCATGTGATGCCCGGCAAGACGCTGACCATCAAGGGGAGCGGATCGTTGACGGCGCAAAGCCACGACGTCGGGCAATTCTCCATTTCCAATGGCGGCGCGGGCATCGGCGGCGGCTACAAGATCGACTGCGGCAACATCGTCATCGAGGACGGCGTCGTCAATGCGGCGGGCGATACGCACGCCGCCGGCATCGGCAGCGGAATGAACGGCACGTGCGGTAGTATCACCATCAAAGGCGGCGATGTAACCGCCACGGGCGGAACGCTGGCGGCGGGCATCGGCACCGGAACGGACGGCACCTGTGGAACGATCACCATCACGGGTGGCACCGTTGACGCCCTGGGCGACAGTTCGGCGGCCGGCATCGGCGGCGGCGGAACCTTTGGCGGAACGATCACCTGCGGCGACATCACCATCGACGGGACGGACACGCGGGTCGTCGCAAACGGGGGTGAGGGCTACTCCGTCGGCAAGGGCGGGAGCACGGTGACGGTGGCCGGCGAAACGGGGCCGCGCGCGGAAAAGCCGTTCCTGTATCCAATGGCCTACATCCAGGCGGGCAGGTACTTCAAGAAGACGCTTGCGGCGATGGGGTACGCGGTGCCGACGGACGGGACGCCGTACAGCGTGAAGGCGCTGGGCCTCCCGGCCGGGCTGAAGCTCAAGTACAACGCGGCGGTGAAGAACAAGAAGGGCAAGGTCGTCACAAAGGCGAAATCGACATGGTGGCTCGAAGGCGTGCCCACGGCCGCGCTCGACTACATGACGACCCCGGCGTACCTCGTCATCACCGCGAACGGCAGGACGGAGACGGTACCGCTGCTGATGGACGTGAAGGCGCAGAAGGTAAAGAGTCTCGGCGAGTTGCCGCTGGGCGTGAAGGTGACGAAGACGGGCACCGCCTGGCTTGAGGGCTTCGGCGTGGGCTGGACGTTGACGGGACTTCCGAAGGGCCTCAAGTACACGGCCAAGTACATCAAGAAGGTCGCAGAAGCCGACACCGTCTACGGCACGCCCACGAAGGCGGGGGTGTTCACCATCACGGCGAAGAAGAAGGTGGGCGGCTACTACGAAACCCTGAAGTACAAGGTGACCGTGCCGCCAAAGGCCGCGGATGCGGCGCTCTTTGGCGCGCTGGCTGACAAGCTTTCGGTGGCGCACGACTCGGTCGTGAACTGGAACCTGAAGGACGACGTCTCGGCGCTTGGCGGCAATGTCGTGAAGGTGACGGGGCTGCCGCCGGGGTTGACGTTCGCGGCGAAGGATACGTACGCCTACTCGAACCCCAAGAAGAAGACGGGCAAGTACCTGAAGCAGACAGGCCAGACTATCGTGGGCACGCCCACGAAGGCGGGAACGTACGTGGTGACGTTCACGAAGAACGTGAAGAGCGGCAAGAAGACCGTCGCCAAGACCGCGCAGATCTTTTGGAAGGTAGAGGCGTACTGGAAAAAGCCGACGCTCGATTTCAACAATGCCGGCGGAGAGGTGGCCGAATGCTCGATCGGCCTCAAGTACGGCGAGTTGATGGATTTCCGCGCCGCGGAGGGCGTGACGGTGACGGCGAGCGGCCTGCCGAAGGGAATCGCGCTCGTCGATCTCGGCGGCGGGAAATTGGGCTTCAAGGGCTACACGACGAAGGCGGGCACGTATCTCGTCACCGTGAAGGCGGCGCTGAACGGCAACACCGTGACGCAGCGCGTGGCGCTGAAGGTGAACGGGCTCCCGACGTGGGCGAAGGGTTCGTTCAACGGCGGCGTCACGAAGTATTCTGACAATTCCTACTGCGGCCTTGCGACGGTGAGCGTGACGAGCGCCGGCAAGATCAGCGGAAAGCTCATCTACAACGACGGGGACGATAAGATGAAGACGTGGACGTTCAGCGCACCGTGCTTCAGCGCGGGTTCTGCGAATGAATACACTGTCGAAGTGACGGCGAAGTACGCGTACAAGGAGAAGGAGAAGGTGAAGGGCAAGTGGAAGACCGTGACCAAGTACCTCGAGAGACCCTTCTTTATCCACGTTTCGCCGTGTAGCACCGGTGGCGAGGTCTTTGTCCGTTCGGACTGGTGGGGTGACAAAATCGGCGAATACGGGGAAAGAGTATACGCGGACACTTTGCAGAATCTCTGGGGCTCGACGTACAAGGCCATCGGCGCGAAGGTGTTCTACACCAGCAAGAAGGCGAAGTACAAGGTGTTCAAGTACACCGTGGACGTGGGCGGCAAGAGCTGCGCGCTGTCGGTCAAGGTGACGCCGAACGGCAAGGCAGTCGCCACGCTGACGTACGACACGGGGAAGAAGAGCAAGGGCAAGACCGTGTACTACAAGCCGACCTGCTCCACGATGGTGCTCCAGCAGAGCTCGCCCAGCAGTAGTAATTTCCGCGGCTTAGTTTATTTCTGCTTCGCGCCGTCCGCCGGGAACAACTTCCCGTTCTGCGCCGACTCCGTGACGGTGCCGTAAGCCGCGCCGGGGGCGCGCGTCCCGCGCGCCCGTCCGTCCTGAAACATGGGATAGCAGTGGAATGGAAACTTGAAAGGGAGAAAAGCAAGTGAAAAGCAAGTATACATGGTCCTATCTGGTCCATCTGAGCACAAACATGTGGTATGACCGTCCGCCGGAGCGGTACGAGACGATATACCGCAAGATACGCGGACTTTCGCCGAAGCTGCTCTTCAGCGAGCCGCTCTGGAATGAATGGAAGAACCGCATGCGCGAGCTGGGCATGAACCAGGTGGTGATCGACGTGGGCGACGGAGTGCGGTATCCAAGCCATCCCGAGCTTGCGATCGAGGGGTCCTGGTCGCCGCAGAGGATGCGCGACGAGGTTGCGCAGCTCAAGGAGATGGGCATCGAGGCCATTCCCAAGCTCAACTTCTCCACCTCGCACGACTCGTGGCTCAAGGATTACCATCGCCTGGTCTCCACGCCGGAATACTACAGGGTGTGCGAAGATCTCATAGGCGACATCGCCGAGATCTTCGGTCATCCCCGCTTCCTCCATCTCGGCTACGACGAGGAATCCATGGGGCAGACGTACGCTGACTTCTCGGTGGCGCGCCAGGGCGCGCTCTGGTGGCACGACTTCCTGTGGTTCCTCAAGACCGTGGAGAAGAAGGGTATGCGCCCCTGGTGCTGGGCGGACGCCGGCTGGCGGCATCCCGACGAGTTCATCTCGCGCTGCCCGAAGTCCACGCTGCTGAGCAACTGGTACTACGGCGCAACGTTCAAGGGGGACGAGAAGGCCGTGAAATGGTATCTCGCGCTCGACAAGGCGGGATACGACCAGATGCCCTGCGGGTCGAACTGGGCATGCCAGGAGAACTTCGTGGGAACGGTCGAATTCTGCCGTGCGAATCTCTCGCCCGACCGTCTCAAGGGGTTCCTCATGGCGAACTGGGCGCGCACCCTGCCGCGCTACCGCGACATGGGTTCACGTTCCTTCGATGCGATCGGCGAGGCGATGGACGTCGCAGAGCGGGGGATCCTGCCGCCCCTGCCGCCCGCGCAGATGTGGATACTGCGCGATGGCCAGATCGTCCGCTGGTACAGGGATGTGGACCGCATAGTCGTGAACAAGGGCGAGACGCTGGTGGTTGATTTCGGGCGCACGGCCGGGCTGAAGCCGGTATTCGAGATCGAGGGCGGATCCTCTCTGGACGGCCAGACGCTTTCCGTGCAGCCGGCGGTCCGCATGGACGGTGCAGGCGTGGCGGCGGACCAGGCGCCCGTGAAGCTGCCTCTGCGCGCGGGTGAACATGTCTATGGCGACGCCCCGGCGGCCGAGTGCCGGTTCCTGGGCGTGACGTCCACGGACCGCGTGACCATCACGCTTGTGAGAGGGGCACGGCGTACGCGCGACGGCCGGCGATGAAGAAGCTTCCTTTCAGGATAGACCGTGCCCGGAAGGAGCATCTCGTAGACCAGCTGGCGGATGGGTTGCGCCGCGCGATACTCCATGGCTACTACCGGCCGGGGGATGTGCTGCCGAACATGGACGCGCTTGCGCGCGAGGCGGGCGTCAGCGCCATCGTCTCGCGCCTCGCGTTCCGCAGATTGCGCGGCGAGGGGCTGGTGCAGTCGCATCCGCGCATCGGCACCGTGGTGCTCGACGCGAAGTATCTGCGCCGCAAGGGACATGTCCTGATGGTCGAGACGCAGCGCTACGACAACTACATAATCTCCATCATGGACGGCATCCTGCGCGAACGGCTGCTGCAGTCTGGATACCAGGTCTCGCAGGTGACGGTGTTCCTGGACCCCGAGGGCCGCCCTGACTACTCGCTTCTGGATTCGCTGCTTCTGGAGCGGCACGACCTGACGACCCTTACATTCGATGCGTACGGCGTGCGGCGGCATCTGCACGCGAAGGGCGTGCCGTTCATGTTCACGGGCGACACGCGCCGTCCGCCGCCCGGCTGCACCGACTTCATCAGCATGGACGACACCGCCGCCGTGCCGGACTTCGTGGCCCACTGCCTGGCGCGGGGCGTGAAGCACGTGGGCGAAGTCACCGCCGGCGCGTCGATGGCCCCGTGCGGAAAGGCGCTGCGAAAGGCCGGCATCCAGGTGGAGAAAATAGAGGTGTCCTTCGTCACCGTCGAGAAGAACGGAAGGGAGGCCGTGGAACGGGGCGCCATCGCGACGTTCAGCCGGCTGCTGGCCGATCCAGGCTGGAAAATGCCGGAAGTCCTGTTCTTCAACGACGACTATGCGGCCGTGGGCGCGTTCCTCGCATTCGCGCGCTACGGGGTCAGGGTGCCGGAGGATGTGCGGGTCGTGTCATGGTCCAACCGAGGCAACGGACCCTACCACTGGAAGGGCGTCACGCGCATGGAGCTGGATCCCGTGGACGCAGGCGAGACGATGGCGCGCTACGCGCTCGCCCGACTTTCCGGACAGGCCATCCCGTTCACAACGTCCGTGCGCCCCGTCTACATCGTAGACGAGACCTTCCCGTGATTCCCCCCCGTCGGGCGCATCTCCGTAATTCACCCATGCGTATTGAGTTTTGGAAACAACCAGAACAACTGGTAAAAACAACTTTGAGAGAGGTGCGCGGGCTAACTCGCCCGTGCCCGTTTGCCGACTTTGGAACGGATTCCCATCTGAGGTGAGGATCTCGCGTTTGTCCGTATCGTAGAAATACCGCTCGATGGTGGCGAACTTCGGATAGAAGTTGACGATGATTCCGCATGG